>CAVIFQ010000016.1:0-30795 GCA_963642055.1 Roseburia hominis | reverse complement strand
TAACCTTATGAAATTATCAAAAACAAGCATCATTGCCGCAGCATGTCTCGGCGCACTTGCACTCACTGGTGTTGGTTTTGCAGGGTGGTACATTGTGTCGGATGCCGGTGAAACCAAGACAGGGAATATCACTGTTTACGATATTACAAATAACGCAGTCGTTATTTCCGCACAGAAATGGATAAACAAAGCAGTTAACACGGAAGAAGAGATTAAAGGCGTAAAAGATGGAGCTGCTGTTATTTTTGGCAGTCCTAAAGATGCCACTACTCACTCTCCGGAAAACAGTTATAGCTGGTTCGGATTTGATAGCAAATCCGAGGAAGGCAAGACCGTGGTCGAAGCTGAATGCTTCCCTGTCTACAGTTTCACGTTGACTGACTATTCAAATTCGACGAAAGATCCTGTTGTTACTGCTACGCTCAAAATTTCCAACGAAACAACCGGAGACGATTATCAGAAGATGCTAGGCGCTTACTATACCTGCCTAAAAGGTAATAGCACTAATAGCAACAAAACATACATCACAGGACCCGATTTGGTTGAGCAAGTAAGTGATCAAACGACAACCTATAAAGCCAAAGATGCGTCGCTAAAAGCGGAATTGAGTAAAACCTCGGGCACTGATTCCACTTCCAGAGTATATACGGTAACCATCGATTTCGGTTTCGGATGGGGCAATAATTTCATTCCGACTTCTGGGGACACTGCCGTAAATCCTTATTATTACTATGGCGCCTTAATAAACGATAACTCTAATGTCGAAAACGCGAACAAAGCTATGGGCACGATCGCGAATTTAAAAGGTTTGACTTATTCATTAGAAATCACAGCTAAACCTGGCAGTTCCAATAATAATAATAGCTAATAGCATTTAATCCTTAATCTCTTTTTAACCTCCTATGAAGCAACTAACGAAGAAAGCATACTCTAGAAAGGCAGTCATTATCGGTGCGGTGGCTTTCTCAGCCATCGCCCTAACTGCTACAGGCGTTGCCGCCTTCGTTTTGTCCGCTTCGAGTGAGAGTAACCCCCAAGGTGGTCTCCACGTTGGTGTCGTTGATACCAAAGCCATCAAGATTCAAGTCAATGACATGAATGGCGATGGGGCAATGTCGGGCACGACAGGATACGTTATCGACTTCGATCCGGAGAAAAATGACAGTGAGGGCCGTATCAGATGGGACAATCAGCAGTATGAGCGGATGTCCAATACGGTGACTGGCATCATCAACCCAGCATCTGTAGCCGCCACAAGCAAAGTGACGGCGAAGCTCACGATGGGCTACTACGACAGTTCTGAGCAGACCTGGACGGAGAATACCACCATCATGGAGAACTTCAAGGAAGCCGCGAAAGATGATGAGACGCATAATCAGTACATCACTCTCCCGGAGTGCTTCGATAATGAGGTTGAACTCACTACCGATGCCAATAATAAAAACTACTATTTGGCCCTTTCTGCCGATGCGAAGGATACTTATGACTTCTCGATCACCTTCGCCTTTGGTTGGGGCACCTTCTTCAAGGGCATGAATCCCAGTCGATACTATGACGAAGATGTCGACGGCAAAGCAAAAAGCGATGCCGAGATGGGCGAAGAGATGAATGCCTTCATGAAAGCCTTATTCGGCGAAGAGGAACAAACAGGCGATTTGGCGATAAACTACAAGCTCACGATCAAGGTAGATACAACAGCCGTGACGGTGAGCAACAACACATAAAGAAATAAACATAAAAAAGAAAAATGGCAGGTCTTTCGAGGTTCATCAAGCAACACAAGGCTGCCTTCTTCTCTTTTGTGGCAATCACGAGCGTTGCCCTCGTCTCCAGCGGCTCCGCGATGTGGATGCTCACTTTGAAAGCAATGGGAGAGAAGACGGGCAACGTCTACGTTGGCGTCGTCACGGACGCTAAAGTGGTTTTCAGCGATGTTGAATTCACTGATAAATGCAACCGCATCAGTTTCGATGCGGCTGTCGATGACAGCGAAGGACGAGTCAGATACGATGGGAGCAACGGCGAGCACCTTACGGTTACGCTCACTGGCAAACTCAATGCGTATAACTTCGTAAAGTACTGCACATATCAGCTGACGGTGCCTGAATCGATCCAAAAGGCGATTGATATAGGCTATATCGCTCTCAATACGGGTGATAACAAATACGATAGCAATCTCGACTATATCAAAAACCCGCAGGAATTTACGCTTACGGGAATCAAAAACGAAGATGGCACCGATTCCGGGATTGCCTCTTTTTCCGTCACGGTCGGCTTTATCTGGGGTGAATACTTTAAAGGACTGAACCCGAGTATTTATTATGACAGCAATTTGGTTGAATCGAAGACCATTGAGCAGATAACCTCCGAATTCAATCAGTTCAGGCGAACGATGTACGGATACGCTGATGGGGAGACCGTGCCAAACAACGTGAATGACTTGCAGTTCACCGTCACTTTGACTGCTTTAACAAGCGGCTCTTACAGCAGCAGCACAACCACAAGCGAGGGCAATCAATGAAGGTGTCCGCGCTTAAAATGGTTGGAATAACGATGCTGAGCTTAAGCAAATCAGAGCTTTTTTCGCTGGTTATCACCATTATCTCGATGGCGATACTCGCGATATTATTCACGATGTTTTTCGCTTATTACGCCAAAAAGGAGAAGAAGGCGGTGGAAGATACCGATCGCGATATCGAGATAATAGATGAAGCGATAGATAAGAGGATCCACAAGAAAAGGAAGAAGGCCTTAAAAATCACGGGCAATGCCTTATTCATCCTTGCTTTGGTAATCATGATACCGACCCTTATCTATGGCTTTATCTCCCGCTTCTCTCCCACTCACCAGATGATTGGGGATGTATCTCTACTTGTGGTAGCGAGTGGCTCCATGAGTCAAAAGAATATCGCGAACCAGTATCTGGTAGACAATGACCTCAATGACCAGTTCCAGACTTATGATGTGTTATTGATCCACAAAGTCAAAAACCAGAGTGATATCAAACAATATGATGTCATCGCTTATTACGATACGAGCAAGGGCGAGACTATCATCCACAGGGTCATCGAAGTCGATGTCGACGATAATGGTAACTATAAATACACCACTAGAGGCGATGCGAATAATGCCACGGATACCACTCAGCCATCTTTCAGCGATGTGATAGGCAAATACACGGGGCAGAAGGCCGATAAGATAGGGGCCTTCGTCCTCTTCCTCCAGTCAGGCAATGGCATTATCACCATTGCCACTCTCATCTATTCTCTCTTTATGGCGGAGCACTATATGGGAGCGATCGCCGATAATAAGAGCAAACGCGAGAAGAAGCTCTTCTCATATATTGATTTACCAAGCGAGGAATTACCATCCTCGTATAATGAGGAAATCCACTACAAAGGCTATCTCTACCGCTTTTCCGAAAGCGGGTTCATCTCTAAAGAAGAGGAAGAGAACGTTGTCTCTTCATCTATTCTCAAGAGAGTGATAAAGATAGGGGATAAAGAAAGCAGCACGGAATACGATTTATCCAAATAAAAACAATAGAAGGAGCGAAAGCGTATGGAAAACGAAGAGAAGTCTCTAGTCTCGATTCTAGGGGAAGAAGGCGCCTCAGTAGCAAAAGAGGAGAGCAAACCCGTAGAAGAGAAAGTCAAAAAGAGCAAAAAGAAAAAGAAGAAGAAAGATAACGAGGTGAACGAGAAGCAGATTGTCCGTCACCCGTTCTTCTCGCGCGGGAATCTGATTGCCATCGGACTAGCCTGTTTCCTCGCTTTTGCGATTATCTTCGCTGGATTATGCATCAATGTCGGCGATGGGGGAATCTTAAGCAAGAAGAATCCGATCGCGATTCTTTCGACTGCCATCTTCGGGGTGAATGGCACCTTCGAAGCCGGGGGAAGCGCGACGATATCGCTCCTCCTTGTTGCGATATATATCCCGCTTGGCCTTGCCTTGCTCCTATATATCAGCCGTTTTGCGAAGCTAAAGAAAGCGAAATGGTATTCCTTTAAGTATATCGTTTTATATTTGCTCGCTTTAATCGTATGCGTGGCTCTATCATGGGGTTTATCTTTCGTTATCCAATCCCCCATCAAGATGGAGAATATCGCTTCTTTGTCTCTCTATTTATCCATCTCGATGCTGATGGGTCTATTCATCTTCCTCTTCTTCGGGATTATCGTCGGGGCCGTTGTTTTGACGCTCACGAACTACTTAAAGCTCGGCAAACCTTTTGTGTCCATGAAAGAGGACCCAGAGCAGTTAGTGGACGAAGAAGACGATGATAAAGACGTCAGGAGCAATTTCGGCGCCTCGCCCGATAATAAAGCCACGGTGGCTGGGGAAATCGCCGCCGCGGGAGGAGTAGGGAATGGCACGGGGAGCGTTGTCGAGGCTCTGGCTGACCGCGAGATCGTCTTCCCTGGCTTAAGCAAGATTGATGTGGCCTATGGCGGGTCTAACGCCTACGAGGTGAAGAGCGATGATATCGATTTAAAGACGCTTGCGACCTCTTTCCGCGACTATCTCGCGAAAAAAGAAGGGCTCTATTACGATTTGCCAACCATCCGCTTCTTCCTCGCTGGTTTATCCACTTCGCACTTATCGATACTTGAAGGTGTCTCTGGCACTGGTAAATCGAGCTTGCCGCGTTATTTTGCCCGTTTCATCGGCGCGCGCGTCGTCTTCTTGCCCGTTCAATCATCTTGGAGAGACAAGAGTTCGATATTAGGTTACTGGAACGATTTCTCGAAGCGTTATAACGAGACCGATGCTTTGCTTAATCTATATGAGGCTAACTACAATCCGGATACCATCTATATCTTCGTATTGGATGAAATGAACATCTCGCGCGTTGAGTATTATTTTGCTGACTTCTTGAGCGTCCTCGAGTATCCAGAGGACGAATGGAAGCTCCGTATCATGCACTTCCCGGCGGGTTATGTAGGACCAGTCAAACTTGACGAAGGTAATCTCCAAATCGGTGGCAACTGCTACTTCGTGGGCACCGCCAACCAAGATGATTCCACCTTCACGATCGCCGATAAAGTCTATGACCGTGCGATCTCCATCGACTTTGCGAAGAATAACGTTCCTTTTGAGCCTAAAGGAGATGGCAAAGAAATCCATCTAGGCAAGAAGAAGCTCGATGAGCTCTTTGTTGATGCTCGTATTGATAAGAAAGCCGCTTTCTCGAAAGAAGATGAGCGCACTTTCCTTTCATTGCTCGATTTAGCCTATGATGAACTCGGCATTGCCACTGGTAACCGTATCATCAAGCAAGTCGAAGAGATTTGCCCAGTATACGTGAAGATGGGTGGCAAGAAAGAGGATATCCTCGATATGCTCTTCCTCCGCAAAGTCTTGCGTAAACTAGAGGGCCGCTTCGACAGCGGGCTTGAAGGCTCTTTCCGCCGCATCAATGCTGCACTTGATGATAGCTATGGCGTTAAATCCTTCCCGAAGAGCCGCAAATACCTCCAGGAGCTCATGAAGAGACTATAATCTATGCTTCTAGCGAAAGGCCGAGAGAAGGCAAAAGAGAACGAGAATAAGGTGCGTGAGGGGTTAAAGAAGCCCCTCAAGCGCTTTTATGCGTCTTTGCCCTCGCTTGAGTCGCTCTCTAGCTCGACCTTAAAGGAAGATGAGGCTTTTTTAGATGAGATTGGGGATCTTCTCCCTTCTTTTGCCTCCATCTTCTTTCGCCCCCATATCAAGGTTAATTACATTGACTCGCTTGAAAGAGCCGAAGTAGCGACCAATATCGATAATGCCTCCTTTATTAAGACAGAACGAGATTCTAGCCTCTGGAAAAAGAAGAAGGATGGCTCTTTCTCCCCAGAATATGTGCACTTTGAGGAGAGCATCGATGATATGGCTACATATGAAAACTATTTCATCATCGATGCCTATAACCATATTTACGCTTTGCTCGAAGAATACGAGCTAGATTATCTCCCCGCCCTCTCGATGGCGCAGGGCGATAAGCTCGTGAAAGAGAAGAGCGAAGAAGAGGCGCTTTTCATCAAGATCGCCTCGCTCCGGAGAAAAATGGAGCGCCTTAAGCAAGGGCTGCTCTATAAAACGCTCGGCGATCATAAACGGAGTGAAGGAAGAATCTATCCCACCAATATCCTCGTGAAAGAGCAGAATTACGGGAAGATCTACCGTTTCTATACCACGAAGCTCAAGATGGATATCTCGCTCACCGATAAAGAGGCTCTCACTTATTCTTATCTCTCGCTTGTGATGAAAGCCCTCAAGAAGAAAGACTATTACCTTATTACGGGTTCAAGGAAGGATTTACGTTTCCTCTTCCGGAAAGAGAATTTCAAGATTGAGCTCAATGCTTATCCTTCTAGGGGCTTAATAGGCTTCTACGTGGAGGAGATTGGTGGTGGCTCTAGTTACACCAAATGGCTCTTCTTCAATGAGGGGTATCACTACACCGGTAGATGCGACTGCCCCTATATGGATGAAGATATGTGCGTTTTAAGCGTCTTCTCTTTGGCTTTCATCGATAAAGACGGAAGAATCAAAGAGGAATATGCCTCAATGAACAATGCGGCGCTTATGAAGCGCTTCATCGATTCTTTGACGATTAGCTATAAGGCGAGCGAAGCGCTCTATACCACCTTTTGCCCGTATTGCCATAGTAAGATGGTGGCTTCTAAAAACGGGGAATATAGCTGCTCCTCCTGCGGGAGCGTATATGGCTTCTATACGAAACGAAATGACCGGTATTGCTGGATAAAGCGGGAAGGAGAGAAAGAGCATGAGTGAAGTGGCATTGACTCTATCTTCCTTAATGAAGAACTATGGCGAGAAGAAGGTCCTTAAGGGGATCAATCTCACCGTCTATCAAGGCGAGCTTTTCGGCTTCATTGGCAAAAACGGGGCTGGCAAATCGACCACCATCGATTGCATCATCGGCACGAAGAAATTCAATTCGGGCAAAATCGAGATATATGGGCATGATGTGAGTAAAGAGCCCATCGAGAGCAAGAAGTGCTTCGGGTATGTGGCGAGTGAGCCTAACTGCTATAACGAGATGACGGGATACGAGTATCTTGATTTCATCGCTTCTATTTATAATGTCAGCGAAGATAACTACCGCACCAATACGACCTTTTTAGCGAGTAAGCTCGACTTAAAGGAAAGTGATTTGGCCTTACCTACAAGCGGCTACTCGCACGGTATGAAACAGAAACTCTGCTTAATCGCTTCTTTGATGCATAGACCTAAATTATGGATTCTTGATGAGCCGACCGTCGGCTTAGACGTGGTGGCGGTGGATACTCTCACCGAGATGATGCGCTCATACGCCTCATCTGGCGAGACCGTCTTTTTGACGAGCCACAATATAGATTTAGTATCTTCCATCTGCGATAGGGTTGCCATCATCAATAATGGCGTGGTCGCCTCGCTTTTGGATTTAAAGAGCAACCCCAATCTCCGTTACCAGCTTAAGCGCATCTTTTTGGAGACGCTCGAAAAGGGGAAATAGGATGCTGAACCTCTTAAGCAAGGACATAAAGCTCCTCTTCGGGAGCAAGAAGAGCGTGAAGGAGCGGGCTTTCACCGTCCTTTTGTTCGCTTTTCTCCTTGTTTCTTTGGTTGTTTTAGAGACCCTCCTTTACGTCAATATCCTTAAGCGCATCTCCTCCTTTAATAATGCGCCGATTGCTTTCACTACTCTTTTCTTATTCATTATCTCTATTCTCGTCATCGTGATATCGCTCTTCACCGAGCGGAAGCTCTTTTACGAAGAGGAAGATAAAGAGAAGATGGCCCTTTACCCGCTTCCTTATGAAAGAGTGATCGCAAGCAAACTCGTGCTCCTCTTCTTCACGAATTATCTTCTTACTCTCGCTCTCACTTATCCGCTTTTTGTGGCGTATGGGATGAATGTAGGGGCGCTTCCCGCCTTCTATTTCGTCGCTCTTTTTTATCCTGTCCTCACTTTCTTCTTCGAGTGTGGGGTCTCGATGCTGCTTCTTGCGCCTTTCAATCTCTTCCTCAACTTTTTGGATAAACACAAAATCATTGAGTATGTGCTCGCCTCGCTTTTGCTCGCTGGTGCCACATATGCCTATGGCAGGGTGCTGCTCCTCTTTTTGGATCTGATTGGCGAGAATTCGCTCTCGCGTCTATTCTCTACTTCTTCCATCGCTTCTTTGATGGAAGCGAGAAAATACTTCATCATCGTGAATTACTTGACCAATATCTATTTCTTGGGCAGTTTCTCTTCTTTCCTTTATGCGCTGGGCTTCTCTCTTCCTACCTTTATCTTGGGGCTCATTCTGACAGTGGTTCTATATCGCCACCAGCAAGAAGGGGAGAAGGAGAGCAAGAAGAAGAGCAAGAAGCATGTATATCGCCAAAAGAGCATGGTAAAAGCTCTCTTTAAAAAAGAATTCATCGTCTTCTTCCGCGATAACGAGAACCTCTTCTCTTTCTCGTCTTTGTTACTTATTGCTCCTTATCTTCTTTACTTGGTTATTTTGGCTCTCAACACGATTTTCACAAGCGGCACGGTTGGCTACTACCTTGGCTTCATCAAGGAATTTGTGCCCGCGACCGATATTGCGGTGATATCGCTTTTTGCCATTACCTTATTAAGTGGCGCCGATGATTATCTCTCGCGCGAGGGCAGCTCCCTTAAAGTGATGAAGTCTTTGCCCATTAAGCCGCGCACCATCATCGCCATCAAGATGATGATCCCGCTTTCTTTATCATCCTTCTCTTTGCTTGTTGGCTTAGTAGTGATGTATTCCTTAAAGACCATCACTTTGACTACCTTCCTTCTTTCTCTCCTCTTCGCTTTATCTTCGCTTTTATCCTATTCGATCGTGACTTTCTTCGCCGAGCTTAAGCAATTAAAGAAAGGTGGCAGAGTCTTCTCCACGCTTTATGAACTACTTCCGATCGTGATCCTTGTCTATATGGCCGTTTTAAGCGCATATGGCTTCTCGAGCTTCTTCCTATATCTGACTTCCTCCATTTTCACGGTTCTTGTTACCGTTATCCTTCTCTTGCTCTTCTTGAAGAAAGAAGAAGACATGTTCGTCTCTTTGGAGGTAGCGGCATGAAAAAGAAGGGTCTTCTTTTCTTCTTGCTTTTGCCTTTCTTATTGGGGCTACTCGGGGTGTATGTCATCTCGCGCAATTTCGCTTATATTTCCAAAGACATTACCGGGATATCCTGGGATTATTCCTCTTTCGAGTCCTTCAAAATCAATTCCGATACGACCTTGAAAGCTGTAGCGACTGTCGATAAAAGCGCTGAGCTAGCCTATGGCAACGACCTCGTCTTTGAGGTGAGCGGGATCGATTACGAAGAAACCGAGATTGCCTCCATCGAGAAAAAAGGGGATGAGTATCACCTTATCGCCAAAGAAGAAGGTGAAGTCATCGTCACTTGCCGAAATGAGAAAGGGAGCGTCTCGCGTTCCTTTAAAGCCCTCATTTACGATAAAGTGGCTTTCGCTTTCTATCCTTCTTTCCCCACGAGTGGTACCAATATCGATCAGACGCTTTATGTAGGTAGATACGATTATCAGAACGAGCAAAAGGTCGATGCCTCTTTCTCGCTCTCGTTTGTTGCTGCTCCGAGTGATTTGACAAACGATATGCGCATCAAATCCATCAGCGAGAACATCGCTTTCGATACGAGCGATAAGAGCATCAAAGTTAAAGGCAACGGGGAGGCTTATTTGACCCTCGAGGCCGGGGCTGGAGAGACTCTCACTTCCTATTCTTTGGCTTTTAGTGTCCCTACTGAGTCAGTCAATATCTATACCTATGATGAGCTCTTGCTCGCGACCAATAAGAGCAAAACGGGCGAGAGTATCGTCTTACGGAAGAACTTCGAGTCGCTTTCGGGGGCCTACTACACCAATAACGATGGCTCTTTGCTCAACAATAAGCTCACTTTAAAGGATGAAGCCACGGAGGCCTTTGGGCATTATGATATCAGAAGTGGCACTTATTCTTTCGCGGATGAGGCATATTATTTCAAGACCACGAGCAGTCTAGAGTATATCAACCAGTGGAATGCCTTTGCCTCTTCTAGTGGGGGCAAATACAAGACTCTTTCCTCGACTCTAGTCGCTGGTCTCCATATCCAGAAAGACGTATACGGGAATGGGTTCACCATCAATTTCCATAACTTGGCTTTCCCGTACGATAAAGAGACTTATACCGACTCTTCGACGGGCTCAACTGTTTCGCGCCCAGTGAATAACAAGGATAACCTCTTCCAAAAGAAGATATATGTCTACGCTTTGGGGAATCCCGCCGATTTGCCTCTCATCGCTTTATACGGGCAAGATAATGTGGGCATGTATATCGATGGGGATAATATCACTATCAATGACGTGCATCTAAAAAACTGCGACCTTCCCACTAGCCTCTCCTTCTTAGAGAACGTTGGCACCGTGGTGGACGTGAATGGGGATAACGTGACCATCAAAAACTCCATCATGGAGAATGGGCGTAACATCTTGCGGAGTTTCTCTTCTTTCTCGCTCCGCGTCGAGAATTCCATCTTGCGTCACTCCCTCAACTTTTTGGCGGATCTCGGCGTGAATGAATTCACGAAACCCGATGGCTGGGCCAATAGGAGTTTCATCAAGGAAGATGGGAGCGAAGAAACGATCAGGGTTGGCCAATACGTGCAGAAGAACGGGGAGGGCGATAAACTCCTCAACGATTACCTCCAGAACGGGGAAGGCGGGAATGAGCATATGAAAGATGCCTTGCTCTCCCTATCTAGGGGGCTATATGAGAGCAGCGGCAATACCGAGATTAAAGGGTCGACCACTTTCTCCAATGTCTACTTCGAGCAATCGGGCATCGCCTCAATCGGGAATGAAACCAATTTCACGGGCACCTTCTTCTACAATAACACGCCCTCTTATTTCTCCGGTCTTATTGATCGATACGCGAAAGACCTCTTCCCGTTCATCCCTAGCTATATCGGCGGAGTATCATATCCGTACGAAGTGAATATCGAAAACGATTGCCGCTTCTACGATTATAAGTGCATCGACGATATTGACTTGACGGGCATCTTGGAGCAGAACATCGATAAGATTGCCGCTTCTCTCCTTGAGAGCCTGGGCGGTGATGCCAGCAAATTGAAAATCGATATCGATACGATTTTCCCGCTGAAGAGCATCTTGAAGAATATCGCCAGATCCACTGGCAATTACTTCAATGAGGGAGATGGAGATAGTATGAAGGTGATGGTCAATATCCCAATGGCCTTCTATGGTGGTGGCGAGAATCTAACAAGAGTCAATATCACCTCTCCTGGCTTGGAGCACGCTTCAGACCCGCTCAATGTCGACTTCCTTGATTATTATCTAAACCCTTCTGACGATTCGGCAATGATGGCTAAACTGTACCGCGCGATTACCACCTTCACGGGCTTTGAGCCCTTCAAGTTCACCCTTATGGATAAAACTCATCCATATTACGGAGAAGCGCCGAATATTGCAGATTTGAAAGCAAATGCGAAAGGAGCATCAATATGAAAAAACGGAGATTTGGAAAAGCTGTATTGCTATCTTTGCTCTCACTAGGGAGCCTTGCTTTGAGTGGCTGCTCTTCCTTCATTGAGCAGGATGCGGCGGTGGGTATCGCCGGCATATCCACGCGCACCCTTGATGATGGCAATACCGAAATCACCATTACCTATACCGATGAAGACAAGGATCCAAGCGTCTTCATCGTGAGCAAAGGAAATGACGGGAATGCCGGCAATGGCATCCAGTCAATCACTTATGAGGAAAACGATGATGGGAGCATCAATGTGACGATCGCTTTCACAAACAAAGGATACGATAATCAAACCTTCACGATCCCGGCCGCCACAAGCATCAGTGAGATAACCACGACCACTGATGAAGAGACTGGCGATGTCACGATGACGATTCACTTCTCCGATGGCTCTGACCCGAAGAGCTTTGTTTTGCCACGCGGGAAAGATGGAGAGGATGGCGTAGGTATCGATCAATTCACTTGCACAAAAGATGATAAAACTGGCGATGTCACGATACATATTGCTCTCACTGACGGAAAATCAGCCGATTATAGGATAGTAGCCGCGCGTGGGATTGAGTCGGTGACAGGCATCACTGATGAAAATGGGAATTATGTTATCACCGTCGAATATACTGATGAGAATAAGGAGCCCGATACATTCACTCTTGACGGACCAACGAAGTGGTGGACCGGCGAAGACAAACCAAATGATGAAATTGGAAAGCCTGGCGATTTTTATATCGATGAAGACCGCGCTGTGATATATCAAAAAGAAGGTGACGAAAATTCTTCGCATTGGGTGGCAAAAATATATTTGAAGGAAAGTGAAAAACCGATTACCGTAACATTCGATCTCAATGATTCAGATCCAGCAGCCGATGGAGCGTGGCTAGTAAGCGGAAGCAAGACTTACACACTCCCAAAAGGTAGCAATTTCTATTCTTATAAAAAGTTGGATTTGCCAGTCCCTGCAAGGAAAGAGACTAGTTCACAAAAACCATACACTTTTGCCGGTTGGTGGGCTGGCACCGATTTCAACAACGTGAATGTTGGTCAATTCACCAATCTCACAACTGTTTATAGCGACATCACTGTTTACGCGAAGTGGATTGCTCCTACATCCACTGGAGACTAAAAATCTTTCTTTCGCTTCAATAACGAGAGCGCCCCGCTGAAAAGCTGGGCCTTTCTTTTTAAGGGTCGCAAAAAGGGCGTTTTTATCAATTTCGGAAAAAGCGAGCGGCTTTTGCGGAGAAAACAGGAATAACCCAGCAAGAGTGGCGTAAAACGTGTATTCGCAAAAGAAATAGGGTTTTGCAGAGATTCCGCCCATTTTCTTCTCATAACCAATACTCCTTGGCGGCGTTTACACCCAAAGAGCTTGAAACATCATCCTAGGATTGAACATTTACTCCTTGGCGAAATCAACTCTTTGGGGGCCCGCTAGAAGGGAGAATTTTTAGAGGTTGCTCATCGCCTTTTTCAGGGACGAAAAAAACATTCGTGAAATATTCGAGGACCGGACCTCCAAAAATCCATTATACAACATTATTATACAACAAACCTTTAGGCCAAAAGTCCGATAATACCTATGCTTTTGCCGATTTTGCGTGTTTTTGGTGCAAAAGTACATTGTTGGAAAAACGGACAAAACGCGCCTTAAAAATGTTGGAAAAACGGACAAAACGGGGCTCAAACATGTTGGAAAAACGGACAAAGCCCATCTAAACGTGGTGGATCAATCCTCGTTTTTGAAGTACTTTTTGCCCTTTGTTTTCTTGCCGTTCGTCTTGATGTAGCCTAGCGACATTAGCTCACTCATGATTTGGCTTGCGACGGTATTCTTTTTATCGATCAAAGAGGCTATCTCAGCGAGAGAAGCCCCTTCTTCGTTCTCATCCAAATAAGAGAGAATGCGGAGTTTCTCATCTCTATAAGGGGTGTAGGAAGGCAAAGAGAGGAAATTCAATTTGAGCTCGGTGCGGAGAGGCTCTCTTTTCACTTTGAGGGAAGGGGAAAGGAAGTGATAGGAGGCAAAGACGTCATAGATATTCGGGATGCCTGTCCCTGCTCTATCGGCCACGCCGATGATGCGCAGGTAATTCATGATGTTTTTGTTCCTTGGATCACTGATGCCGCCGGCCTTCGCTTGCTCAAAGGAAACCCCCATATCGCCAGAATTTACGATAATGACGTTATTAGGGGTCTTCTTGATGGATAAAGCGGGGGAATAAGGATAATTCTGATTGGCGATGGCATTGCTCACCCCTTCAATCACCGCGCGTTTTATATCTTCTCCGTCGAGATTATTGACACCATTAGTCTTAAAAGGATTAGGAAGGCCTTTGATGATGCGCTCAGAAACAATCGAGAAAAAAGTCCACAAGTTGCAGTTATTCGATAAATCATCGCTTGCTAAACGATAATCCCACCTCTTGTTATCGCCGAGTTTTTCGATGTAATCCAATTGGTAATTGGGGACTAATTGCCTAATATCATCGATATAGCCAAAAAAGAGGAGCCCGCCATTGGTGAGTGATTCCTCTCCTTCCTCGTCGCGCATCGCCCCGATCCGCAGCATGAAGTCATGATCGGAGAGGCTGCGGTAGATATTGCTTGGGAAGACGAGGTTCAGATAGTCGCGGTAAGAATGCAAAGAGGATAGATCGACATGCGAGAAGGAGAAGCCATACGGGTTTTTCATCATATCGAAACCGATGCCGCGCCGCTCGCTTAAAAGAGTGGCGATACTTTCTTCGTTCAGCAAGAAATCCCCATCGCCGATTCTCTCGTAAGATAAGGAGAGATTCTTGTTTATATATACTGGCTTAACTTCTTTCGGGGCTTTTGGAACCACGATCTTCATGACTATTTTGCCGTCGATATCGATGAGCGATACATCCTCTTCCCTCATTGAGCAGTAGCTGACTTTCTCTTTCGAGTGCAAGGATGAAATCAAGTTGCGCTTTTGCTCAACGGCGTTCTCGATGCCAATGATCTCGTTCTTCTTCCCTTCTTTGATACCTAGATAGATTGTTCCTCCGCTCGTGTTGGAGAAGGATGAATAGGTCTCGAAAAGGCTGGATGGCACTTTTCTTGCGCCTTCCTTAAGCTCAATCGTTGAGCTTTCTTTCAGATTCTCCAAATAAGCAAGCGTTTCTTCCATAAGCGTGGCCTCACCCTATAAAGATATGATTATTCTCTCGGAAAATCAAATAATCTCTCGGAAAAATGATTATTCTCTCGGAAAATAGAATAATCTCTCGGGAGAATATTTGAATAACGAATAGTTTGAGTAACTCTTTTTTGACAAAAGATTCAGGGGTTTTAAGGATTTAAAGCTTGTTTGCCGTTCATTGAAGTTGCTTCAATACTTCATTGAAGTTGTATTGAAGTGGACATTGAAGTTACATTGAAGTAGTATTTGAGCAGGAGGCTTCGCTAGATGGTTTTACAAGATATATACGATAAATACGCCGCCGAAGATGGATGCTTTGAGTGCAAGGCGAGACTCGACCGCGAGAATACCATAAGCTGGCTTAAGACGATCGATGGATTTGCCAATTCTCGTGGCGGATCTTTCTTTATTGGCGTTGAGGATAAGAGCAACAAGCTCCTGGGCTTTGAAAGCGAGGAGATAGATAAAGAGAAGCTCTATTTTTACCATACCGTCCAAGATCATTTCCCAGTCATGCCGGATATGCAGACGGCGTTAATACCGTATAAGGTGCGCGAGAAAACTCTTTACGTGCTGAAAGTCGATATTTTTGAGGCAAAAGAAAAACCGCTCATATTGATGTTCAAGGGGATGCCAAGTGTCTATAAAAGAAGAGATGGTTATACCTCCGCTGCAACAGCGGAGGAACTCATCAGCATGAGCATAGAGAGCGGTGGGGCAAGATACGATACAGCGAAGACCGATATTAAGTTTTCCTTATCCGATTTCACGAAACTCTCCGCCTTCCATAAAGAGAAAGTCGGTGGGGAGCTCACGGAGAAACTCCTCTCTTCCGTCGGCTTCTTCGATAACGATGGCTATTTAAGAAAAGGCGCGAGCCTATTCATGGATAACTATACGGGTGATGATACGAGCGTCGTCTGCTCGCTTTACGAAGGGAAAAGCCGCGGCGATACGAAAATACTCGCGAGCAATACGTTCAAAGGCAATCTCATTGATGCTCTACAGTACATGTGGGACTTTGTCATTCTCCATATGAATAAGGGCTTCATCAAGAAAGATACCTACCGCCTTGATATCGACGCTTTTCCGCGCAGAAGCGTCTTTGAGGCCCTCGTCAACGCTTTAGCCCATCGCGATTATCTACTAAAAGGGGCCGATATTGCCGTGGATATCTTCGTAAACCGCTTAAGAATAACCTCGCCTGGCTCCATCTTCAAAAGCGATGAGCCTCGCTTGACCTATAAGCTCGATCAGCTTATCTCGAATAGAAGGAATGAGCTTATTTCCGACGTCTTCGTTTTATGCGGGGTGATGGAAAAGAAGGGCACGGGATTCGAAAAGATCGTCGATGATTATAAAGAGGCCGATGCCCTCCATAAGCCCTTCATAAGTAGCAAGTACAACCAGTTCTCGATCACTTTGCCTGACCTCACTTTCGCTGATGGGGTGTCTTTGGAAGAAGATGCCATCGCCATCAGCGGCATAATCGAAAACGAGGGCAAATACGATATGAGGATCCTCTCATTCTGCTACGGCAAAAAGAGGGACGCGAAAGATATTGCCTCTTTCTTGGGCATCTCGAATTCATCGTATTTAAGGAAGAGCGTTTTGGATAATCTCGTGAAGCAGCATTATCTTCTAGTTGAGGAAAAAGCCAAAGCAAAGCTCTATTCGTCCAATCTGGACAAAGTGAGATGCATCTAAAAGGACTGTTCATTCTTCATTGAAATCACTTCAATACTCCATTGAAGTTTCATTGAAGTAAGCGTTGAAGTTCTAATGAAGTTGGCGTTTTATCGATTGAATATCTATACGATTGATGATTTTTGTATGATATTCGGTTGGTTGTTCAAAGCATTTGCCCTTCATAAAAAGGCATGGTGAGGGCAATTTTAGGAGACTAGAAGCCGTATTTATTAAAAATAAATACCCTTTCTACGGCATTTCGTTTTATCATTCTTTTTGTTAAAGGACCTAGATAACGCCCTTTTTATCGCATAAAAAGGCAAGGGGCAGAAAGAAGCTATATTGATTTAGAATCTTCCTTCTTGCTCACTAGGTTGATCAAGGAAGCGACAATCGATTGCATCAAAGGGGGAGAGAACGAGATAAAGGCATAATGAGCCTGTATAGTTTCTCGTTGCCTCTTTCTAACAAAGGCTAAAGCATGGAAGAAACGAAAAATAAAAAAGCCATCATCAAGAAAGTGGTCAGCATTGTTCTCGACGTCATCGCCGGGGCTTTCGCGCTTTTCTCGATTTTCGTGCTCATCTTGACCGTCTCCATGAATAACAGCAATGATGGCTCGGCCACCATTTTCAATACGGAGCTCCGCGTCGTCACTTCTGATTCCATGGAAGGGGATGGCTCAGTTGATGTCTCCTCCTACAGAATCAAGAGCATTCCTAATAAATCCTGCGTTTTCATTGATCAGTTGCCCACGGATAAGACGAAGAGATGCGAATGGTATTCTTCGATCAACGTGGGGGATGTGCTCACTTATAAGTACGTCTATTACATGAATGGCAATACCTCTGACCCACGCCAAATCATCACCACTCACCGTGTGGTGGATATCGTAAGCAAAGGCGAGAGCGATTTCGTTTTCACTCTCCAAGGCGATAATTCGAACCCGAAGGATAGTTATCTGGCGGGACAACAAACGATCGATACCTCCGTTGATGGATGGAATTACATCATCGGCAAAGTCAAAGGGCAGAATTATCTACTGGGTGCGACCATCAACTCCCTCAAAGAACCGGCCGGGATCATCCTCATCGTGATCGTCCCTTGCCTTCTCATCGTTGCCTATGAAGCATATAGAATCCTCACGGTCGTGAAAGACGAGAAAAACGAGAAGATTGAAGCCGAGAAGAACGAGAAGAACGAGGAAATCGCGGCTCTTAGAAAAGAGCTGGAGTCTTTGAAAGCCTCGGATAAAGCAGAGAGTCCAAAAGAAGAGAACCAGCCAAATGAAGAAGACCATCAGCAAGTAGAAAGTCCGAAAGAGGACAGCCAACCAAAAGAAGAAGACCCGACAAAAGAAGAAACGAGTCCGACAAAAGAAGAGGATAAGTAATTTCCTTTCTTCTTCTTCTTCGTAAAGGTTTCCTTTTCCTGGCAGTGTACTGAAAAGTTGTGGAAACTTATTCCGTAGCCTTGCCGTTTCGTTGTCCGTAAACAGCCCTTTGGGGCTTGCCCCATGGGGCTGACCCCCGGGGGTCGCGACGGCAAATTTGGCAAAAGAAAAGCAGGCGCCCTATAATTTTTTCGTCCAAAAAATGAAAGGAGCACCTGCATGGACAATATTACAGCCGCGCTCAAAGAAGCGCTAGAGAAAGGCTCGTCTTTCGACGACGCCATCCGCGAGATCATAAGGGGACAGGTGGAGAAAGCCACCAACGACATCTTGAGGGCCGAGCTCTCGGAATGGCTCGGCTACGAGAAGAGCGAGCAAGGGGCCTCGGCCAAGGCCGGGGACTCCAGGAACGGCAGCTACGAGAGGAAGCTCGTCACCCAATGCGGGACGATAACCGTCTCGATGCCGAGGGGGCGCAAGCGCGGGTTCGAGAGCGCCGTAGCCCCAAGATACGCGAGGAAGACCGATGGCGTCGCGGAGCTGGTCAAGGCCCTCTACCGCCAGAACATGACGACGAGCGAGATCGAGGGGACCGTCGAGCTTATGCTCGGCAAGAAATACGCCGAATCGACCATCCTGTCGATGGCCGAGGGCCTCAAGGAGGACGTCGATGCCTTCAGGGCGAGGGCATTGCCCAGCGACATGTTCGCGATATTCGCCGACGCCACCTACGTCCCCCTCAGAAGGGGGAGCGTCGAGAAGGAGGCCATCATCGTCGTCATAGGGATAGACAGGGAGGGATACCCCACCGTGCTCTATCTCGCGATAACACCGACCGAGACGAAGACGGCCTGGAAAGACGCGCTGTCGTCGATAAAATCGAGGGGCGTCGAGAGATGCGACGTCGTCGTATCCGACGGCTTCGTAGGGATGAAGGAGGTCGCCGAGGAGGCTTTCCCCGGCTGCCGCTACCAGCGCTGCTTCGTCCATCTCGCTAGGAACGTCGCCGACTATGCGAGGCCATGCGACAAGCAGTCAGTGATGGCCGGCTTCATGGCTTTGGCCAAGATGGGATCGAGGGAAGAGGCCGAGAAGGGCCTCGAGGCCTTCGCGAAGGAATGGGAATCCAAATACCCCAAGATCGCGAAATGGGCGGCCTCGCTCAGCAAAGACGACGCATTCGCCTTCTACGCCTTCAGGCCGGAGGTGAGGTACGTCATCTACACCAACAACAGGATCGAGGCCTTCAACTCCGAGATAAAGAGGGCCTCGCGGAAGCACATCCAGTGGGTCAAGGAGGACGCCGAGGAGAGATTCCTCGTCAACCTCGCCAACGACTACAACCTGAGGCGCTGGAAAAGGCGAGTGAAATGCTGGAGGTACCTTGATGACCCGTTAGAGAAGTGATAGTTTACTTAAAGGCGCCCGCATGGGTTTACACAACATTCAGAATACCGTCCTTTTCCTTAATATCCTTATATATAAATAGGAGAGAGATATGAAAGTTTTGCTCATCAATGGCTCCCCGCGCGTAAACGGGAACACCTCCATCGCTTTAGAGGAGATGAAAAAGGTTTTTCTCTCTAATGATATTGAAGTGGATACATTTCAGATTGGCGATAAAGCGATAAGAGGGTGTAGCGCCTGCGGGTACTGCTACAAAAACCATAAGTGCGTATACGAGGATGAGGTGAATAAAATCGCCCCGTATTTTGAGAAAGCGGATGCTTTGGTGATCGCTAGTCCGGTGTATTATGCTTCCGCCAATGGCACCCTCATCTCTTTCCTCGACCGCCTTTTCTATAGCACCCACTTCGATAAAGCGATGAAAGTGGGGGCGAGCGTCGTGGTCGCTAGAAGGGGAGGATGCTCTTCTTCGTTTGACGAACTCAATAAGTATTTCACCATTTCTTCGATGCCGATTGCCTCCAGCTGCTACTGGAATAGCGTACATGGCCGCGAAAGGGGCGAAGCCAAAGAAGACCTTGAGGGGCTTCAGACAATGCGCACCTTGGCTAGCAATATCATCTTCCTCATGCGCTCGATCGCTCTAGGCAAAGAGAAATACGGACTCCCTACGAAAGAGAAGCGCGTGGCCACCGATTTCATCAAAGACCGGGAGAGCCGGTAAATAGAGTTTGGATTGTTTTTAACAAAACCAGCATCTTTTAGAAGGCAAAGTTTTCATGCGTTGTACATTTTTTACGTCACCAATGTGCAAAAATTGCACACTCGAAGAATAAGGAAAGTGCAAAAAACTGCGCATTTCATTTTATCTAAATGCGCAATCATGGCTTTCAAAACGGCTTTTATCATTTTGCCGATGCAACAAAAGTGAATGAATTTTCGGGGAAAACGAAGAAAATCGTCTATTATAAGGGTGAGGGGCACTCTTCGTGCCTAATTGCTGACATTCTGGAGGAGACAATAGATGGAAGAAGGATTGAAGGTCATATCCTTATGCAAAAAATACCCCTCTTTTTCCTTGAAGGATGTCTCTTTCAAGGTCAAAAAAGGAAGGATCAACGGCTTTATCGGGAGAAATGGGGCTGGGAAAACCACAACGCTTAAATGCATCGCGGGTTTATGCTCTCTCGATGGGGGCGAAGTGTATTACGAAGGCAAGAAAATCGAGATTGATGACCTGTCCTTCAAAAACAATATGGGTTTGATCTTTGGGGGCGTCGACTATTATCTGAACCAGAAACTCAGCGTTTTGACCGATGTGACGCGGCGCTTCTATTCATCGTGGGATGAAGATAAATATCGAGAGTGGATATCCTTTTTCGCTCTCGACACGAAGAAGAAAATAAAGGAATTAAGCAACGGCATGAGAGTCAAATACTCCTTGGCCCTTGCTTTATCTCATCATGCTTCTTTGATGCTGCTAGATGAGCCAACCTCTGGCTTAGACCCGGTGAGCAGGGATGAGGTGCTTGACTGTTTCAGCGAAATAGCGCTCAAAGAGAATACGGCGATTCTTTTCTCAACTCATGTTATCTCCGATTTAGAGAGAGTGGCAGACGATATCACCTATATCAAGGATGGGAGCATCCTTTATACTGGCGATATCTCACCATTTGAAAAGAGATACCTCCATGTGGAAGGGGAAGAAAGCGACCTGCAGGAAGAAGATAGAAGCAAAATCAAGCATCTACGGATAAAGGGCGGACGCTTCGAAGGCGTCATCAATAAAGAAACCGTATTGATAAGCATCCACAAAGAGAGCAAAGCGAGCCTAGAGGAAATCATGATCGCTTTAGAAAGGAGCGAAGTCTATGAAAAAGCTCCTTTATAAAGAGATACGTCTTTGTATTCCCGTGCAGTGCTACATCTACGCCTGCATGTCCGCACTCGTTTTTATCCCCACCTGGCCGACTCTAGTTGCTTTCATTTATCCTTTGGCGAGTTTGTCGATGGTTTTTCCTATCGCTTTAGCGAACCGCGACATGCTTTATACTGGCATCTTGCCCGTTAAAAAAGAGCACATCGTCTTAGGCAAAGTGCTCCTTGTCGCTTTCCTTGAATTATTCAGCATCGTTGTCTCTTTGCCGTTTGCTTTGCTTCGATATTTTCTATTCTCCGATTTCGAATATTCCGGTTTAGGGGTGAGCTTTGCTTTATATGGCTTTATCCTTGTTGCCTATTCCATCTTCAACATCGTTTTCTTCCCTTGGTATTACAAGAAACCGGATTCGAAAAACGCCCTCTGCACCTTGATCGCGGATTTGATCTCAAGTTCATTCCTCATGGTGACGATGGTCATCTTCCTTCTTTTCCCCGAGGCCGCATATTTCCTTTCCTCTTTAAGTGGATGGGGACTAGTGACGCAACTTCTTGTTCTTTTGGGCGGGGCAGGCATTTTCCTTCTCTCGAACTTCTTCTCTTATCGATTGGGATACAAGAGCTTTAAACACTTTGATCTTTGATTTAGAGGGGTTTTGCAAAATTTGGAGCGGTTTTGCGCCGATTTTGGACTAAGCAATAACGATATTAAATCGGCAAAGCCTCAATGAATTGATGGATATTGCAAAAACGACGTAGGCTAGGCGAAAAAAAGGTTCTAAAACTTGTTTATAAACTAGGATATAATGTAGTTGGAGTAATTGATTATGGATGTCAGCAAGGAGATAACAGTGATATGCGAAACGCTGAGTTTAAGCGAAACCGAACTCGCGAAGGAGCTTGGGGTTTCTTTTGCAACCGTCAATTACTGGAAGAACAAGAAGAAAAACATCGAACTCTCGAATCTTGAGAAGCTTTATTCCTATGCTTTTATGAAAGGTATCGCCTTCAACAAAATCTACGAGCAGCTCTATAAAGAGGAATACGAGAAGGGCGATGTCATAGTTCTCTTTCACGGCGCGAAGAAGAGCTTCTCGATGCCGATTGATTTTATTAGCAACTCGAAAAAGAAGAACGATTTCGGGGTGGGCTTTTATCTAGGCGAGAGCTTTGAGCAAGCCGCCAATTATGTGAGCTTTTTAAACGCCAACAACGTGTATTGCTTCAAGCTCGATTTGAAAAATCTCAAAGTTTATAAATTCGATGTCGATACCGAGTGGATGATCGCCATTGCTTATTTTCGTGGCTGGATCGATGAATATGCCGATTCTCCCTATATCAAATCAGTCCTGAATAAGATAAAGGATGCTGACGCAATAATCGCCCCTATCGCCGATAATCGGATGTTCGATATCATCGCCGAATTCGTCGAAGGCAGCATCACCGATGAGCAGTGCAAACACTCTTTGGCAGCCACGAACCTTGGCTCCCAGTACGTTTTGAAGACGGATAAAGCCATTGAACATACCTCTTTCATCCAAGAGATGTATGTCTGTGAGAAAGAAAAGGAAAAGTGCGTCACTAATCGCCTCTCTTTGACCGATAACGGCATCCAGAAAGCGAAGATGGCGAGAATCAAATACAAGGGGATGGGCTACTACTTCGAGGAGATAATGAAATGAAACCCTTGAGCTCAATCGAGATAAAACTTTGCCAAAAGCAAGGGAAGATATTTGAAGCCTCCGTCAAGAAAGTCGCTTGTAGTTCCTTAATTTTCATAAGGAGATTCATGCTTTCCTCTATCGCCAAATCATTCGATGATGGCTTATTTTTGTTCGCTTCCGAAGATGAAGATGATGTCTTCCTTTCTTTAGAGGAGGAGTTCGGAGAAAGCGAGTACGGCCAAATCAAATACAGCGAAGAGGAGATGTTCTGGATTGGTTATATCTATCGATGCATCGCAATCAAGTATCATCTATCGAGCAAGTCGGTTTATAAACTCTTCAACGCGAAAGACATCATCCATTACTATAACATTTGCCATACCTTCGATATCGTCGATGCCGCCGAGAGAATGATGGAGAGCATCTCTTTTAAAGATAACTCAATCGAAGAGCGCGCTTATGCCGTCATGAAGAAACTGATGTATCAAGAGCGCTTAAGCGAATATCTTGGCAAAACGGTCGACTTCATTATCGATAAGTCGAGTATCTCCAAGGGAACAGACGATAAGCAAAATTATGCCTATGTCCCTGGCTTAAAAGCCTTGAATAATGACCATCAAGAGGCTTACGTAATGGGGTTTGAAGATCCTTCAGGCCAATATAAAGGCAAAGTCATCGCCATCATCAGCAAAGAGAGTGGCGATGATAAACTCGTTGTCTCAACTGACGGTGAGAGGTTCAGCAAAGAAGAAATTCGGGAAGCTGCAGATCTACAAAAAGAAAGCGGACGAAAGAAAATCGTGATGCTTACATAAATCGCTTTTTAAGCTACAGCGATAAAGGCGGATAGCTTTGCTTCCTTATGCTTAAGAAGCGCGAAATCTTAGAAGACATCGGCCCCTGCTTGTCTTAAAATTGTCGAGACGAGTTTTATGTGCCTTCTAGAGATAATCCTTCTATTTCTCGCTTTGGCTTTATCGGCCACAAGCGGGTATTTTATCTGTGCTGTTCTTGGCTGGCCCTTCTTTTGGATAACTATCTTATTGGCACTTCCGATATATGTGGTCCTCTTTTATTTATGGGTCCTTTTCCTCTTCCTTTGGGGTTTGAGCTTCGATAAGAAGAAAGAAGTGGAGCATTTCTCGCGATTCTATTATTCGATTCTCTATTCGACCGACAAAGCTTTCGTGCGTATTAACCGCGTCTATGTCCGCATCCGCCACGAGGAGAGAATACCAGAGGGCAATTTCGTCTTAATGAGCAACCATGTCTCCAACTGGGATCAGATGGCGGTGATTGCCTCTTTCAAGAAGAAACATCAGCCTATTTGCTGCGTGACGAAAATCGAGAACCTCTCTTTCCCGATCGCCGGGCCTTTCATTCATCATTCGGGCTTTATTCCCATCAATCGGGAAGACCCCAAAGAAGGGAAGAAAGCCATCTTGAAGGCGGTGAGTTTTTTGAAGAACAAAGAATGCAATATCTATATTTGCCCTGAAGGGACGAGGAATAAAAGCGAAGCCCCTCTTCTTCCTTTTCACGCCGGCTCTTTCTCCTTGGCTATTTGGGCAAAAGCCCCGATTGTGCTTATATGTATCAAAGGCAGCAAAGAGATCAAAAAGAACGCTCCGTGGCGGAAAAGCTATGTCGATATCGACGTGGTGAAGGTTATAAGGCCAGAGGAATACGAGGGCAAAAGCTCCGGTGAACTCGCCAAAATTAGTCAAAATATCATCTTGGATAATCTATTGGAGGACTCTTTAACATTATGAATTACCTATTGTTCAATGAATTTGCGGATAACGGAAAGGCAAAGGAGCACGCCGAGGCTCTTGTGGGCAAGCTCGAGAAATTCTTCCCTTCTTTGTCTCTAACTTCCACAAAGGATCTTGATATCCCTGCTTTCGTGAAAGAACTCAAGGAGAGCGATAACCTCATCCTCTTTGGAGGGGATGGCACCATCAACCATTTTGTGAACGCCCTTGGCGAGAATAAGATCGTTTGCCCCTTTTATCTAGAAAGCGCGGGAACGGGCAATGATTTCGCACTCGACGTGAAAGATAAACTCGACCCAACGACGGGCTTAATCCGCATCAATGAATTCATCGAAAATCTCCCTTATGTTGAAGTGAAAGGGAAGACATACCGTTTCATCAACGGCATCGGATACGGGATTGACGGGGATTGCTGTGTGAAGGCCGAAGAGATGAAAAAGGCCGGCGCGAAAGAAATCGATTACGGCAAAATCACCGTTGGGCTCCTTTTCAAAGGCTTCACGCCGAAAGAGGCCAAAGTCAAAGTCGACGATAAAGAATACGGTTTCTCCCGCGTTTATATCGCCAGCGCGATGAATGGATGTTACTACGGTGGTGGCATGAAAGTCGCCCCGGAGCAAAAACGCAATTCGGGAACTCTTACTTTCGTGACGATGTTCGGGAAAGGAAAACTTGGGACATTGCTTATGTTCCCAACCTTATTCAAGGGCACGCATCTTCGTTATAAGAAGAACACCAAGGCCATCAGTGGCAAATGCATTGAGGTGAGTTTCTCCTCTCCAACCGGCTTACAAATCGACGGCGAAGTGGTGGAAGGCGTCACAAGCTATAAAGCCTACGTCAAATAGGAACTCTTCAAAAAGGGAGTGATTCGCTTACGACCGTTACCTTGTTCTTATAGAAGGCGATGCCGTAGCTTAATATCTCTTTATATCCCTTCTTTTTGATATCGTTCGCGTATTCTTTCTCTTTTATTTGCCTTAAAGCTACTTCGGCCGCTTTTTCGAATTTGGCTTTGCTTTGTTTGCTCCTAAAGGCCTTAAGCTCGATGATGATGGCTTTTTTATGATGGGAGTGCGGCAAAATCAAAATATCGCATCTCCCTAATCCGGCATTGACCTCGCTTTTGACTTCGTAATCGAAGAAAAGCGTCGCGCATACTCCAAGCAGCAAGCACTGGTAATTCTTCTCGATCGGGAAATCGTAATAGGAGAGAACGCTTACGATATATTCTTCCAGAATGTCTTTGATGTTATCTACATCGCCATCATTTATCGCTTTCTTTAAGGATAAGGCCCAAGTGGGATTGCTTGATGAATATAGCCTTCCGATTACCTCTTTCTGGAAAGCGGTGGCCACTTCCTTATTTGGTATCGAAAGCAGGTAATTGCCATCACTGCATTGCTCTTTGATGGTCAAATACCCGGTGGCTAGAAGATAAGAGGGGAGAGCCTCTTTCCTTTCGATTTCCGCGAAATTCAAAGAAGGATCGACGCTGTCGTATACCTCTTTGTCCTTCAAGAGGCTGAGCAGCCAACTCTCAGCGTTTTCATTGCTGAAAAGGAGGCTCGAAAAGAGGGAGTTCTCGCCAGTCGAGAGCCAATATGGCTTGAATTTGCCGCCGTTTTTGGCGAAATTGATGATTGACCAAGGGTTATAGACCATGCTTTCGCCGATCCGGTAGCCGTCATACCATTCTTTCACCAGAGGATAGCTATCTTCTAAAGAATAATAAGAGAGGAGTGTCTTCACTTCCTTTTCCGTGAAGCCAAAATATTCGGAATAGGAGCCATCAATAACGTTATCGACGATCAGATTGTTCAAATCGGAAAAGAGGGATTCTTTGGCGATTTGGACAACACCTGTTACCACAGCCCATTTTAGATTCCCGTTTCCTTTAAGCGAATTGCCATAGAAAGAGCGGAAGAAGAGAATCGCTTCTTCGTAGTAGCCGTATTCTTTCGCGCGTAAAAGCGGTGAATCATATTCATCAATCAATAAGATGACGCGCTTGTTCTTGCTCTTATTCAGCCATTCGGTCAGCTTGTAGAGGGAGACCGCCAATTTGTGCGGATCTTTCTCTCCGTCTAGGAGGCTCTGGAAATCCTTTTTCTCCTCAGCGAGCAAGCTCTCGCTTTCAAGGAGAAAGCGGTTCTCCAAGCAGAGATCGCGGATAAAAAGCGACAAAGCGGAGAGCATATCGGCGAAATTGCCGCCGTTGAGCGATTTAAGGTTGAGATGGATCAAAGGATATTCGCCTTGCTCTTCTAGGCGTGTTCCTATTTTCAGATTGTTGAATAAGGCTTTTTCGTCTTTGTGGCGATCAGAGAAGAAGTAATCGATCATCGATAGAACGACTGTCTTCCCGAATCTCCTGGGGCGCGTGAAAAGCTGTACGGTTCCATCTGGCGAGTCCATCACTCTTTCTAATAGTTCACTCTTATCAACGTAGTAGCATTGATTCACGACCGTTTTGAAGTCCTCAATGCCAACTGGCAGCAGCATCTTTTCCATTGAAGCACCTCCTTTTGGCTCATTTTACACCGAGTTACACTCAATTACACCAAATTACACCGATTTACACCGCGATGAAGTGACTGCGAGTTTACACCGTTTTTCATTATCCCGAAACGAGATAAAAACATGTATAACAAAGAAGCAAAATTAGCAAGTGGTCTTGAAGGTATTTTTGTTGCTTTGAAATTGATGAATTTTTAAAAACGTAGGCTTTATCGAATGTATTTTGTTGCTCGTTTGTTGCTTTTTTGTTGCTCGAATATGCTTTGTGCTCAATGAATGAGACTATACGCGAAGATATAGATTTATGTTAAATATCTAACGTTTTGCGAAATCCAAAACGAAATTTTTGAGCGTTTTGGCGAAATGAAAACGTCATTTGGCGAAATTAAATTGTCTGATTTCGCATAATGTGCCAAAATTTCATTACGATATAAGGGAGGCAGTTATGAAATATCTTAAGTGCAGAGAAGCGGCTTATAAACAAGGCGTATCCTCCCGCCGTCTTCAGCAGATGTGCAAAACCGGGGAAATCAAGGGTGCGAAGAAAGTCGGCAAAATATGGTACGTCCCGCAGTCCTATCTTGATGGTGAGAAGAAAAAGCCATTGCCGATTGGAGTATCGGATTTCAAGAAAGCCGTTGATGAATATTACTATGTCGACAAAAGCCTTCTGATTAGGGATTTCTTGGATAAGAGGCCGCAGGTTTCTTTGTTTACCCGCCCTCGGCGTTTTGGCAAGACTCTCACGATGGATATGCTCCGCGTCTTTTTCGAGAAGAGCGAAGAGGATAATTCCAGATATTTCAAAGGGCTCAAAATATGGGAGTGCGGAGAGAGCTACCGCGCCTATCAAGGCCAATATCCGGTCATTTTCCTTAGCTTCAAAGATATAAAGTGCTCAAACTTCAAAGAGTGCCTAGAGAAAATCAAAAAGCTCATCTCGATTGAATTCATTCGCCATGAAGAGCTTTTCTCGAGCTCTTCCTTATGCGATTACGAGAAAAAGCAGTTCCGCCAGATTGTGGAAGGGGCAGGGGATGAAGCTGATTACGAAATGGCGTTGCAGCTGCTTTCCTCGTATTTATATAAACACCATAAAAAGGAATGCCTCATCATCATCGATGAGTACGATACGCCCCTTGAGCAAGCCTATACGCATGGCTTTTATACGGAAATGGTCGCTTTCATGCGGAACTTCTTCTCAGGCGGTTTCAAGGATAATCCCAATCTTGCTTTTGGCTTCCTCACCGGCGTTTTGCGCGTAGCCAAAGAGAGCATTTTCAGCGGGCTCAACAATTTAAGCGTGAATACTATCCTAGACGAAGATTACGATGAGTATTTCGGCTTTACCGCGAAAGAATGTGAGGATTTATTGGACTATTATGGCTATAGAGGCAAATTCGATGAGGTTAAAGAGTGGTATGACGGATATCGCTTTGGGAATGAGGAGATATTCAATCCCTGGTCCATCGTCAATTACGTCGCCTCTTCATGCCACCCCAAAGCCTTTTGGCTTGCCACAAGCGACAATGATCTGATTGGCGAGATCCTCTCCTTATCTAGCGGAGATACCGTAGAGGGCCTTGAATCATTGCTAAAAGGGGAAAGCGTCACCACCTATATCGACACCAGCGTCATTTACCCGGAAATAAGCGATAGTCCCTCTTTGATTTACAGTTTCTTGCTCGTTGCTGGGTATCTAAAAATCGTCAAGGCCCATGATTCGGATGGTATATCCAGTTTTTATGATGTAGCGATCCCTAACAAAGAGATACTGCTGGTTTATGGGAAAGAGATCATCGAGAAAAGGAAGAAGGAGAATGTGGCGATCGCCTTTGAACAGGCCTTATTTTCAGGCGACTACAATAAACTAGAATCAGTTCTCACTTCCTACATCGTCGACTCCTTATCTTCTTTCGATGGCTGGAACGAGAACTTTTACCACGGGTTGATGCTTGGCTTATGCGCGCTCCTCACCAATAGATACAGAGTGGATTCGAATAAGGAAGCCGGGCTAGGGAGATTCGATCTTTCTCTCACTCCTTATAGCAAAAATAACCCAGCCTTCGTTTTCGAATTCAAATATGACAAGAATCCGAATAATCTCGATGAGCTTGCTTCTATCGCGCTTAAGCAGATCGAGGATAAACAATACGATAGGGCTTTAATTTCCGCTGGTTTTGCAAATATCGTCAAAATCGGCATCGCTTTTTCAATGAAGAAAGTCGCCATCAAAAAGCAGTAGAAGAAGAGACATTGAATTCATGCTTCTGGTTGCGAAACCAAGTCAAAATTAGAGATTTTTTCCTTTGTTTTTCAAACGAATCGAAACAGCCTTTTTGTTGCTTGGAAATTGAAGAACTTTGAAAAAGTGTAGGTTTTATCGAATGTATTTTGTTGCTCGTTTGTTGCTTTTTTGTTGCTCGTTTGTTGCTTTTAGCTTGATTTTTGTCTAAAATGCATCTTGCGGAGGACTGACAAATATGATTCCAAACAAAGAAGAACTTCTCGCTGCTCTCCTTAAGGAAAACGAAGGGCACACAATCGAATTCAAAGAGAACAACCTTGATAAAGAGCGCCTTGGCTCATATATCTCCGCTTTATCGAACGTGGCTTTATATGACGATAAGGAATATGCGTATTTGATATACGGAATCAAAGATGCGACAAAGGAGATAGTGGGCACAACGCTCGATCTGGAAAAAGAGAAAGTGGGTAACATCAGCCTTCTTTTTTGGCTCAATTCTTTGCTTACTCCGCGCGATGTTTTCGATTATGACACTCTTATTCGTGAGGATAAACGCATCGTCATTATCCGGATAAAGAAGGCCTCTGGCTCTTTGACGCTTTGGAAAGGCGATGAATATGGACGCATCAATGATTCCTTAGTCAGCTTAAAAAACGAGGTGGCCTTGAAAAAAGAGCTCTGGGCGAAGGTCCTTCTTTCCGTGAATGAGAGCGATGTGGCTCTTTCTTCAGTCTCTTCGGGAGATATAGAGACTTATTTGAACGTGCGCGAATACTACAAATTGATGAAGCAGCCCTTTCCCGCTGACTATCATGAGGCGATAAAAAGAATGCTAGGGGAGGGCTTTATCAAAGCTCGTGATGATAGTCATTTCGATATCACCGTTTTGGGGGCGCTTTGCATCGCAACCTCGCTTTCTCTTTTTCCCTCTTTGGGGAGCAAAGTGGTGGAGGTGCTACGTTACGAAAGCCCATCGCGCGTCTCTTCCACGAGCATCCCGCTTGTCTATGATTCTGGGTATCTTCTGAGTTTCGATAGAATGATCGAGGATATCGTGACGATGATGGGCGCCAAAGAAACCGTTAAGCGGGGGATGAGAGTCAAAGAAGAGCCTATCCCGGCTTTGATTGTTCGCGAGATGCTTTCAAACGCCATCATCCATCAAAGCATCGAGGCTAATTCGGGAAAGATACTCGTGGAGTGTTTCCCGTCGCGATTAGAGATTTTTAATCCAGGTAAACTCGGAATCGACCCAATGCGCATCATCGATATGGCCCCTTTTGCCAAAAACCGCCACTTGGTGGAGATTCTTGGGCGATACGGGATCGGTGAGAGGCATGGCACAGGATTCGATAAGATCGTCGCTTCTAGCGAAGCCAACTTCTTGCCGCCTCCTATGGTGAAAGAGGAACAATACGGAGTGAGAGTCATCGCCTATTGCGCTCGCGATTGGAAAGACTACTCATTAGAGGAGAAGAAAAGAGCGACCTATTA
>CAVIFQ010000015.1:6072-33527 GCA_963642055.1 Roseburia hominis | reverse complement strand
TGCATGTATTAGGCACGCCGCCAGCGTTCATCCTGAGCCAGGATCAAACTCTCAAAAATGTTGATCTAGTTCAAAAAATAAATTATCTGGTTTTGTATTTGATTCCTTATTCGGAATCGACGTTAAGATTGTACATCTATCTAGTTTTCAAAGATCAGTGGCACACTTCACTGCTCTTCGCAGTGGGGATTGCTCATCCCTTGCTCAAGCGTGCTCGTATACAATACGCTTCCTTTCTTATCCCGTCAAGCGATTTTTTGAAGAATTTTTTCTTCTTTCGCAGGGGCGGAAGCTCTTGGCCGTCACTTCGTTTTGGAGGTGAACAGCGAGACATATCTTACTAGGGTTACTCCCCTTTGCAAGCACTATTTTCACTTTTTTTAAATTTTCTTGCGCGCCTATCCAAAACTGGCCATTTTTGGGCCAAAAACGGCCCCTTTACTTATGTATATATATTTATATAAGTTATATAAAGGTTATTCGAAGCACGAAAAAAGGGGCCGTTAAGCCCCTCGCGATATTCTTGCTTCTTATTTTTTCGTCTCTTTTTTATCTAAGTCGAGAATCTCGTTTTTCTTGGTTTCGTATTCTTCGCTTGTGATGATCCCTTCATCGAGATACTGCTTGTAGTCTTTCACGGCTTTGATACGCTCATCAGCGGAAAGGCGATTCTTGTCTTTATTCAGAAGTGCAACGATCGCGTGAAGGATATAGCCTGCCAAATAGAGGCCGGCGGAGACGAAGAGGAACACACCGCCGATGCGAATTCTCACTTGGATGGAGGAAGAAGAATAACTCACCATGTTGCTGAGAAGAGCTCCGATGGTCACCAATATGGACGATAAGGATAAGGCGTTAGAAAGAGCGAAATGCTTCTTTCCACCAAAAATCATGAGGATAAAGCCGATTACGAATACGATAACCGTAAATAGGTAAGCAACACTCTCCACCGCTTCAATGTAGTTTACGATAGTGACATCCCCATTCTTATAAGCGAAAAGCGGCAAGAACAACGAAACGAAGAAGGCGACGCCTCCCAAGATGAAGCAGATTTTTTCGATTAGAGACAAGCACTTGCTGGTTTTTTCCATTTTTTCTCTCCCTTATTTTTATTGTAGCCTTCCTCTTCTAGGGAGGAATAAGGCTTTCTTATTCCTTATATATAATAGGTATATAGAGTGAAGCCGCCATGAAGGCGGCTTCTATTTATTTCTCTTTGAGCGAAGCGACGATTATAAGCACCCTGATAAAGATCATGATGAAGTCGCTATAGAAAGAGTAGGCGTAATAAAGAGCTAAGTTATTGGTGAAGACACCGCCTTGGATTTCCCTATTCATCCTATTGGCGTCAACGCTCACAAAGAGCATGATGACCACCGCCAAAACGGCTGAGGCGATGACGTTATAAATTGAATAGAGAGCCGGATTGATGAGGAAGAGGATGAGGAAAGGAAGCGGAACGAAGATGACGGAGAATAATAAGCCAAGTCCGATGAGCCCGAGCGGGGAAAGATCGGCTTTGCTGAAATATCCGATGAGGAAAAGGATGAGGAAGATGGCGCTCGTAATGCCAAAAGCCGTGCCGATGGTTGAGAATTCAAGCCACATCGTAAACGGAGCAAGCGCCAAACCCATCACCGCCGCATAAAGGACATAAGGGATCCAGGCCCCTTTCTTGGCCTTGGATAAAGAGATGGAAAGAATGAGATTGATGATGAATAAGCCGACGAAAGAAGCAATCATCACGATGAGCAGCGTCATGCAGACGCTTTCATAAGCTGCGTCTCCTTGCTTGGCAGCGTTGACCAAAAGATCCGCGAAATAAAAGGAAAAACCGAAGCATGAGATAGCCGTGATCAAAAGGCCGATGCACATATACCCCATGACTACGCCTAAAGCACGGGCGCTGTCTCTTCTGCTACCGACTTCAATTTCCACTGTATTGAGTGCCATATTATTGACCTCCATTAAAAAGAGGCAAGGTTGCCCCTGCCTCTAATTAATAGCACACTTTCTTCCTTTATTGGAAGAATTTATTTAAGCATCCCCTCGATTAGGCCTTTGTAGCTATCGATAGAAAGAGAAGCTCCGCCTACCAAAGCGCCATCGATATCCTCTTGGCTCATGTAGGAGGCGATATTCTCTGGCTTCACGCTGCCTCCATATAGGATTCTCATATCCATCGCCACATCCCCAAAGGTCTCTCTGAGCGTCCTTCTGATGAAACCGATGGTATCTTCCGCGATCTCTTTCGAGGCGCTTTTGCCAGTGCCGATGGCCCAGATCGGTTCATAAGCGATGATGACTTTCTTCGCCTCCTCGCTACTTAAACCATCTAAGCCGGTGCGGATTTGCTCCGCGACCCACTTTTTGGTCTCGCCTTTTTCGTAGGTCTCAAGCGATTCGCCACAGCAATAGACTGGAGTCATGTCGTTAGCAAGCAAGGCCTTGATTTTGGCGTTGCAGGCACTCGAAGTTTCGCCATTATATTCGCGTCTTTCGCTGTGCCCAAGGATGACGGTGTCGATACCGATTTCTTTAAGCATCGGGATTGAGACCTCGCCCGTATAAGCGCCGTGATCGTGCTCATTGCAGTTTTGGGCGGCCACGATGCACTTCGGGTTGATGTTCTCTTTGGTGACGGATAAGCAAACGAAGGTCGGGGCTACGCCGACGTCGATTGAATGGGCGACCGCAAAATCCACAAGATCATTCGCGGCCAGAGCAAATGCCTTCGCCTCGGAAGGCGTTTTGTTCATTTTCCAGTTGCCGAGTAAAAGTTTCTTTCTCATATTGGCCTTTCTTAACGGAGAATGTCGACGCCTGGGAGGTGTCCATCATTCTGAATCATCTCTAGGGATGCTCCGCCACCCGTGGAAACATGGGAGAAGTCGGCCTTGTAGCCAAACTGCTTGACGGCGGAAGCGCTGTCTCCACCACCGCAGACGGTGAAGGCTTTGCCCTTCAAATCGCGGATAGCTTCGCAGACGGCTTTCGTGCCAGCCTGGAATTCGTCTTGCTCGAAGACGCCCATCGGCCCGTTCCAGAAAACCATGTGGGCTTTGCTGATGATGTCTTTGAATTTCTCGGCGCTCTTCGGACCGATATCGCAGCCTTCGAATCCCTCAGGGATATCGCCACCAACCACTTTGATGATTCTATCTGGTGTCGGCTCAAAGCTATTGGTCACGACATTGTCAACTGGGAGGATGATGCGTCCATTGGCCTCTTCAAGGCACTTTTTGGCGTAATCGAGAGCCCCTTCATCGATGAAGGAGGTGCCGGTGGATAAGCCTAAAGCCTTTCTGAAGGTGAAGGCCATGGCTCCGCCGATGATGATGTAGTCGCATTTCTTCAAAAGCGTATCGATGACTTGGATCTTGTCGCTGACTTTGAGTCCGCCGAGGATCGCCACATATGGGCGGTCGCTGTCTTTGACTTCGACGCAACGGGAGAGATTCTCAACCTCTTTGAGCATAAGATAGCCCAAAGCGACTGGTTTGCCTTCGGCTTTAAGAATCGAAGGAACGCCAACGGTTGAAGCATGGGCGCGGTGAGCGCTTCCGAAAGCGTCCATCACATAGACATCGGATAAAGCGGCCCAATCAGCGGCGAGAGCTGGATCATTTTTCTCTTCGCCTTTCTCATAACGCGTATTCTGGGCCAAGAGGATTTCGCCATCCTTCAAAGCGGCAACGGCGTTTTTGAGCTCTTCGCCTCTTGTGGCGTTCACGAAGCTGACTTTGGTATTCGGAAGGAGAGCCTGAAGCTCTTTGGCGACCGGAGCCATATCGTTGGCTTTCTTCATCGCCTCGATTTTGCTCATATCTGGCTCTTTCCATTTGATTTTGCCAAGGTGAGACATAAGGAGGACTCTCGCGCCTTTCTTGGTGAGTTCCTCAATCGTTGGGAGAGCGGCTTTGATGCGGTTATTGTCACGGATCACACCATCCTTTTGTGGGACGTTGAAATCAACGCGGACATAAACGACTTTGCCCTCTAAATTAGTAAGATCTTTTACAGTAAGCATTAATGTTTGCTCCTTTTCGCGAATAATCATATCACACCTAAAAAACTCTTCCATAATCCTAGTAAGGATTAGAGGGAAGAGCGGGTGATTTATCGTTTGACCGATTGGACTTATAAGATAGCCGGTTTGATGAGGTCCCCGAAGTCGAAATTCCCGAAATCGAAATCTTTCAAGAGGTTTTCGATTATTGTCTTCATCGAAGTGATAAGTTTTTGTCCATCTTCGAAACTTGTGGTGTTGACAGTATCCGGAATCTTGGCTTCTTCTTGCCCGAGATTCAAAACGCCATTCGCCTTATTGGAAGTGACGCTTTTCAAGGTGCCGACTTTCTTTTCGTTACCATTGCTGTCTTTTTCCTTGATGTCCTCGCTGTCGACGATTTCCATATCAATATTGAAGGCGACGCTTTCTACGGCCTTATCAGTGAAAGTCACGAGGAGCTCGAAGGCATTGACCGTACTATCGGCGAGCTTCTCCGCGAAATCGACGGTTTCGAAATCGAGACTCGAATCCTCTTTCGCTTTTGCTTCCGCATCATTGAGCACCTTGATGAGGTCCTCTTTACTCATCGTAAGGTAGAAGTTATAAGTCGAGTCTTTGCCGATGATATTGATGAAGTCCTTATAATCCTCGGCGTGGTCGGAGAAAAGGGAGAGATACTCATCGACATCGGAGAAGATATCATCCTTTATCAAAGGCATATTCTCATCGGTGAGGTTGTGCTTAAAGTAGTAACCTGATTTGAGTTTGGACTTCAAAGCCGAATAAACGAGATCGTATTCAAAAGCCTTTAATGCTTTTTCTATGAGCGTGTCACATCCGCGCGGGTCAACGTAAAGATAAGTATCGTCGAGATAGGCTTTGAAATCGGCCCCTAAAACTTTGATTGAGGTTTCGTTCTTGCTATCTTCTTTCACTTTCGCCGCGATATCACCTCCGATCGTCAGATTCGCTTTCGCATCAGCGATCTTCGTGCCGGATAAGCCGGTGAAGGCGCCTTTGAAAGTCGGATTTGTGACATCAATCGAATAAGTGGTGACACTGTTTTCGTTACTCGTAGACGAAGAGCTGGAGGAAGAGGAATCGGCAGTGTCATACGTTTTGGTGACGGTGCCGCTGGAAGAAAGGGTCGAAGTGTCCTCCATAGAGAAACTTAAGCTCTTTTGGGAAGGCATAGCCTTGATGGCTTTTGAAAGCTTCGAGCAGCCGTTATCGATGGTATAGCTCGTTGTCCCGGTTTCATCTGGAGCAAGAGCGTGGCTTCTGCCATCGCTGACGCTGCTGCTACTATCATCGAAGCCGCCGCAGGAGGCGAGCATCAACATAGCGGCCATATTCACTAACAAGAGAGACGATTTTTTCATGAGTTTTACCTCCGCTACTAGTTTACATTAATCGTTAACGATTAGTATCGCTTTTTTATTGGACAAAAGCGCCCCATTGCTAGGGCGCTTTCGTTAGAGATTTTGAATTTAGCAGCTTATTTCACGCCGAGAACGTGGGCATAGGCGCGGGCCAAGCGGACGTATTGGCAGGTGAAGCTGTATTCGTTGTCGTACCAGGAGACGACTTTGACGTGCTGAGTGCCAGTTGGATCTTCAACAATCATGGTCATCGTCGCATCGAAGATGGAGCCATGGGTGTTGCCGAGGATGTCGCTGGAGACGATGTCGTCTTCATTATAGTCGAGAGCCTCGTGGAGAGGGCCATTCGCAGCCGCTTTGAGGGCAGCGTTGATTTCATCGACCGTGACTTTCTTCTTGAGGGTGATCGTGCAGTCGCAGAGCGAGCCATCGGTGACTGGGACGCGGATGGCATTGCCGTTTAAGGCGCCTTTGAGCTCAGGGATGACTAAGCCGATGGCTTTCGCGGCACCGGTGGTCGTCGGAACGATGTTGGCGGCGGCAGCGCGGCCACGGCGACGGTTCTTGTAAGCAAGATCGAGGATCGTCTGGTCATTGGTGTAGGCATGGACGGTAGTCATGGTTCCGCCTTGGACGCCGAAGCTGTCGTTGAGGACTTTCATGACTGGTGCCAAGCAGTTGGTGGTGCAGCTAGCGCCCGAGATGACTTTCATATCGGCGCTGAGTTTGTCGCTGTTGACGCCATAAACGAAGGTCGGGATGTCTTTGTCGCTGCTTGGAGCGCTGATCATGACGCCTTTCGCGCCATTCTCGAGGTGGACGTTGCCATCGGCACGGCTCTTAAGACGGCCAGTGCATTCGAGAACGATATCGACACCGTATTCGCCCCATTTGAGGTCGTGTGGGTCTTTTTTGCCGAGAACCGGGATCTCTTTCCCTTTGAAAACGATGACGTTCTTGGTGATATTGCCATCGGCATCTTTCTCGGTGATGCCTTTGATGTCATCTTTCATCCATGTACGATGGGTGGTGTCATACTTCAATAAGTAGGCAAGATATTCGGCATCGACCAAATCGTTGATCGCGACGACTTCGAAATCGCCTTCTTCATAGGCTCTGCGGAAGGCAAGGCGCCCGATGCGGCCGAATCCGTTAATAGCTAGTTTAATTGACATTTACTGATGTCCTCCTTATGTAAACCGCAACAAGAATGATACAACCTTCTAAAAGAAGAGAAAAGGGAATGTGGGGAAAATTACCGATATGGCGCTTAAAAGGGGAAAGGCAGCATTCTTAGGCCGTCGAATGAATGGATAAACGCCGAATTTTGGCTAAATTACTGTTTTTTATCCTCGTTTTGATTGGCAAACAAACTAGGCAAATCGGCCTTTAAGGCGTGAGCGATCCTCACGAGCACCTTGACTGATGGGTTGCGCAGTCCGCGCTCAAGGTCGCTCAAATAGCTTTTGGCGACATTGGCCTCAAAAGCGAGGCGGAGCTGGCTCATCCCCTTCTTTTTCCTGAGTTCAGACACGCGCTTCCCGAGTAAAAACAAAGCGTCATCGATTCTTCTTTCATCATCGTTCATTTTTCGTTTCCTCCAGATATAAGGAGTGGATGTATCTAAGGAGATGATTGACGTTGCTCTTGCTCACTTCGCTGGCGAGTTCTTCGCTCAGCAAGACACTTAGTTCTTGAAGAGAAGCATCAGGGTTAGAAAGGCGGAGAGAAGATAAAGCGGATAATTTCGGGTTCCCGATTCTATCGATAAGGCCTTTATCGTTTAAGAATTCGATTTCTTTGATTTGTCGCTCAGCCGTCTTTAAGGTCTTCCCCATATTCGCGGCATCGAGGTTTCCAAGTCGATTGGTCTGGTTTGAGAAATCGCGGTCAATCCTGACGTTCTCGAAATATAGGCATGACTCTTTCGCGCCCAAAAGAATAAGGAAATTGCTTATCTCGTCGGCTCTTTTGAGATAACAAACCCACTCGTTCCTCCGCTTGATGTAATTCGCGTGGAAAGAGGCTCCGCCATAATGGTTGATGGTCTTCGTGAGCCATTTGGCGTAATTCTCTTCGTATAAGGCAATCTCCAAATGGTAGGAGGTGCTTTGGGGATCGTTGACGGAGCCAGCCGCCAAAAAGGCACCCGATAAGAAAGAGGGGAATTCTTCATCGCTCACGCTGATGGAAGGAAGTTCATCTCCCAACAAAGAAATATGGAGGTCATCCAATATATCTTTGACCCCACTTTCGACGATGATGAGGTAATTTATCCTCTTCAAAAAGCCAGCGCTTCGCGTATAAGCAAAGCGCACGTTCGCTTTATAGCAAGCGTGGATGTATTGATATACGACTTTCGCGATGCTCGCTTTTTCGCTTTTCGCTTCAAGTATTTCCTTGCCGTCTTTGTATACCAAATGACCGTTGATTTTGATGAAGCTCGTCAAAAAAGCCCGCATTTCCCGCTCGGAACGTTCTTTTAAGGCCACTTCGTCTTTGACGGAAGAGGCAAATGATTGCGTTTTATCGCTTGCCATATTTCCCTAAATAAGCAATCGCGGAGGCACTTGCGATTGCCCCATCGCTTGCGGCCGTAACTACCTGGCGGAGCTTCTTTTGCCTAACGTCGCCAATCGCGAATAAGCCTTCGACATTCGTGCGCATTTCTTCATCGGCGACGATGAATCCGTTTTTGATTTCTAAAGGCAAAGAAGATAAGAAAGAAGAAGATGCCTCTTCATGAAGAAGCGGGAAAACGGCGGAAAGAGGAAGGGTTATTTCTTCATCATTGCGTTCATAAACGAGCGCTTCAGCAAAATCGGTGCCCTCAATCCGTTTGATTTTGGCTCCCTCCACCACTTTGATTTTATGATCGATGTTCATGTCTGGTTCTTTTGCGTCCAAGAAAAGGTATATTTCATCGGTCAAAGAGGATAAGTAAGTCGCTTCCGCGAGCGCCTTGGAGCCATTCCCAATAACCGCCATCCTCTTGCCTTTGTAGAAACGGCCGTCGCAGGTGGCGCAATAAGAGACCCCTTTATGGAGGAATTTCTTCTCGCCGGGTATTGTGGCAACGTTATCTAAACCGGTTGCGACGATCACGCATTTGCTTTTATAAGTCTCAATATCGGTGGTCACCAAAAAGGAATCGCCATCTTTTTTTACTTCGTTCACGCTGCCATAAGCGACATTAACTCCGAAAGAAGAAGCGCTTGATAAAAAGGAATTCGCCAAAGAGAGCCCGGAAATAGAAGGATATCCAGGATAGTTGTCGATTTGAGGGATGGTGAGAAGCTTCCCACCCGGTGCCCCTTTATCGAGCAAAAGCACTTTCTTGTTCGCTCTTCCTAAGTAGAGGGCGCTCGTTAAACCGGCGGGGCCCGCGCCTATAATAATCACATCGTATTCGTTCATATCCTTCACCCACTATAAGTGTACTTTGAATAGAAGAAGCAAGAAAGAGATAAGCTCTTCCCGCAACAAAAATCCGCCAAAGATAACTAGATAACTCTGACGGATAATAGGGATATCTGATTTAGTCTTCTTTTTTCGCAGGTAGAGGAGCAAGTTGCCTTTCCGGTCTAAAAGTCATCAAGTAATCGATAGATAGAGTGGCGCTCCAGGCAGCAAAGCCGATGAAGAGGAAGAAACCGTAAGAGAGAGAATAAGTGATTTCGAGATTTGTGGAAGTCACCGTATCGATCCCATTCGTCAGCCCTTTCCCGAACAAGAAGAAGCAAATGCCGAGAATAAAGAGAATAGAGCCCGCCGTTGCGGCGATTTTCGATTCTTTCTCTTTGTTTTTGCTGATGAAATAGGCACTCACGATCATCGACAAAGAGCCGAGAACGGCAAGGATAAATCCAACGAGGAGCAGAGGCGTCTTTCCTTCAAATAACACCGCAAAACCCGTATATGTGCTGAGCAAAGTGGCGTTGTTGTTGCCATCGGTGTAGCCACCGCTATAGGAAGGAAGAAAAAGGAAAAAGATGGCTAAAAGCGTGATGCAGCTAGAGACAAGAGGCAAAAGGAAAGCCTTATGGTTCTCGTTCTTCTTATAGTAATCATAGAAATGGAAATAGGTGCAAAGCGCAAGGCCAATGACGATATAGATAAGCGAATTGCAGACGCTCCACGCATTATCCGCGCCCATATTGAAGGAGGAATTTCTCATCGGCTCCATGATGACGCGCACCACGCCGTACCAAATGAAATAGAAGCCGGTCAAATCGCCCCTCACGAGGTACTTTTTGAAGACTTTGCCTAACAAGTAAACGATGATGAAATAGCCGGCGATATTGAACATGCTCTCGATGAGGAAAAGCGGCACGTTGATCATGCCTTCCGCTAAAAATTGGCCAGTATAGCCATCGAAATGCATTTGGTTCCTGATCCAAGTCGGAAGCCACATCCAAGCGGATTGATCGACTGTTTGCCCGTACACCTCGTTATTGAAGAAATTGCCCCATCTTCCGATAGCCTGAGCCAAAAGAATCGCGGGGACGCAGGCGTCCATCGTATAACGCGGATCGCAGTATTTACGGGCGAATTTGATCAATAGATACCCAGCCAATACGCCAGCGACCGCTCCTCCTAAAATGGTAAGACCACCATCCCAAATGGCGAAAGGATTGCCTTTGCCGTTGGCGAATTCGCGCTCGTAGTTGCCAACCACATACCAAACGCGCGCCCCGATGATACCGGCAGGGAAAGCGATAAGGATGACGATATCAAGAAGCCCGTGCCTCTTGTACTCCTTATACATGATGCGGTCAGCCACGAAATAAGAGACGAGAGCCCCGCTTACGATGATGACGCCATACCACGCTAGATGGAAATCGCCCGACTTGCTTCTAGAAGCGGCGCTGACCCAATAGAAACCGTCTTTTCCGATGGCAAAGCCACTCACAAGGGGATAAGTGAGCCACGGCGCAAGACCTTCCATGAAAATCAAAAACCCCGCAAAAGTCGTGGCAATTGAAAGATAAAAGACCAAATTGAGCTCTTTTATGAAGGATTTTTCCTTTTTCTCTTTCTTTGAGCGGATGATGGCGCTCCCGATTAGCAAAGCGGCGCTGGCTCCAAAAATGAAAAGGCCAATCAAGAATAAAGACATGTATAAAGCGCGACCATCGGTCCATTCTTGATGGATAAGATAGGTACCAGCCCCGGCGAGCAAACTGCCAGCTCCAATGATCCCCGCAAATCCATAAAAACGCTTTCTATCCGCGATAGTGAAATCCTTTTGTCCTGGAGAGTGAATGAAAGAATGGACGAATTTGCCCAAAAATGTTGAAGAAGCGACGACGGCCACTAAGCCGATAATCTCTAAAATGATACCTGCTGTCATAACGTTATTACTCTACTCCTCGTATTGCCCTTTGTCTTTGGCCTTTTGCAAGACTTTCGCTAGATATTGGCCAGTGTAAGAAGAAGCTACTTTCGCTACTTCCTCTGGCGTGCCAGTCGCAATGATCTTTCCGCCTTTATCTCCGCCTTCTGGCCCGATATCGATGATATAGTCGGCGACTTTGATCATATCGAGATTATGCTCGATGACAATGACGGTATCGCCATGATCGACGAGAGAAGAAAGAACCTTGATGAGACGTTTGACGTCATCTGTGTGAAGACCAGTCGTTGGTTCGTCGAGGACATACAATGTTTTACCCGTTCCTTTTCTTTGGAGTTCGTTAGCGAGTTTCACTCTCTCAGCTTCTCCACCCGATAAAGTGGTGGCCGCTTGACCCAGTTTCACGTAGCCTAAGCCGACATCGTAAAGAGTTTTCAAGGAATGGTAGATTTTCGGCCGCGAAGAGAAGAATTCAAGCGCTTCTTCCACTCTCATCTCCAAGACATCATAAATCGATTTGCCCTTATATAAGCACGATAAAGTCTCTTCGTTGTAGCGTTTTCCATCGCACTCGTCGCATTTGACATAAACATCGGGAAGGAAGTTCATGGGGACATAACTTACCCCGGCTCCTTGGCACTTTTCGCACCTACCACCAGGAACGTTGAAGGAGAATCTCCCTTTATCGAACCCTTGGGCGCGTGCTTCTTCCGTTTCGGCGAATAGAGCCCTGATATCGTCAAAGACCTTCACATAAGTTGCCGGGTTGCTCCGCGGTGTCCGCCCAATCGGGTCTTGGGAAATAGGAACGAGCTTATCGATATTCTCTAAGCCAGTGATGGAAGAATAAGCGCCGGGGAAAGTCTCATTCCCCGTCAGATTCTTTTCGATGGCTTTCACAAGTGTTTCATTGATAAGCGATGATTTGCCTGAGCCCGAAACGCCCGTAACGACGATGAATTTGCCTAATGGGAAGGTCACATTGACCTTCTTGAGGTTATGACAAGAAGCGCCTTTCAAGACGATGCTCTTGCCGTTCCCTTTTCTTCTATTCTTCGGAACGGGAATGAATTTCTTCCCAGATAAATAAGCGCCAGTGATGGAAGAAGAGCAATTCTCCACCTCTTTTTCCGTGCCGCTTATTACGATTTCTCCGCCGTGCACCCCAGCCCCTGGACCAACGTCGACCATGTAATCGCTCTCTCTCATCGTATCTTCATCGTGCTCTACGACGATAAGCGTATTCCCTAAATCCCGCATATCTTTAAGGGTTTCGATGAGCTTTTCGTTATCTCTTTGATGCAAACCGATCGAAGGCTCATCCAAAACGTAAAGAACGCCGGATAAACGACTCCCAATTTGAGTTGCTAGACGGATACGCTGACTCTCGCCACCGGAAAGAGTCATCGCTAAACGGGACAAGGTCAAATAATTGAGGCCGACGTTGCTTAAGAATTTCGCGCGGTTATATATTTCTTTCAATACGAGATCGGCGATTTTCAGCTCATTCTCGCTCAAACTCGCCCTTGTTTTGTCTGTCCAAGCGATGAGCTCATCGATGGATAAACAAGTGGCTTCATAAATATTGAGCCCGTTCACTTTGACGGCCAAAGCTTTCTCGTTGAGTCTAGCACCATGGCAATGCGTGCATTCGTCATCGCGCATGAACGATTCATAATAATCAAGCATCCATTTGGAACTGCTATTGGCGTATAGTCTCTCGATTTTGCTCTTCACGCCTTCTAAAACGCCATGTTTATGCATGATATTGCCGTTCACCGTCTTTATTTCGCGGTCAATCGGGGTTTCGGAGCCATATAAAACGATATGCCTCTGCTTATCGGTTAAATCTTTCCAAGGCACATCGTAAGGAATCTTATAAGTATCCAAAAGAATGCAGAAATCCTGCCATTCGATGTTCGGGCTGCCCACCAGATTCTTGTAGTATCTGATACACCCTTCATTGATGGTTTTGGAGGGGTCAGGGATAAGAAGATCTTCGGCCACTGCTCTATTGATGCCTAAGCCTTTGCAAGCTGGGCAAGAGCCCATCGGCGCATTGAAAGAGAAGAGGCGCGGCTCGAGTTTCGGGACGGAAAAGCCGCATTCGGGGCAAGTGTGGTTGCTCGAGATGAGTCTTTCGCCTTCTGAAGAAAGGATGATGATCTCTCCATGCCCTTCATCAAGAGCAATGGCTACATCATCCGCCACGCGCGAGCGGATACCATCTTTAACGATGATTCTATCGACGACGAGTTCGATCGTGTGGCGTTTGTTTTTGTCTAGTTCCGGCACTTCTTCAAGGAGCATCGTCTCCTTGTCTACGCGCACGCGCGCGTATCCTTTCTTCTTTAAGGAAAGGAGGACGTTCTTTTGACTCCCTTTCTCTTGTTTGACGATTGGGGCAAGAAGTTGGATTTTCTCGCCTTCCTTATAGGAAACAATGATATCGGTTATCGCCGTGGGCGAAAAAGCCACGATCGGGATATTGTGTTTAGGGCAATAAGGAACGCCAACGCGCGCATAAAGTAGACGCAAAAAATCATAGATTTCTGTGACGGTACCTACTGTTGAGCGCGGGTTATGGGAAGTGGTTTTCTGATCAATTGAGATGGCAGGCGATAATCCTTCAATGCTATCGACATCGGGTTTATCGACGCCGCCCAAAAACTGACGGGCGTATGGAGAAAGTGATTCGACGTATCTCCTTTGCCCTTCGGCATATATCGTATCGAAAGCCAAAGTGCTTTTGCCGCTCCCGCTCAATCCTGAAAAAACCGTAAGCGTGTTCTTCGGTATCGCGACGTCGATATTCTTGAGATTGTTCTCGCGTGCGCCTTTGACGATGATGTAGTTTCTTGAATCCATAGACGTAATTATAGATACCTTGCTTTTTCTTCCTAGCAAAATGCGATGGAGATAAAGAAAAAGACGTTCATCAAGAATGAGAAAATAAGCCGCTGCAACTGAATGTTAACTAAGTGTTAACTAAGAATGTTTCGGTAAAAACCTAGGTTTTTATATTTTTTGCGCTCTTTTTCGCGATTCGCTGCAACTAAAATCAAACCCAATAAGGGACGTATTCTTTATAACGGTCACTCGCAAGAGGGTTCTTGGCTTTGATGCGACCTTCTTCCACCGCTTCTTTGATAAGACGTGAGACAAGCGATTTGTCTTTCTCCTTCAAACTGAGGCGAAGACGGAGCGATTCGTTCGTCAAAGCGGAAGAAGATGAGTAATAACGTAAGCAGGCATGATAATAAACCGCCTCGACACGCTCATCGTGACTCCATTCGGAAAATGGCTTATACCGATCAAAAGAAAGACTGACGAATCCAGCTTGATCGCGGATTTTTAAAGGTGCCATATGCGCGTTTTCCAGTGCGAAGAACATTTTATCGAATCCCGTGCCCCTGCTATCGCCGATGCCGACGCGCCGCAAAAAGGAAGAGAGTTTCTCGTTTACGGACATCGGTAAGGCGTCAATCAGATGATCCGGATTGACTTGGAGAGAACCTGGATTGAGGAATTCGATCGAGTTATCGACAATGTTGACCATGATGCAGGAACCACGCTCAAGAATGTTTTGATGGATGATGGAATTGGTGAGAGCTTCGCGGAGAGCGATTTCCGGATAAGCGTACTCGCTGACGGTAAACCCTTTTTCATTCACTTTCGTTTTTAGCAAAGTCAGAGTCTTGATGTAACTTATGGCTTTCTCAAAAGAGAGTAGATATCCTTCAACGAATTCCTCGCTCGCTTTGTTTTGGATTTTCATATCCCCATCAAACAAAGTCACGATGATTCCTTTGCGGCCCAAAAGCGAAAATCTCCGCAAATCAAAGGCGAGTAGGAGCGCTCCAAGCATCAAAATCGAATAAGTTCCATCCATCTCAAGGCGAATAAAGCCTTCTTTTGCAAGGATATCCAAAGTCTCTTTTCTATTGCCGGGTTGCGGAACGCCCAAAGCCCGAAAATAGGACTCTATGGATAAAAGCTCGCCAACCTCTGCCTCGTTCAGATTCGAGATGACGATTTTTTCTTCTGGACTCGCTTTCTCCAAACTCCCCCAAATTTCTTTTTCCACCGATGGATAGGATTTAAGCGGTTTCGTATAAGAGTCGATTCGACAATACGCATCGCTTTTAAAGCGCGTGATATAGGTAAGAGCAGGAGCAATTTCCAATACGACGAATTTCTTCTCATCGTAAGTAAACTCGTGTGCCGTGAAATATATATGAGGATATAGTTGACTCGCGAGCCAATTGGTCAATGATTCATTGCCAACCTTTCCCTCAAGGAAAGAAAAAGAGGTCCCAATTAACTCATGGGTAGAATCGTCTACTCCCCAAACCAAATAGGCTTTATCTTGGTTTAAAAGCGCGGCCATGTTCGATAAGGCCGAAATATCGCGCCCAATCATCTCTGGATCGGCGTTGTTTTTCTTGAATTCGATTGTTTCGTTCTCTTTACTCAAGTAAGCAATATTTTTAAGAAAAGAGAGCCATTCCAAAGCTGTGCCCATTGTTGTCTCCTGCCCTTATGATAATTGATTGATAGTTGTCTGCAACTGAATGTTAACTAAGCGTTAACTAAGAATGTTTCGATAAGACCTACATTTTTCTTATTTTCGATGCCATTTTTCCATTTTGCTGCAACTAAAAGATGAGAAAACAAGGTTACATCAAAGAGCTCTTTCTAGACCTGTTTATCGAAAAGCGTCAAAGAGCAGTTACCAATATCATCTAATCCGCGTGAAAAGAGAGAAAGACTCGTCTATAATAGCCTACGCGTCGGGACGTAGCGCAACTTGGTAGCGCGCTTCCTTGGGGTGGAAGAGGTTGTGAGTTCAAATCTCATCGTTCCGACCAGCTTGATAGTTTCGCCAGCTTTGCCTGGCGTTTTTTTGTTTTTTGGCAGCCCAAAAAGAAAAGACGCGCCTATTTTTTGACGCGCCTCTTCATTTTTTTGGATTAAAGCCCGAACTTCTTGATGGCTTCGTAACGCTGGCGAGCGTATTTCTCGCACTTAGTTAGAAGTTCATCGGCATGGGTTGGGTTCACCACTGGGAGCTGAGCGAATCTCGTCTCGTGCATGACGAAGTCGCGGAGATGCTCGAAGTGTGGCTCTGGACCATCGAGTTCAAGAGCCGGTTTGCCTTCCTCAAGCTTCCTCGGGTCATAACGGAATGGGACGAAGTATCCGCATTCGACCGCGTCTTTCTCCTCTTTGAAGGAGTTGACGAGTCCGCCTTTGACGCCTTGATTGATGCATGGGCAGTAGCAGATGACGAGTGATGGCCCATTATAGGACTCGGCCTCTTTGAAGGCTTGGATGGCCTTAAGCGGGTTGGCGCCTAAAGCGATCTGAGCGACATAGACGTGCTGATAAGCCATCGCCATGAGGGCAAGGTTCTTCTTCGCCTCTTTCTTGCCGCTCGCCGTGAACTTGTTGATAGAGCCGGTTTGCGAGGATTTTGAGGCTTGTCCGCCGGTGTTGCTGTATAACTCGGTGTCAAGAACCATGACATTGACGTCAGCTTCATTGGCCAAAACGTGGTCGAGTCCGCCATATCCGATATCGTAGCTCCAGCCATCTCCTCCGACGATCCAGACGCTCTTGTCGATGAGGTCGCGCTCATAGAGTTTGAGCTCTTTGACAGCCTCATTCTTGCTCTCATCAACGAGTTTGAGGAGAGTTGGGACGAGGGAGCGGATAACTTCGCGGTTTTTGATGTTGGCGAGATACTTTTTGGCGGCGTCTTTGAGTTCGTCAGTGACATCGTCAGCAACAGTCGCGGCATTGAGGATACGGATGATTTGCATCATCTTGTAGTCGCTGGCGATTCTCATGCCGAAGCCATATTCGGCATTGTCCTCGAATAAGCTGTTGGCCCAGGCTGGACCATTGCCGTTCTTGTCTTTGACAAACGGGGTAAGCGGGGTTGAGCCGCAATAGATCGAAGAGCAGCCAGTGGCATTAGCCACGAGCATGTCTTTGCCGAATAACTGCGAGAGCAAACGGTAATACGGAGTCTCGCCGCATCCGGCGCAGGCACCGCTCACTTCCATATATGGCATCAAGAAGCCAACGCCTTTTGGAGAGGTAAGCGGGAATTTATCGCTCTTGTAGGTGACTTTCTTGTAGCAGTAGTCAGCCCCTTCTTCTTGGTTAGCGACACTCTTCGCTTCAACCATCTTGAGGGCGAAGTGGTCATTGCCGAGTTTCTTCGCGGTCACGTTAGCCATGCACTCGCTGACGCAGAGACCACACCCGACGCAGTTCTCGGTTGAGACTTGAATGCGGTATTTGAGGCCTTTGACGGCTGGTCCGCCCATCGCGTCTTTGAGCCCATCTTTCACGACAGCTGGAGCATTTTCGACCTCTTTTTCGTCGAGGAGGAATGGTCTAATGGTGGCATGAGGGCAAACGAAGGCGCACTGGTTGCACTGGATGCAGTAAGCTGGGTTCCAGCTTGGGACAGTCGCGGCAATCGCACGCTTATCGAGGAAAGTGCTATTGGGTTCCATCGTGCCATCGCGGAGCTCGAATTTGCGGAAGACGCTCGTTGGGAGGTTATCGCCGTCGAGCGCGCCGATGACGTTATAGTATTCGTCACGATATTCATCACCAGTGTTGCTCTTCACGCGGTGAACTGGGAGATTGATCCAATCGGGGTCGACTTTGACCTCGCGTAAGCCTTCAGCGCCGGCATCGATTGCCTTGTAGTTGAGTTCAACCACCGCTTGGCCTTTCTTCGCATAGCTCTTCTCGGCGAATTTCTTCATCCATTTCTGAGCTTCCTCATACGGCATGATCTGCTCATTGAGTTTGAAGAAGGAGGCTTGGAGAGTCGTATTGGTGTGACGTCCCATGCCGATTTCGGCTGCGATCTTATTCGCGTCGATGACATAGAATTTGGCTTTCTTCTCGGCCAAAAGGTGCTTCATGCGGTTCGGCATGACTTTGTAGAGCATCTCATCGCTCATATCGGTGTTGAGCAAGAAAGTGCCACCGACTTTGAGGTTCTTGATGATGTCGAATTGCATGATGTAGCTATCGAGCGAGCAAGAGATGAAGTCGGCATCCTTGACGTAGTATTCACTGTGAATCGGACTCTTGCCGAAACGGAGGTGACTGCGGGTGACGCCGCCGCTCTTCCTGGAGTCATATTGGAAATATGCTTGCGCGTATTGCCCCGTGGCATCGCCGATGATCTTGATGGAGCTCTTGTTGGCGGAAACCGTGCCATCGCTTCCTAAGCCGTAGAAGAGGCAAGAAGTATAATCGTGATCAATCAAGAAGCTCTCATCGACTGGGATCGATAAATGGGTGACATCGTCTTCAATGCCGACGGTGAAACCAGTCCAGTGATTCTCGTTATCGAGGAAATCGTAAACGCTCTTGATGTCTTTCGGCTGGGTGTCTTTGGAGCTTAAGCCATATCTGCCACCGATGACTTCGATGTCATTACGGCCAGTCTGCTTGAGGGCGGCAACAACGTCGAGATAAAGCGGCTCGCCTTCCGCGCCATCTTCTTTGGTGCGGTCGAGGACGGCGATCTTCTTCACGGAAGCTGGGATTGCTTTCGAGAGGAGTTCGACGCTGAACGGACGATAAAGGTGGACTTTGATAAGACCGACTTTCTCGCCTTTTTGTGTAAGCGCATCGACCACTTCCCCAGCGGTTTCGGTGACGCTACCCATCGCGATGATGATCTTTGTGGCTTCTGGATCGCCATAATAGACGAATGGGGCATATGGTCTACCAGTTAAACGGGTAGCCTCAGCGAAATATTTCTCCGCGACCTTGATGACATTTGCGTGATCGAGGTTTTGGGCTTCGCGGGCCTGGAAATAGATATCGTCATTCTCGGCTCCGCCTCTAGTGACTGGATGAGAATGCGGATTGAGGGCATTGGCCCTGAAAGCCTCGACTTTGTCCATTGGGAGGAGTTTCTTCCACTCTTCCTTATCGACGAATTCGACGTGCTGGACTTCGTGGGAAGTGCGGAAGCCGTCGAAGAAATGGATAACTGGAAGGCTGGAATCAATCGCGGTCAAATGGGCGACTGGGGTAAGATCGGCGATTTCTTGGACGGAGCCTGAGCAAATCATCGTGGCTCCGGCTTGGCGGACGGCATAAACGTCAGCGTGGTCGCCGAAAATCGATAGGGCACGGGTCGCCAAAGAACGGGCGGCAACGTGCAAAACGGCTGGGAGCATCTCTCCGACCCACTTGTAGACGTTCGGGATCATGAGGAGCAAACCTTGGGAAGCCGTGTAGGTGGTCGCTAAAGCGCCAGCTTGAAGCGCGCCGTGGACTGCGCCCGAAGCGCCGGCCTCGCTTTGCATCTCCACCACTTTGACGGTCGAAGAGAAGAAGTTCTTCTCGCCTTTGCTAGCGAGCACATCGACGAGCTCAGCCATTGGGGAAGATGGGGTAATCGGATAAATAGCCGCTACTTCGGAAAAGTAGTAGCTTTCCATCGCCGCGGCCGTATTGCCGTCGACGGATTGGAAATTCTTTTTGATATCAGACATTTCTTTCTATGTCTCCTTAACGAGAATAAGTATAGGATTTCCCCTCCACCCTTACAATCGAGATTTGTTAATGAAAAAAGATAAACACTCTTTAGAGTGAGTTTCTAAAATCGGGCGCAAACAAATTAGAAGAAACTAACTTATTGCGGATTTTTTATTCGGTCTTTTCTTATCAAATAGAGGATTTTTAATCCTCCGCCAATTTCTCCTGGAACAGGATGAATTCCTTGAAACGGGGAAGGATAAAGCTCATTTGCCCGCGCTTAGAGACATCAATAAGCCCTTCTTTCGCGAGCTTTTGCTTATAAATGGCCAAATTGCCCTTGGATATTGAGAGAGCTTCCATGACGGTTTGGTTATCGTCTTTATCGTGAGCGATGAGCGACATTATTTTCTTATCTTGCTCGGTGCACTCGCTCCAAATAATGTCATATGACCATTCAGCCAATTTCGAATCGTAATCGGCGAGGAGTTCTTTATCGGCTTCTCTTTTTTTGCTTTGATAGAGGATATCCCCCAAAACCTGGAAGGCTAAAGCGTAGCCGTTCGTCAATTTGCTGAAGGAGAGCGCCTCATCGTCAGTAAAGGCGAAAACACTCCGATAGCTCGCGGCAATTGAGGACAAAGATAAAGGCGGCAGGCTGATTTTAGGAGACCTATAAAGGAAGGTAAGAGAGCGGTCGCTTTCGAGCTTGGAGATATTTTTGTATAAGCCGGTGAGCAAAAGTCTGATGTCATAATGATCAATCAAAAATCCTTGATAAGTCCTTATGAAATCAACCATCGCCGGAGTTTTGGCCACATCATCAATCGCCACCAGAACCTTGATGTTTTTCTTTTTGTAATAAGCGAGGAGCTTCGAAAGATAGACCTGAATGCTGCTAGCTCGCTCATTGCCAGAAACGCTGAAAGAAACACCTTGGAAAGAGAATGAGAATTCCTTTTTCAGAAAAGAGAACTTGGTGAGGCCATGTTCATATAAAATGCTCGCCATTTGCTCAAGCATATCATTGCCGAGCGTGATTCTTGCCACGACCCAGTCATTTTTATCGCGAAAGAGATCAACCAAATGCGAAAGAGATACGGTTTTGCCACACCCTCTTGGCCCCGTTAGAACGTAGATAGTGGTTCTAGGCAAAGGCGAAAGAAAATCGTCGACAATCGGCAAAAGCGCAGAATCGCGACCGATGATTTCGGAGTTAACCCGACCAAAGCTGATGGTGAATGGATTTATTTGCATAAGTGCCTCCCGATATTACTAATCGCTTAAATTTTGTACTTCATTGTACTTCATTGTACTTTTAAAAACAAGTTGTACTTCATTGTACTTTGTTGTACGACATTGTACTTTAAAAAATTCGTTGTACTTCATTGTACTTTGAAAAAACATGCGACCATGCTTGGCTTTTGAATCGATGAAGCGCTCGAAAATTGGGTTTTCTAAAGACATCGCTTAAAGGAAAACCCCATCAAATCCCCATTTATTGAATTAAAAAAGAAGGTCCCCTTTCGAAGACCTTCCGTTCGTTTTACATCGTTTCGTGAGCGTTTCTCGCGATGACGTCGAGCTGTTGTTCTCTCGTCAAATCGATGAACTTGACGGCGTAACCGGAGACGCGAATCGTGAAGTTCGCGTATTCCTCTTTCTCTGGGTGCTCCATCGCGTCCTTGAGCTTATCGAGGCCGAAGACGTTGACATTGAGATGGTGGGCGCCTTTCTCGAAATAGCCATCGAGGACATTCGTCAAGGTGTTCACTCTCTCTTCTTCAGTGTGGCCTAAAGCGTTCGGAGAGATGGTTTGGGTGTTGGAGATGCCGTCCAAAGCATATTCATAAGGAAGCTTCGCGACGGAATTAAGGGAGGCAAGGAGCCCGTTTTTCTCCGCCCCATAAGCAGGGTTGGCGCCTGGGGAGAGCGGTTCGCCCGCTTTTCTGCCGTCCGGCATCGAGCCAGTGGCTTTGCCGTAAACAACGTTCGAGGTGATCGTGAGGATCGAGGTGGTCGGCTCGGAGTTGCGGTAGGTGTGATGCTTTTTGAGTTTGTCCATGAAGGTCTTAAGGAGCCAAACGGCGATATCGTCAGCCCTATCATCATCGTTGCCGTAACGAGGGAAGTCGCCTTCGATTTCATAATCCACGCAGATACCGCTTTCATCGCGCACCGTCTTCACTTTCGCGTATTTGATCGCGCTTAAGGAGTCGACGACGTGGCTGAAGCCAGCAATGCCGGTGGCAAAGGTGCGTCTCACATCGGTGTCGATGAGAGCCATCTCCGCGGCCTCGTAATAGTATTTGTCGTGCATGTAGTGGATGAGGTTCAAGGCATTCACGTAAACGCCAACAAGCCAATCCATCATCTTGTCGTATTTGGCGACGACCGTATCGTAATCGAGGTATTCGGAGGCAATCGGGGTATAAGCTGGGCCGACTTGCTCGCGGGTTTTCACGTCGACTCCGCCATTGATCGCGTAAAGCAAGCATTTGGCAAGGTTGGCGCGCGCGCCGAAGAACTGCATCTCTTTGCCAGTCTGGGTGGCGGAAACGCAGCAGCAGATTGAATAGTCATCACCCCACACCGGGCGCATCACATCGTCATTCTCGTATTGGATGGCCGAGGTATCGACGGAGATTTTCGCGGCGTAGTGCTTGAAGTTCTCCGGAAGTCTCTTGGAATAGAGAACCGTGAGGTTTGGCTCTGGGGCTGGTCCCATGTTCTCGAGAGTATGGAGGAAACGGAAGTCGTTCTTCGTGACCAAACTTCTCCCATCTTGCCCAAGACCAGCGACTTCAAGGGTAGCCCACACTGGATCACCAGAGAATAGTTGGTTATAAGAAGGAATACGGGCGAATTTGACCATCCTGAGTTTCATGACGAAATGGTCGACGAGCTCTTGGGCCTCACTTTCGGTGATGGTACCGTTTTTGAGATCGCGGTTGATGTAGATATCAAGGAAGGTAGAGACTCTGCCAACGCTCATCGCGGCGCCGTTTTGCGTCTTGATGGCCGCTAGATAGCCAAAGTAGAGCCACTGCACCGCTTCAGCGGCATTATTGGCTGGCTTAGAGATGTCATAACCGTAGTTATTCGCCATGACCTTCATCGCTTCCAAGGAGCGGATTTGCTCTGAGAGCTCCTCGCGCTGGCGGATGATTTCATCAGTCAAAGAGCCATCGCCGCAGTTGGCGAGGTCTTTCTTTTTCTCAGCGACGAGGAAATCGATGCCGTAAAGAGCGACGCGGCGATAATCGCCGACGATGCGTCCACGACCATAGGTATCAGGAAGGCCCGTCAAGATTTTGGCGTGACGGCATTTCATGATTTCCGGGGTATAGGCATCAAAAACGCCTTGGTTATGGGTTTTATGATACTCGGTGAAGATCTTGTGAAGCTCCGGATTTGGGGTATAGCCATAGGTCGTGCAGGCTTGCTCGGCCATCTTGATACCACCATAAGGCATAAAGGCGCGCTTGAGCGGTTTGTCGGTCTGTAAACCCACCACTTTCTCGATATCTTTGGTGCCTTCGCCGATATAGGCAGCGCCATAAGAGGTGATGCTCGAGACGATTTCCGTCTCCATATCGAGCACTCCGCCTTTCGCGCGCTCCTCTTTTTGAAGAGCCTGCACTTTGTTCCATAAAGTGACAGTCGCTTCGGTCGGTCCCTCCAAGAAAGAGGCATCGCCATCATATGGTTCGTAGTTTTCTTGAATGAAGTCACGGACGTTCACGTCTTTCGTCCAGTGTCCTCCTTTGAATCCTTTCCATGCTTCGAATAACATTAATTTTCTCCTTCCGTTATTTTCGCAACGCATATTCTAAGGGTTTTACCCTCAAAAACCTTCATTAATCGTCTTTTTCGCCATTTAATACCGATATAGCGTTTTCTACCCTCGCTTTGCTCGGCGGTTCCACTTCCTTCAATTTGTAGGGATAGCCTAGCTTTTCCCATTTGTACTCGCCCATTTTATGGAAGGGAAGAACGTCAATCCGCTTAACGTTAGAAAGCGTCTTTATGAACGCGCGCGTCTTATATAAGTATTCATCGGCATCGGTATAGTCTTCTAAAAGCACATGCCTAATCCAAATCGGCTTTTTGATTTCATCGAGGTAATGAAACATATCGATGATGTTCGTATTGCTATGGCCAGTGAGCTCTTTGTGCTTTGTTTCATCGATGTGCTTGATATCCACAAGCAGCAAATCGGTGTATTTCATGAGCTCGACGAACTTCGAGAAGAAGGGCTCTTGTCTGGAGAATGGCTGCCCAGCGGTGTCGATACAGGTATTGATGCCTTCCTCTTTCGCCTTTTTGAAGAGAGCGATCAAGAAATCGATTTGAAGGAGTGGCTCGCCACCCGAAACGGTGATTCCGCCTTCTTTTCCCCAGTACGGCCGGTAACGAAGGGCTTTCTCGATGAGCTCATCGGAATCCATCATTGTGCCGCCTTCACCGCTCCACGTATCGGGATTATGGCAAAATAGGCATCTCATCGCGCATCCTTTCAAGAAGATGACGAAGCGTATTCCCGGCCCATCAACGGAACCGAATGTCTCAATGGAATGAACGTTGCCTATCATGAATTTTGATCTTTTCTTTCTCTAGCCCGGTAGACAATATCACCTCAAGAGAGATCAAAAAAGAGAAACGCTCAAAAAGAAAGGGCTTTCCTGAGGAAAGGGGCAAAATGCATCACTCTTTCCTCATGGACGTAAGCTCAGGCATTTTGCCGTTTTCGATAATCGAGCGAAACATAGCCGCGAAATCTTCCGGATCACGAATCTGAAACTGCATATGGTTATGGCCTTTAAAGAACGGGAAATGGGCGAACGGATAAGCCTCCACGTGAATTTCCCATTTTCGCGAATTGCCCACCATCAAAATAGGCCGCTTCTGCATGGATTTTGCTGTTTTTGAGGAAATAAGCTGCTAAATCGGCGCTTAAAGAGGAAACGACGGCTAATTTGACCAGTTTTACGCCATTATCTTTCAAAAAAGCCTCGATTTGCGCCAATTCATCGTTTTTCGACACGTATTTTTGCTTCTCGCAGTAAACGGTTGAAGTCGGCATTATGCAGTAATAGGTGTCCGATAAGTAATGCGACACTATTTCACTAGATTCACCGACCACCCCCATCGCGTGGAAGAAAATAGTGGCGTCGTTTTTATTGTACCCAAGCGTTACTAATCTCACATTAAAACCATCCTTATTAGTTATGCCTAACTAGTAATGATATTCCTACTTATTGGATAAGGAAGAGATCGTAATAATCCGACTCTAGAAAACGCATCCATGGAGGTCTTATTTATTGTCAGGCTTTGTCTTTGTGGGTAGCAATGCATTGTTTTGATTACTATGACACATTATTTTGTATACTTTAATGTGTGGTAGTTAAGCAAATAACATGAGCAACAAAGAAAAAATAGAGCGGTTTGTGGAGGCTTCCACGAATGGTGTTATATCGACCGCCGAAATCACAGAGGCTGGGCTTAATCGTGGCTCATTAAAGAACCTTATAGACGAGGAAAAGATCTATCGTTTTAAGCGCGGAATATATGTTCGAAATAATGTCTTGGAGGATGAGCTTTTTCTCTTACAATGTAACTACAGGCGCGGAATATATTCTCACAACACCGCTCTTTATTTGCTCGGTTATTCAGACCGCGCGCCTTCCAAATATACGATGACCTTCCCTAAAGGCTATAACGCCCCATCATTAAAACAGGAAAACCTCATCATCAAACGCGCTATACCAGCTAATTATTCTCTTGGAGTGATGACTATAGAATCACTCTCTGGTAACCCTATTTATGTCTATGACTTAGAAAGAACCTTATGCGACATTCTCCGCGGAAAAAGCGAGGATCAAGAAATCATCAAAGACGCAATGAAACGGTATGCAGCGTCTACGAACAAAAACATCCACAAACTGATGAAATACGCAAAACAACTTCACGTAGAAAGCAAAATCCTGCGTTATATGGAAGTTTTGCTGTGATTATAAAAGTAGCCGGAAATAACGCTTCCTCATCTTCAATAGGCAATCTCGCGACATATCGAAGCGCCCAGCATATATTGATTCGGCATTAAAAAAGGGGGATTGTTCCCCCTTAATTGAACCCCTAGATGGAGTAACGTCTCTTTAACCGATGTGAAGCGCGGCTTTCACGATGTATAAGACCAAGAAAGCAGCGGAGCAGCAAGTGACGGTGATATCACTCTTTTTGAATTTGCCAGCAGCCAAAGTCATGATGGTGTAGGAAATGAATCCCCAGGCAATGCCGTCGCTGATGCTATAAGAGATAGTCATAACGAGGACAGTGAAGAAGGCACTTCCAACGGCAACCCAATCATGCCATTCGACTTTCTCAAGATTCTTGAACATGCAAACGCCGACGTAGACTAAGGCTAAGCCGGTGACGCAGCTAGAAGAGAACATCGCAAGAGCTGGATAAATAGCCAAAGACAAAGCAAACAATAAACCAGTGGTGACGGCGGCTAAACCAGTGCGCGCACCAGCGGCAACGCCAGTCGTGCTCTCGACGAAAGAGGTGACGGTCGTGGTTCCGCAAACGGCGCCAAAGCAGGTGCCGATGGCGTCAGTGACCATGGCTGGGCGATCATCAACGGTGATGCGGCCTTCGTCATCGACCATGCCAGCTCCGGCTTCAACGCCGACCAAAGTGCCGGCCGTATCGAAGAAATCAACGAAGAGCAAGGCAAAAGTGAAAGCATAAGCCATTGGGTTGGCGAACGCATCGAAGCCGAAGAAGCAGCAACCAAAGATTTTGCTGACGTTTCCGATTTCGGCAATGTGATAGGTTTTATTATAGAAAGTTGGCATTCCAGCAACGCCGCATTGACCCATCGAAGCGCAGATAATGCCCATCAAAACGATGGTGATGATGACGGCGAATTTAGAAACCCAGAAGCACCATTTTTTGTTCTGTGGCAAACTGGAAAGAACTAAAACGACGACGATACCGATGATACCCATGATGACGCTTGGCTTGGTAAAATCGCCAAAGCCAACGGCAGTCGCGGTGTCTGGAACGATAATGCCGATATTCTGGAAGCCAATGAAGGCAATGAAGAATCCGATACCGGCCGAGATGGCGAATTTAAGCGATTTTGGAATATTTCTCACGATCCAGCCACGAAGCGGGGTAATGGAAATAATGAGGAACAAGATACCATCCAATAAGACAATGCACATGGACTGAGCAAAATTGAAGCCCATCCCGAGCATGACGGTGTAAGCAATCAAGGAATTGATGCCTAAGCCACTAGCAAGACCAACCGGCAATTTGCCGTATATACCCATGAGGATCGTCGTGACGGCGGCGCTTATCGCAGTGGCGGCAAAAACAGCGGCGCGCACCTGATCGACCGTGGCCCAATTATTGCCGTAGATGAGAATATAGACCGTCTCCCCTACTGTTTTGACGTTTTTAGCGCCCTCCGCGCCAAAAAGCAAATTGGCCCAGTCGCCCGCGAGCATGTTGCTATTGAGCGGCAAGATGTAGAACATCGCCAAGAAGACGATGAGACCCCCTATGAGCTCTCTTGCGATGCTAGAGCCCCTTTCGGAAATGTGGAAATACTTGTCCAAAAAACGCCCAAAAGACGATTTTGGGGACCAAGAGCCATTTCCGCTTGATGGTGATTCGGCTTTGATTGCTTCTTCCATGAAACTCCTCCCTACATGAAGAATGCCATCTGTTGCATAAGGGGCAAGGGTTCAGGAGAGAAAAACAAAGAAGGCGCGAATACCGCCTTTCCAGTTTTTCGTAGTGCCCCAACAAGGCAGGGGCGTAGAGACTGCTGGACCATCTTACCGGCATATACGACTTCGACTGGCAAATTTTAACGTATTCAAACCCGCATTTGGCTTGAAAGCACTTTCAACAGAACCCCCGTTTTTGTATATTTCACCCCTTTTCAAAGAAAAGAAGCCGATAAATAGATAAAAGTTAATTTTCATTATTTTTATTGGCAGAAAAAATTGTTGAATGCGTTTTCGCTTCTTGCTAGAGTTTTTCCCCGGAAAGAATTTTATGGAACTCCGGACAGTCAACTCCCTCTATCAGAAAATGCGTGGGGGGTGTTTTTCTTTATTGGGGGCCATTTCTTCCCAATCCGTCTTGTTTGTTAGTTATAGGG
>CAVIFQ010000015.1:0-6062 GCA_963642055.1 Roseburia hominis | reverse complement strand
TTATAGGGACTTAGACTTCTAGGTCCCTTTTTTTCTAATGAAGGCGGCAAAGACCAAAAAGGAAAAGGAGAAAAAACATGGCCGAAACGAAAAAACTCATTCTCGACGTGAATGAGAGCCCCAAGAAGATCTCCGAGTGGATCATCTTGGCGATTCAGCACGTCCTAGCGATGTTCGTCGCTTGCATCACCGTCCCGCTTCTCGTCTATTCAACGGCGGTTGTCGAAGACGGATATGATAACGCGGGATCGATTGTGCCTTATATCAATGCGAATGGCACTAGCCTCGCTCAGACAATGATCGCCCCAACTCTCGTGGCGGCCGGCGTTGGAACTCTTATCTATATACTCCTCACCAAAATGAAAAGCCCGGTGTTCCTGGCTTCGAGCTTTGCCTACATCTCCCCGATGTGCGGCGCCCTTGCTTTAGGGGCTGTCCCAATGGCAATGTCATCGAATGGCGCCATCGTGGCGGCCTCAGCTGGTGACACCGTCGTTGGCTACTTCGGCAACTTGTGGGCCCTTCCGATCGGCATGGCCATGGTCGGACTCGTTTATGTAATCGTTGCCATCGTCATCCGCTTCGCTGGGGTCGAGTGGCTCAATAAGCTTCTTCCGACCATCGTCATCGGACCAGTCATCATGGTCATCGGCTTAGGCTTAAGCGTCAGCGCCGTCAGTAACCTCATGTCGAGCAGCGGAAGCGGCGATGCTTATAACCTCATCGCTATCTTATCCGGTTTAGTAGGCATGGCCGTCACCGCCATCTGCGCGCATTACGGCAAAAAGACGATCAGCCTTATCCCATTTGTCATCGGCATGGGCGCGGGTTACGTCACTGCCGCCATATTCACCGCGATCGGTTACTACGGATGCGGCAACGAATATTTCCATATCATCGACTTCTCGCCGATCGTCAATAACTTCAGCAATATCGGCATCAGAAGCTTCATCGATTTGCCAAGTTTCATCTTCTTGTCTGAGAATTATGAGGCGGCCGCGCCTCTAAAAGCCGGACAAATTGGAAGCATCATCCTTCTCTTCGTCCCAGTATCTCTCGTCACCATCTGCGAGCACATCGGCGACCACAAAAACCTCTCTGGCATCATTGACCGCGACCTTCTTGAAGATCCGGGCTTATCGAGAACTCTCGCAGGAGACGGTATCGCCACCGCGGTGAGCGGCCTCTTATGCGGCGCCGCCAATACGACATACGGCGAGAACGTCGCTGTCGTCGGCGTCACCAAAGTCGCGAGCGTCAAAGTCATCATCTTGGCTTGCATCGTCTCCATCCTCTTAGGCTTCCTCTCGCCAATCATGTGCGTGGTCGAAACCATCCCAACTTGCGTCACCGGCGGAGTCAGCTTGCTCCTATATGGCTTCATTGCCGCAAGCGGCGTGAAGATGCTCATCAATGAGCAAGTCGATATGTCGAAAACCAAGAATATCTTCGTCGCTTCCGTCATCCTCGTTTCCGGAATCGGTGGGCTCATCATCAGCTTCGTCATCAAAAACACCACCGTCACCATCACTTCCACCGCCATCAGCATGTTCTTAGGCATCTTGATGAATGTGATGCTTCGTGATAAAAAAGACGACAATACGGCCAAAGCCGAATAAAGAGGCATTATGAATATCAAAGATTATCCAAACGTCACGCTTCTCGAGCACCCGCTCCTCAAGCACAAAATCTCGCATCTCCGCATGAAGGAGACCCCAACCAGCGAATTCCGCCAGTTCGTCAAGGAAATCGCCATGATGGAAGGTTATGAAGCGCTCCGCTCTCTCCCAACGGTCGATGTAACCGTCCATACCCCCATCGAAGACAGCGTTCAGCCAATCATTGAAGGCAGCAAGCTCTGCTTCGTCCCGATTCTCCGCGCGGGGATGGGAATGGTCGATGGGCTCACCGATTTAGTCCCAACAGCTCACGTTGGCCATATCGGCTTATACCGCGATGAGGTGACCCACGAGCCGCACGAATATTACTGCAAACTCCCCAACGGCTTGGAGAATATGGACGTCTATGTCCTCGATCCGATGCTCGCCACCGGAGGAAGCGCGATCGATGCCATCAAGATGCTTAAAGCGCACGGCGCCAAAAAGCTCTCCTTCATCTGCATTATCGCCGCTCCAGAAGGCGTCGCAGCTTTCAAGAAAGAGTTCCCGGAAGTCCCGTTATACATCGGCGCCTTGGACCGCGAACTCAACAAAAACGCCTACATCTGCCCTGGATTAGGAGATGCTGGCGATAGGATCTTCGGAACCGTTAAGTAAACGATAAGCGCTGGAGGCTAGTTAGCCAAAGGCGCTTTTTATATTCTCTAGAACAAAGATAATTGCTCCACCTCATCGGCGTTTTCATATCCTTCGATGAGCTTTTTGAGGAACTCGTAGTCCTTCGATAAATAATTAGGGAGTTTCAGCAAACGCACCCCGTATTTTTCGCAGACTTCCATTTTCTTTTTGTCGGCTTTGATGCGATTTACGTCTTTATAATGTTCGCCACCATCGAATTCGAAAGCGTAAAGCGGCTTCTCTTTCGAAAAGAGCGCTTTTTTATAGATGATGGAATCAAATTCAAGCGGGGAATCCTTGTATTCCTCAAAGACGTTCTTAAGAGGGACGTTACGCACGAGCACGTACTTATCCATCGTTGAGACGATTTGGCCAATCGTCTCATAGAACTCGTCTTCGCTTAAAGAGCCATTCGACTTACCAACCGATAGGTTCGCACTTTCCGGGGCAATAACCTCGACTTTGCCGTTGCTCTCGCAGTATCTAATGAGCTCATTCCAGACGCTGTCGCCTGTTTTTACGCTTTGCAGTTTCTCCTTATTCCCGAAGACCACGAGTTTCTTTTTCGCTCTGGAAACGGCGACGTTTGCAATTTCATCATGCTTATTGAGCCATTTGATGGTGTTTCTCGAGGTGAAGGAAGAGACTCCATCAGCGATGATAATGGTGTTTTTCTCGGCGCCTTGGACGCTGTGGATGGTGGCGGCTTTCACCCCATCTATGCCGTTTCTAGAAAGCAAATCGTTGATTAGTTTGGCTTGATTCACGAAGGGAGTGATGATCGCGCAGTCGCTGATGTCATTATTTTTGCAATACTCCACCACCTTCATGGCCTCGGTGTAGTTTTGATTGCGGAGAGGGCTTCTCACTTTGTTGTTGCAGTCGAAAAAGAGAAGTTCGCCATCGGCAAGAGAAGGGTTAACGATGAGCTTATTCTCGTAAAAGTACTGGTTATTGAAATCGATGATTTTCTTGCCACACCGATAATGGTTCCGAAGCAAGATGCAGCCAGTGACTTTGTCGGCCGCCTTCATGGACGAAAGAATCGAATTCGCGCAGTAATCGTAGGTATCGGAAATCTCAAATTCTTTTTTCAGTGCCTCATTGATCGAGGGGTCAAGCTCGATGACGGGGAGAAGCTGATCTTCATCGCCGACGAGCAAAAGACTTTTCGCGCGAGATAATGGGATCAAAGAGCGAGCCACATCCGCCTGCCCCGCCTCATCCATGATGAGCAAGTCAAAAGAATAATCGCCATCGCCGAGTCGATAACTCGATAGATTCGTGTCGAAAATAAGCGGGAAAACGTCCACGAGGAGAGAAAGATTCGCGTTACTCGACAAGAAGGAATTAAACTCGAGAGCGCGCTTACTTTCATCCTCATTGTTCACGATTTTGATGAGGTCCTCGTATTTTTTCCCTCGCAGTTTCTTGAAGCGTGATAACGAAGAATAGTAAAGATATTTGAGGGCGTCCTCATCATGCTGCAAGGAGACGAAATGGCTGATAATTTCCTTTTCACTTTCATTTTCAATGGAAGCAATCTCTTTCTCTAAGAGTGGCTTCTGCTTTTTCACGATCGAGTTGCGGGCTCCTAGAGCTTCGGCTCGATGCAAGAAGGTGAGATTATCGAGAGCAGCCGAGCGTTTTTGGTAATTAGTCAAGGAAAGCACCGCCTCTTTGTTTTTGCTCAAGACGCTCTTCCTTAATCGCTCCAGTTCCTCTACGCTCAGCGTTTCTTCGCTCGTCTCGTCATAAATGCGCTTGATTTTGAGGGCGGCTTCTGATGTTTTGCTCATGTTCCCAAGACGCAGAAAGGGCATTTCGATCTTCTTTCCTTCGTAAAACAAAGAGAATTTGTCAACAATCCCGTCAAGCGGTCTGTTATTGTTCGTGGATATCAAAACCGTCTTTTTGGCGAAAAGAGCGGAGAGGATGGTATTGAAGATAGTTTGGGTTTTCCCTGTCCCTGGCGGCCCTTGAACATAGGTGACCTTGTTTTTAAGCGCCCGATAGACCAAAAGCGCCTGATCGATATTGACCTTGTCGTCGAAGAAAACAAGGCTAGGAAGAGTCCGTCCGTTATTCTCAAGACTCGAATTTCCGAAGAAGGCTTTCAAAGGAGCTTCCAAAGTATTTTCTTTGTAACGGCCCTCGATTTTGGCAAATAGAGAGGGCAAGTTAAGCTGCATATCCCTCTGAAGGCAATAGAAATCGGGTCTCGTGTCAATGCTTTCGTTCGCTCTTAAGCTCTCGCGAAGTCTAGCGGTCATCGCTGAGAAATCAGCGTTGAGGTTTTCCAAAAATTCCATGGAATTGAGCTCAGTGTAACTCGATAAGGAATGGCGCTGACCGTCAATCAAGAAAGAAGAATTGATCTTCATTTTGCCAATGAGCTTCATCTTCTTTTCTTTAGGAGAGAAATAAACGTTCTCATAGGCGACGATGTATTTCTTTCCATCTTCATCAATCGATAGACGCGATAAGGCAAGCTCAGAGCGTTTTCTTTCGTAATCGCTTAAATCGGTTCTGATGACGAAACGCACGAGGTCGTTTATCTGCTCATCACTTAGAAGGATTTCCCCTTCATTCGCCAACACGGAGGAGTCGATTCCTTTTAGCATCGCATAGTCCTTAATAGATGGATCTTCGTCCATCGCGCAGCACCTCTCCAAATAAGAAAGGATGTTGTTGCTGAAATTCTCGAATTTGAGCCAGTGGAAGCTTTCGAGATCGTTATTTATCTTATCGACGAGCGTTTGGTTATAAGTCCCAGTGGTGAAATTGATTACCTTAGCCTCCAAGATGCGCGAAAAAGAAAGCGTGATCTCAATCGTGTCGGTGTCTTTATTGACGTTGAAGCAGGAAACGAAGAGTTTTCTTTCCTTGGGATCGATATCGTTGACGAAACACCAAAAAGACGTATTCCTTTTCTCTTTGTAGGAGTCGTAACGGACGCTCAGCCACTTCCCTTCTTTTATCGAAAGGGCGATTTGGCTCGCGATGGCGTTTTCCTTTTTGCTTTCTTCTTCCATGGCTCTTAAAGGAATGATAAGCCAAAATCGTTGTCTTCGTCTCTAATTTATCGATGTTTGGAAAGTAACCATCTGCAAAACCCGCCTATTTTAGACCTCGAAGATGTATTTTCCGAAATACGAAATCTTTGCAAAAACCGCATCGATATGGAGTTTCGTTATTTTCGATGGCGTTTTGCGCGAATATCGATAAACGCGCAAAAGGTGTCTTATCTCTACTTAGCGTTTGGCGAAAATAAAAAGCCTCCATTTCGGAAGCAGGTTATCAATGTTGGTGCCGTCTAGCGGAATCGAACCACCAACCTATTGATTACAAATCAATTGCTCTGCCAATTGAGCTAAGACGGCATGGTGGGTGTTAGAGGTGTCGAACCTCCGACCTCTTCCGTGTGAAGGAAGCGCTCTCCCGCTGAGCTAAACACCCGCGAGAAGAATATTACTACTCCTTGAAGAATGTTTGAAGAACGAGTTGTTCTCTCTTTCCCCCAAGGAAAGAAAAAACCACTCGACGTGAGTGGCGATATCTTCAATTGGTGGGCCTTAATGGGTTTGAACCATCGACCTTGCGCTTATCAAGCGCACGCTCTAACCAGCTGAGCTAAAGGCCCATCGCACAAAAGTGCCTTAATAATATACAACTATGGCAAATGGGAAACAAGACGAAAAATCGCGAAGTGTCGTTATACCGTTATTTGTTTCTAGTCAGTTATTCCGTTATTTGTTTCTAGCT
>CAVIFQ010000014.1:0-37527 GCA_963642055.1 Roseburia hominis | reverse complement strand
GGCGAAATCGATGAATCTACAACATTATGTCAAGAGGCAAACTGCAAAAGACCCGAGAAAGTCATCGCTTTCGGCATCTGCTTTTATAAGAACAAGGCATCGGTGGTGAGCGAAACGATCCTTCCTCATCTTTGATTCATAAAGATAAGGCGCAGGCGCGATATCAGTATGTCGATAAAAAAGAGAAGGTTGTTGATACCAGTTTAAGAAGATTGTGCTATTCTTCTAGCATTATGGAAGATGTAATCATTATCGGTGCCGGTGCCGTCGGGGCTTTCATTGCCAGAAGCCTCTCGAAGTATCGGATTTCCGTTCTCGTCTTAGAGAAAGAAAACGATGTGTGCGACGCAACGAGCATGGCCAATAGCGCCATCGCCCACAGCGGCTACGACCCTTTGCCGAACACCAAAAAGGCGAAGTTCAATGTGGCTGGCAACCGCATGATGAAGAAGGTCTGCGAGGATCTCGACGTGCCTTTCGAAGAGTGCGGCACTTTGACGGTTGCCGTTTACGATGAGCAAGTGAAAATGCTCGATGAGCTCGCAAGTAGAGCCAAAGAAAACGGCGTGCCGACCAAAATACTATCGGCCGACGAAGTGAAAGCGATGGAGCCCAACATCAACCCGGATGTGAAAGGCGCGCTTTTTTGCCCAACCGGGGGCATCGTCAATCCATTCTTACTAGTGGCTCACGCCTTCGAGAACGCTCTCGATAACGGCGTAAAACTCGCCTTGAATGAGAAAGTGGTGGGGATTGAGCATGTCGACGATCATTATCTAGTGAAAACCAGCAAAGGCGTTCACGAAGCGAAAGTGGTGATCAACGCCGCTGGCCTTTATAGCGATACTATCGCCTCGATGATTGAACCTATCTCCTGGAGCATCAAGCCTCGCAAAGGCGAATATTATGTCCTCGACCATTACGCGAAAGGCCTCGTGAACCATGTCTTATTCCCACTTCCAAGCGAAAAGGGCAAAGGCATTTTGGTGACGATGACCACGAGTGGCAATTATCTAGTGGGTCCAAGCAGCGAGTGGGTCGACAAGAAAGACGATGTCGATACCGATTCGCTTACGCTTGCGAAAGTCAAAGAGGAAGCGAAGAGCCTCGTCCCGAATATCCCCTTCAATCAGCAGATCCGCGTTTATGGGGGACTTCGCGCCACGCCGAGCACCCATGATTTCATCATCGAACCCAGCAAGAAATACGATACTTTCATCAACGTGGCGGGCATTGAAAGCCCAGGGTTAGTCTCTAGTCCAGCGATCGGGGAATACGTGGCCGAAACCTTGGTGAAAAACGTTTTGAAACTCGAAGAAAAAGACCATTATTCTGAAAAGGTCAAACCTTACGTGAAACCTTTGTCTCTCTCCTTGGAGGAGCGTAACGCCCTCATCAAGGAACACCCTCACTACGGCAAGCTCATCTGCAACTGCGAGAAAGTCTCTTTGGGCGAGATCGATGACGTCTTATCGCGCTCTCTCCCAGTCAATTCCGTGAAAGCCCTCAAAAAGAGGACGCGCGCGGGATTCGGGAAATGCCAAGGCGGCTTCTGCCAGCCTCTAGTGATCGAACTCCTCGCTGAAAGAAAAGGCCTTTCGCCATTAGAAGTCAATTACGACCAAGAGGGCAGCGAAATCCTCTTGAGCGAAGTGAAGAAGGAGGGCAAATGATGAAAAAGGACTTAGTCATCATCGGCGGCGGAAGCGCCGGTTTAGCGGCGGCCGTCGGCGCATACGATGAAGGTATTCGCGATATCTTGATCATCGAGAAGCTCCCTTTCCTCGGCGGCATCTTGAATCAGTGCATCCATAACGGCTTCGGCCTCAGCGAGTTCAAAGAAGAATTAACAGGGCCAGAATTTGCCGCCCGTTTCATCAAACAAGTCGAAGAAAGAGGCATCGACTATCGCCTCAATTCGACGGTCACCGATATCTTTGAGGATAAATCGCTCATCTATACAAACGAAGAAGAAGGAGCGGTGAAAATCGAAGCCAAAGCCATCATCATGGCCGCGGGCTGCTACGAGCGTAACGCTGGGGCAATAGGCATTCCAGGCAGCCGTCCCTCAGGTGTTTTGACGGCTGGTCAAGCTCAGCTCTTCCTCAATGAATACGGATATTTAGCAGGGAAGCGCGTCTTTATCCTTGGCTCAGGCGATATCGGCCTCATCATGGCTAGACGCTTGACTTTGGAAGGCGCGAAAGTGCTCGGTGTGGCGGAAATCTGCGCCTGGAGCAACGGGCTCAACCGCAACATGGTCCAGTGCCTTGAAGATTATTCGATCCCGCTTTATCTTTCACACACCGTGAGCAAAATCATCGGCAAAAACCGCGTGGAAGCCATCGAAATCTCCGAAGTCGATAGCAGGATGAGCCCAATCAAGGGCACCGAGAAACGCTTCGATGTCGATACCCTTATCCTTTCTATCGGCCTAGTGCCAAACAATAACCTTCTCTCGAATTTGGGCATCCCGACTTCGCGCAGCAAAGGCGCCGCGGTCGATGAGCATTATGAGACGAGCAAAGAGGGCATCTTCAGCTGCGGCAATGTTTTGCACGTCCACGATTTGGTCGACAATGTCGTCGCGGAGGCTCGAGAGGCTGGGAAAGCCGCCGCTGCTTATTTAAAAGGCGGCATCAAGCGTTCATCTTCGTCTCTATCCGTCAATCCGGGCGATGGGATTGGCTATGTTGTCCCGAGTTCGCTTTATTTTGACACCGCCGATAGCAAAATCGCCTTCAAGTTCCGCGTTAGAAAACCAAGCAAAAACGTCTATATCGATTTTTATGATGGGGATAAGCTCGTGAAGAGCATCTTTAAGCCCGTCATCATCCCGAGCGAAATGGAAATCGATCGCCTCAATAAGGATCTCTTCTCTGGGAAAGGCGATATAACCATCTCTCTTCGCGCGAAGGAGGAAAAATAGCCATGAAAAAAGAGCTTATCTGCATTTGTTGCCCGAGAGGCTGCCATTTGACGGTCGATACCGATACTGACACCGTGACTGGCAATTTCTGCCCGCGCGGAGCCAAATACGGCCTCCAGGAAGTGAAAAACCCGACCCGCGTCATCACTTCAACCGTCAGGATAAACGGGAGCAATCTTCCGATGTGCCCGGTGAAAAGCGCCGAGCCGATCCCAAAAGGCAAGATTTTCGAGGCGATGGAAGAAATTAACAAAGTCCGCTTGGAGGCCCCAATCCATATCGGTGAGGTCGTTTTGCCTTCTTTATCCGGCACCGGCATCGCCTTACTCGCCACGCGCGATATGGAGCGCCTAAAGTAATGAAGATCCTCATTTTCAGCGATATCCACGGCCGCAAAAAGGTCGCCGAAAGAATCAAGGAAATCATCGATACCGAGAAACCGGACCATCTCTTTTTCCTCGGCGATTTTCTCTATAACGGACCGCGTAACGGCGTGCCTGATGACTATGACGGCATGGCCGTGGCCACGATTCTTAAACCCTATTTAGCGAAAGCCTTATCCGTTAAAGGCAACTGCGATGCGGCGATCGATGACACGGTTTTGGGGCTGACTCTTCCCAAAAGAGCGGAAATCACGGTGTCTAAAAAGCACTGCGTTTTGGCTCATGGCGATGATTTGTCGCCCACTTTCTTGCGTTTGCAAAAAGGCGATATCTTCTTCTCTGGCCATACCCATGTCCATAAAATCGAGCAAAAAGACGGCATCATCTATGTAAATCCGGGTAGTGTCTCCTTCCCGAAAGAGGGGCAGGAGAGGAGCTACGCCACTTTCGAGGATAAGACGATTTCCATCAGGCGTTTGAGTGATTCTTCGCTCATTTCCTCCCTTACTCTTTAAGGCAATTTCTCTACTTTTCGTTACGCCTTTCCTTTATACTAAGGAAAGAGGTTATTTTTTTCTTTATCGGAGGCTACTATGAACGATAAAATTCGCATATTTACGCTCGGCGGGCTCGACGAGAACGGCAAAAGCTGCACAGTTGTCGAGATCAATGATGATATATTCGTAATCGACTGCGGGGTCAAATACCCGGACAAGAACATGCCGGGCATCGATTTCGTGATCCCTGATTTCACGTATCTAGTAGAAAACAAAGACCGCGTGAAGGCCTATTTCCTTTTGCACGGGCATGAAGACCAGATGGGTGCCTTAAGCTATATCTATGATGAGGTGCCAGCTCCGATTTATGGCTCCCAGGTGACGCTGACGATGCTTAAGATATTCACGAAGCTCATCAACAAGAACCCGAGCCGTTACTCCCTCCATTTCGTGGCTCCGAGTTCCACTTTCCGCGTCGCTGGGCGCGAGATCTCTTTCTTCCAGACCGCCCATAATATCGCCCAAAGCAGCGGCATCGCCATTTCCTCAAGCTATGGCAATATCGTCATCACCGGCGATTTCGTGGTCGAGAACAGCTCCTCGAAAAACTATCATCACGACCTTCAGGCGATCGCGAGGATCTCGGAGAAACCGACCCTCGTTTTGATGAATGAGTCGCTTTACGCGAGCAGGGCTGGCTATACCGCGCCTTACTACAAATTGACACGCTTAATCGAGCATAAAGTCGAAGATGCGGATGGCCGCATTTTCGTCGCGCTTTTCAATACCAATTTCTATAACATCGATGAGGTCATTTCTCTAGCGATTCTCTCGAAAAAGAAAATCATCCCATATGATGATGAGACGAAACTGACGATTGAAGCCATGCAAAGCTGCGGGCAGCTCATCATCCCGCGCGAGAATTACGCCCCGATCACCGATATCAACCGTTTACGCGCCTCCGATATCCTCGTGCTCATGCTAGGAAGCGGCACGAAGCTCTATAACAAAATCGCCCTTCTCGCCTCCAAAGAGAACGAGAACCGCCAGGTCGTTTTAAATGAAGATGATACCTTCATTTTTGCTTGCCCGAGCAACGATAACACCGAAATCGAGGCCACTGACGCCTTGGATGAATGCTACAGGGCGGGATGCAAAGTCATCTCCATCAACAAGAAAGAGTTCCTCAAGATGCACGCGAGCGAAGAGGATCTCAAGATGATGATCTCCCTCTTCAAGCCGAAGTATTACATCCCGGTGAAGGGCTACTTCAAGGATCTTCTCAATAACGCCGAGGTCGCTCTTTCAATGGGCATCAACCTCAATCACAGCAACGTCTTCCTCCTCGAGAACGGCTTAAGCTGGCTATATGATGAGAAAGGCGCGCACTTATTCGATGAGAAAATACCGCATGGCGATATATTGATCGACGGAATAGGAGTAGGGGATGTTCAAGCAAGCGTCCTCTCTGACCGCCAGAAACTCGCTGAGGGCGTGGCAGTTCTATCTATAGCCATCTCCTCGAAAGAGAGGAAAATCATCTCGGGAGTTGATGTGCAGCTGAAGGGCTTAACGACCGCGCGCGATGGGGAAATCGTCTCCCGCGAGCTCAAGGAAGTCTTCCTTTCGACCGTCAAGAGCCATCTAAGCGATCAGCGCTTCGACCTCAACCAGACGAAGCAAGAAGCCTATGAGCGCTGCATGCGCGCCATCAGGAGAGAGACCGGCAAAGAGCCGATGGTGCTACCTCTGATCATCGATTTGGCGTAATCTTTCTTCGTCGTTATTTGAGGGCAGGTATATGGAAGGCCAAAAAAGGGATATCAGCTCCAAAAGCATAAAAAGAGCCATCGCGCTCTTTTTCGCCCTTTTAGCGATGTTCACCCTCCTTTCGCCTTTTTCTGTGCACCTTAACCTCTGGGGGGCCGCCTTTTTCTATGCGTTTGGGCTCCCATTCATGTGGGCTATCGTGCCGCTTTTCGCCGTCCTTTGCCTTTATATCTTCAAAAAAGGCGCTTTTCCGCGCTTTTTGTGGCGTTACATCATCGGGGTTATCGTCCTTGCTTTAGGAAGCGCGGCATTGCTCAGCCATCTAGCTTTCTCTTCTGCTGCGCCTTTCGCTTTTGGAACGTATAAAGAAGCATTCCATGCGATTTCTTCTTATAGCCTCCTATTTTTATCTTCTTCTATCGGCGGCGGGGCCCTCGGTTTCCTTTTATCTTCCCTTTTCTCACCTCTCGGCGGAGCTTTCCTCTATTTCATCTGCGTTCTTCTTTTCCTTATCGGTCTTGTGGTCATTTTCTTCCCGCTTCTAAAAAAGCTCTACCGGAAAATCAGAAGCCACATGGCTATCGCCAAATCGAAAAAGGCCGCCGACAAAGAAAGGAAGCGCCTTGAGAAAGAAGAGGAAGAGCGGCAAAGAAGGATTGAGGCTATCGCCCCAATCGATGAAGAAGTGCCCCCTCTTCCCAAAAGAGAGGAAAGCGTCTACAAAGAGGAAACGCCGAATGATTTCGGGGAAACCTACCATAATGACGTCCCATTCAGGACAGATGAAAGAACCGCCAAAGAGGAAGCCTATGAGCCTTATGGCGCTTCTTCTATAGGGACAGAGCCAGAAGAGACCATAATCGAAGATACCCCCAAGCGCGTTGATCTATATCGCGATGAGCCCGAAATCCAGACTCCTATTTTCGGGGAGGCCATCGATTATGTGAGTGCCCCTCTTTCTTCTTTGATCGACGTCGGCCCGAAAGAAGCCGTCTATGTTCCCGATGCCGCCTTTTTGGCCAAAAACCAGCAAAATATGGGAACGCAGGGAATGAGGACAAATATCAACAAAGAGACCATCAAAGAGGCTACGCCTTCTTTCTCCTTCACTGGAGCGGAGAATAAAGCGAGCCAAGATATCTCTTCCAATCAAGTTGTCATTGCTTCTAGCGGAACTCCAGTCTCTTCTAGAGAGAGCGTTGTTATTCCAGTTCCAACAAGTAGTCCATCAAGAGAAGTTATCGCTGCTCCAATATCAGAGCCTGAACATGTAGAGACCGTCAATGAGGTAGCTCCATATGCCGCACCGGTCATCATTCAGCAAGAAGAGCCACTTATTGAAAGAAAAGAAGTGGAAAATGAAAGGATAAACGAGGAAATCCCCGCAGAAACCTCGTCTTCTTTCGTCACGCCGGTAAACGAAGAAACGCCTCAAAAGAGCGCTCAAACTTCGGATATTGCTTTTGTTGAAATAAAGAAGAACGAAACCATTGAGCCCCCTTTTGCGGAGATAAAGGAAGAAGAGAAAGAAGTATCGGCAGAAGAAGATGTAGCAGAGAAAGTGGAAACAAAACCTGTCGATCCGACTATCGATCCTTTAACGGGTGAGAAATACGCTCCTACTTATCCTTCCTATAACTATCCTGATGAGTCGCTCCTTAACGAAGTCGCCACCATCGATGTCTACGAGAAGCAGAAGCAGGATTGCGAAGCGAAAAAAGCCACGATCGATCAGACCTTGATAGGCTTCAAGGCCGGGGCGCATGTCGAAAGCTACACGATCGGCCCCTCCGTCACGCGCTTCAATATCGCCACCGATACCGGCGTCACCGTCTCTAGCGTCAAGCGCTTCATCCCGAATATCCAAGTCAAACTCGGCGGTATCCCAACGCGTTACGAAGAAGTGGTCATTGGCCAAATGACCTCCGGATTAGAGATCGTCAATGAAGAGGCGCGTACTGTCTATATGAAGGAGATTTATCACGCTCTCCCGCCTTTAAGCCCAAAAACGCGTCTATACATCCCTTTTGGCGAAGATATCTCTGGCAAATTCATCTCGGGCGATCTTTCCAAATTCCCGCATATGCTCGTAAGCGGCGGCACTGGCTCAGGAAAATCCGTCTATATGCACAGCGTCATCATGTCCCTTATCATGCGTAACCGGCCAGAAGAATTGAAACTCGTGATGATCGATCCTAAGCGGGTGGAAATGGGCTGCTACGCCGAAATCCCCCATCTTCTTTGCCCGATCGTGAAAGAGATGAGCCAGGCTAAAGTGTGCGTCGATAAACTATGCCATGAAATGGAACGCCGCTATTCGCTTTTCGAGAAGACGGGGACGCGCGAAATAAACGAATACAATAACACTTATGCCACCGAGCATAATATCTCGAAGCTCCCTTTCATTGTCTGCATCATCGATGAATTCGCCGATCTCATGGATACTTTCAAAAACGTGGAGGAACCGGTCGTCCGCATCGCTCAGAAAGCCCGAGCCGCTGGCATTCACCTCATTATCGCCACGCAGCGTCCGACCGTTAATGTCGTCACTGGTAGACTAAAAGCCAACCTTGGGGTAAGGGTCGCCTTATCCATGAATAGCAGTACCGACTCCGTCACCATCCTCAATCAAGCCGGGGCCGAAGAGCTCGCGGGCCATGGCGATATGCTCGTGATTTGCCCGGAAGTGTTAAGAAATGGCCTTATCAGGGCGCAGGGCGCGATGGTGGAGACGAACGAAATCAGGCGCGTCTGCGACTTCATCAAGAGCGAGAGCAAACCGCAATACGATCCGTATTTCCTTGACCTCGTGGAAAAAGAAGAGGAGGCGCCTGTTTCTAATACCCCTATGGCACCTTTAAGCCGCGTCGAGATGAGAAAAGCCGCTTCCGATGACTTATATGAGGAACTCAAAGAGAGAACAATGACTCAAGAATATATGTCCATTTCCCGCATTCAGCGCGAACTATCCGTCGGCTTCTCCCGCGCTGGGAAACTCTTCAAACGATTACAGGAAGACGGCATCGTCGAAAGCGGGAATGGGCCGACCAATTCGAAAGGCAGCCGCGTTTTGATCCATTCCGCGAGCAAAGAATCCTCTCTCCCTTCCGGGAGTACCGATAACAGCGATTTTCATGGAGACGTGAGTTAATGAGAAACACCTTCCTTTCCGCCCGCTTGGTGGGCCCAGAGCTAATCAGATTATCGATTTTCTCGGAGATTTCTTTCGACAATATCGAAGCATTCCTCCTTATCGATGAAGAAAAGAAATGGAAGCTTGTGCCAAGCAAGCAAGTCTCTTTGCCTAGCCAAATCATCCTTGATTACAAGTTTGAGAAGCCTTTGGAGCTTGGGCATAGCTATCGTTTGCTCGTCCTCCAATACGGCTTGGTGCCGCTTGATGTGAGCGAAGCCCCAACCTTCCCCTCTTTCGATGAGCTTTACGCTTACGATGGCTCCGATTTAGGGGCCACCTACTCCAAAAAAGAGACGAAATTCGCTCTTTGGGCGCCTATCTCTAGCTCCGTGACCCTTGAAATCCAAAAAGAAGGGGAGAAAGAGTCCTCTTTTTATAGGATGAGCCGCAGCGAGAAAGGAGTCTATCGCCTCACGCTTAAAGGGGACTATGAAAGAGCAACCTATATCTACCATCTCATCAATAACGAGGTTCATATATCCTCGATTGACCCTTACGCCAAATGCTCAACATTGAATGGCGAAAGGAGCGTCGTCGCCGATTTCTCGAAACTGCATATCGATCTTTGCTCCAACCGCCTTCCGGCGATGAATAGCTATTGCGATGCGGTGATTTACGAAGGGCACGTGCGCGATTTGACGATCGATCCGAGCGCGAATATCGAGAAAAAAGGCACTTTCTTAGGCCTCATCGAGCGCGGAAGGAAAACGCAAAAGGGAAATCCGGCTGGCTTTGATTATCTTCTTTCGCTTGGCTTCACCCATCTTCAGCTTCAGCCGATCCAGGATTATGGCTCAGTTGACGAAAGACATCCCGACAAATCCTACAACTGGGGGTATGACCCGGTGCAGTATTTCGTGCCCGAAGGGAGTTATGCGAGCGTCCTTGATGATCCTTATAGCAGGATCTCCGATTGCCTTGAGATGATAAGCGCCTTCCATAAAGAGGGCATCAGAATCGTGATGGATGTCGTCTACAATCACGTCTATGAATACCAGACGACCTCTTTTGAGAAGATCGTCCCCAATTATTTCTTCAGGAAAAGAAATAACGGCAAGCTCGCCAATACGAGCGGATGCGGGAATGACCTCGCAAGTGAGCGAGCGATGGTGAAGAAACTCATCGTCGACAGCGCGAAGTGGTGGATCGATTATTACGAAATCGATGGTTTCCGCTTCGATTTGAGCGGAATAATCACCGTCAGCGCGATTAACGAAATCATCGCGTATGGCAAAAAGAAAAACCCGTATTTTATGGCGTATGGGGAAGGATGGAACATGGGAGGGGAGGTCTCTATGCCTCTTGCCACCATGGTCAATTACTCGCTTCTCCCGGATTACGCCTTCTTCAATGACAAATTCAGGGAAGCCTTCAAGCGTTACGCGAATGGGGACTTATTCGCCACGGATGAGGCCAAATTCGCCTTTATCGGCTCTTCGCTCGATTTCTGCGGCGGGAAGAAGATGTTCTTTGATGCGAGAGGCAGCGTCAATTACCTCGAGTGCCACGATAACGGAACCTACTTCGATTATCTTCTTAAGCAAGGGAACTCCAAGGAAGACGCTCTCCGGAAATGCCTTTTCGGTCTATCGCTTGTTTTGACGAGCTTTGGTATCCCCTTCATCCATGCGGGAGAGGAAAGCGGGCAGTCGAAATGGTTCAATGACAACACCTATAATGCCCCGGATTATTACAACCGCCTCTCCTATAAACTGATAGATGAAAGAAGCGAGATGGTGGACTATTTTCGCGCCCTCATCGTTTTCCGGAAAAAGACCCGATTCTTCCACGTTTATGACCCGCGTCTGCTCGATCATTACCTCAATATAAATAACGAAGGAGACCTCCTTTTCGTCACCATCGAAGGGGAGGAGAATGCCTCACCTTACAAAGAAATCCATTTATTCTATAACCCCACTGGAGTAGAATTGTCTCACCCTGTCGAGAAGAAAGAGGTGACTCTCTTCGGGAAAGACGGCAAATACGTCGCCACGAGCGAAAAGAAAGTCGTCGTGCCCCCCTTCTCTTTCATAGCCACAGCATTGCCGAGATAGGCGCCGTCAACGAACGTCAGCCTGACAAAAAGGAGAAATCATATGATTTCAAGTGTTTTCGTTACCGGACGAATAGGAAAGCCGATCGATTCGAAGTACCGTTATGTGGAGGTGGAGCGCCCGATCGTCGACCAAGACGGGACGCACAGAGTCGATCAGATCCCTACCCGCATGCCGCATTTCGCTTCCTCCAACTGGATCAAGGAGCAAGAGGGCTCCTATATTGCTTTCAAAGGCCGCATCGAGATGGATGGACGTTTAGGGTTAGTGCTCGTCATTGAGCATAAAGAGATATACGGCCCGAAGATGGAAAATAAAAGCAAGCAGGCTTGATGTCCTGCTTGCTCAAGATTCTATTGCTTTCTTTTCTCGAATTCCCTGAGGTGCTCTTCGAGTCTTTCGAAGGTCTCCTCGCTCAAATCGTGCTCGATTTTGCAAGCGTCGATGAGCGCTTGTTTTTCACTGACCCCAATATCTTCGAGAAGGTGTGATATCACCTTGTGGCGGTGATAGGTGGCTTCGCCTATCTTGCGCCCTTCTTCGCTTAAGATGATATTGCCCGTGCCTTCATCTACTTCGACGAGCTTCTTCTCCTTCATTTTCTTGAGGGCGATCGAGATCGAGGGCTTGCTGTAGCCCATGGAAGTGGCCAAATCGACGGAGCGGACGACTTCACTTTTCTCGTGCAGCATCACGATGCGTTCCAAATAGTCCTCTAATGATTCCTGAGCATCCATCTTCTTGCCTCTTTTTCTTTCTTAATAAAATACACGAAGAGAGCGGAAAAGGCGAAGAAAATAAATGGTGGGATTCAAAAACGGAGCGGGTGAAAGGTCACGAAAATCGGAGAATATTGACGCTGCCGTTTATTGCTGTATCGTCAAACAAAAAGTCACGTTGAATCGCGTAATCTTTTTTCATGCTCAAAAGAAATTGCAAGCGAGAAGCGTTTTCATCTCTTTGGCGTGACGGAGCGCGCCGATGAATTTTTCGATAACCGCGACTTTTGAGGGGTTATCTTCTTCGAGTTTATCTCTTTCGGCAATCTCAATGGCGATATCGAGCTTATCGTATGGTATTTCTTCTTCCTCGTAAGCAGAAAGATAAAGGTCGGTGGCTTCATTGATATCGATCAATACCCATGTGTCTTCAAGCAGACGAAATTCGTCGTGGGTTAAGACCACTACATCGACATTATCGACTTCGTCCGTAAACATCGGAGGCCCGTTTTCAAGCGTCTTCGGAATAACCAAATATGATGGCAGGTCGTAATTGTATTTTGTCGTAGTTTGTTTCTCGCATGGCTGATTTAGGCTTTTGCCCTCATTAGGGGAAGCCTTCCGAAATGAGTGAAAATCGCCTCCTTGAGCAACGTCCTTTTTCTTGACGGTACTCTTTTCCTCGTATACCCGGTAATAGAAGCCGATGTCATAAAGAAGTTCGTCCTCTTCTTGGCTTGGTTTGCCGTAAATTAAAAGCCTTTTTGGGTACATGATGATATAAGCGCATCTAGTGATGAATTCATCGTAAGGGTCGATTTCCGTATGAGAAGGATGACCGCTCATATTCAAGAACATGATGGGTGCTTTTTTGTTTGGTTCGATGAACGAGAGCGATTGCTCGTCTCCGCACCGTAATGAAGGGAGAATTTTGATACCGCGATAGGCTAGACTCGCGCTAAAAAGGGCATTCAAGAGCATCTTCGTCTTCTGGCTGGTGCGAGGCATATCTTTATCGACGGGAAGATCCATCCAGCAAGCGGATTGATAAGACTGCAATTCAGCGGCTATCTCGTCTATTTTCTCGAAAAAAGAATAAAGGAACTCATACTCGCCGATGAAGCAAATCGAGGTATTTTTAGGTTCAGAAAAACCTCTTTGCTCATATGGGACGATGAAGTCGGGTTCTTTCTCGGCGAAAAAGGATTCAGAAAGAACAGGGAATCCGTTTTTGTCGAACTTGCACCCTCTTTCCGTCAAATCCTTTTCCAGCTCATCAATCAACATCGTTTCGCTTTTCATATCGAAACCCCTTTTTTGCTTGCTTGATTTTACCAAATATGACGAGGCCTGATGATACTTGTTTATCGATGCTTTCAGCCGGTTTTTGTTTATTAAACAAGTTCTAGTTTGTCTCGTCTTGCTGTCTTCTCTTGCTTCTATGATCGAGGCTAGAGAACGTTTCTTGAACTTTTTTACTAGGCGCCCCTTCTTTGTGGTAAGATACTGCCGTCAAAAAAAGGAAAAGAGAAAAATGAAAAAAACATTCGAACTCGACTTTGAAGGCAGAAAAATCATCGTCGAGACCGGAGAGATCGCCAAGCAAGCTGACGGGGCGACCTTCATCCGCTTCGGAGACACCGTGGTCCTATCGACCGCCTGCTGCTCCGACAACCCAAAAGAAGGGGACTTCTTCCCTCTCACCGTCGACTACATCGAAAAGCAGTACGCCATCGGGAAAATCCCGCAGTCCTTCCTCCGCAGGGAAGGTAGACCAGACGAGCATGGCATTTTAAGCGCCCGTCTCATCGACCGTCCTATCCGCCCGCTTTTCGCCGAAGGTTTCAGAAACGAAGTGCAACTCGTCAACACCGTGATGAGCTGCGATCCCGATTACACGCCGGAGATGACGGCGATGCTAGGAAGCTCCTTGGCTTTATGCATCAGCGACATCCCATTCGACGGCCCAGTGGCTGGGGTATACGTTGGAAGAGTCGACGGCAAATTCATCATCGATCCAACGGTTGAAGAAAGAGCGAAGAGCGACATCAACCTCACCGTGGCTGGCACAAGCGATGCCATTATGATGGTTGAAGCCGGCGCAGCCGAAGTGAGCGAAGAGACGATGCTAGATGCCATTATGTTCGGGCATGAGGCCATCAAGAAGCTCTGCGCTTTCCAGCAAACCATCATTGACGAGATTGGTCACAAGAAACGCGAAATCAATCTCTATGCCCCTGATCCAGCAGTCAAGAAAGACATTGAGGATAGAATCGGCGCGAAGATGGTCAAAGCCATCTCCATCTTCGACAAACTCGAAAGACAAGACGCCATCGATGCCCTCAAAAACGAGATCCTCGATGACTATGATTCCCGTAAGTACGAGAATGAGAAAGTCCACGCGAAGACCATGATGATGGTCAATGACATCCTTGAAGGGATGGTCGCCGATGAAGTGAGACGCCTCATCACCGAAGAAAAGATCAGACCTGATGGCAGAAAAGTCGACGAGATCCGTCCGCTTGACGCCCAAGTCGACTTATTGCCAAGAGCCCATGGCAGCGCGATGTTCACCCGTGGGCAGACCCAAGTCATCAGCACGACGACCCTCGGGCCTTTAAGCGATGCCCAGCTCATCGACAATCTCTCTGGCGAGAGCGAGAAGAGATTCATGCACCAATACAATTTCCCGCCTTATAGCGTAGGCGAAATCGGCCGCATGGGTAGCCCAGGCCGCCGCGAAGTCGGCCATGGCGCCTTGGGCGAAAGAGCTCTCTCTTATGTTCTTCCAAGCGTTGAGGAATTCCCATACACCATCCGCACGGTGGCTGATGTTGTGGAAAGCAATGGCTCTAGCTCCCAAGCCTCGATCTGCGCTGGCTGCATGAGCTTGATGGCGGCGGGCGTGCCGATCAAAGGCATCGTCAGCGGCATCGCCATGGGGCTTATCAGCTCTGGCCCCTTCGACGGAAAACACCCATACACCATCCTCACCGATATTCAAGGCCTTGAAGATCACTTCGGCGACATGGATTTCAAGTGCGCTGGCACCGAGAAAGGTTTAACGGCCCTTCAGATGGATATCAAGATCCACGGCGTCACCCGCGAAGTCTTGAGCGAAGCTCTCGCCCAAGCCTCCAAAGCGCGCGCGGAAATCAGAGAAGTCATCAAAGCTGCGATCCCCGCTCCAAGAGACGATGTGAGCGAATACGCGCCGAAGATGACCCACTTCACCATCGATCCAGACAAGATCAGAGACGTCATCGGCACAGGCGGAAAAGTCATCAATGACATCATCGCCAAATGCGACAACGTCAAGATTGATGTCGAAGACAGTGGCGATGTCACCATCTATCACGTGAAGCGCGATATGATCAATAAAGCCAAAGAGATGATCGAGAATATCGTGAGAGAAGCCAAGGTAGGCGAAATCTACGAAGGCACGGTCAACCGCGTCGAGAATTACGGCGCCTTCGTGAACCTCTTCGGCGACACTGATGGCCTTTGCCACGTTTCGCGTCTCGACTGGAAATACGTTGATGATGCGAGCAAAGTCGTCAAAGTCGGCGATAAACTCAAGGTTGTCGTCATCGGCATTGAAGAAGGCAAAGTCAAAGTCTCGCACCGCGAGTTCCTCGATAAGCCGGCTGATTATGTTGAGCGCCCTGAGCGGAGCGGCAAACCCGAAAGAAAGAGCAATGGCTCCTTCCACGGGCCTCGCCACGGTGGCGATCATAAAGGCGGACGTCATTAATTAGTTGGCGCCCACTAGAGTAACCGATAAAAAACAATGAAGCGAAATCGCTGTCCCACGGGGCGGCGATTTTCTTCATCTTCTCTTTCCTTTTTCCTTTATATTAAGGAGAGCTCTTCGTCGCGACTTTCTCTCTTTTGCCATTTTTCCAAAAAAATTCTATTTTGCCCCTTGACGGAGAGACAATCCTCAATACCATGAAGGAGCAGAGACAAACTGCGCACCGGTGGGAAACGAGATAAATCTTAAGCGCTCTAGTTGAGTCGCCGTCCACTGGGAACCGCCTCGGCGGTTTTCTTTTTCCCAAAAAAGTATGGAAGTGTATATTTATTCAGACGAATCCGGGACCTTCGACTACGTGCATAACGATTACTTCGTTTATGGCGGGGTCATTTTCCTTTCGAAAAAGGATAAAGATGAGGCGAGCCGGAGATACCTATCTTTAGAAAGAATTATTAGGGAAGAGGGGGATTTCGCTCCTAATGAGGAGATCAAGGCCTCAAAGCTACAGAAGAAGGAGAAAAGACGATTGCTCTCGGTAGCCAAAAAAGAAGGCTGCTATCCTTTTGGGATCGTCATCTCCCTCAAGAAGATGCTCCTTAAAGAGGAAATAGCCTCTTCGAGCAAAAGCAAGCAGCGTTATATGGATTACGCCTATAAGCTTGGCATCAAGAACATGCTGAGGCACTTTATCGAGTCGGGCTTACTGCCTCTAGACTCTTATCATTCCCTCCATTTCTTCATGGATGAGCACCATTCGGCAACGGATGGGAAATATGAACTCCGGGAATCGCTCGACGCCGATCTCAATATCGGCACTTATAGCCCTTCCTGGAATCTCTTCCATAAACCTCTTTTCGAGCAGAAGAAAGCCTACATCGATTGCCGTTTCTGCGATTCGAAGAAGACGACGCTGGTGCGTCTGGCCGATATCGTGGCCAATCACCTTTTCCATAAGGCGCTCGAGATGCGGTTATTTGAAAGCATCAACCAGGGCTTTGCCATCCTGCTTCTACCGAAAAACAAGTTTTATCAGGGCTTTTCGCTTTCTTTCTTCAACGAAAGAAACATCACTCAGATCGTTTTGCCATCTTAAGTTTGTTTGGAAAAATGGCGTTTTGCCACCCTTGTTTTATCGCTCAGGATCATATCACATCATGATACGGATCATGTCACATCATCACACAATCATGTCACATCATGATTTTTTTGCGTGATGATCAGCGCCATGATCGCTTTTGAAAAAGCGAATGAAGATGGGCTCAAACTCCGAAAAAGATGAGCGAAATAAGCGTTTTTCAGCGCGTTCTCCTCTTTTCTAAGGAGGGGAGGGCGGATAAAATGTAGGCATTATGAATGAACAGCACTTATTGTCCGAAGGTCTTTTGCTTAATGAAGATGGCGATTTACTAGAGGCGGGATACGCCTATTCCTTGGTTAAACGTTATGAGAGAAAGATGGTGAAAGCCAGCCGTTGGCGGATCAAGGAATGGGATTATTACTATATTGGGAACGATAGCTACGGCATCGCTCTCACGATCGATGATAACGGCTATATGGATCTATGCTCCGTGACTTTGCTTGATTACGAACACGCGCGGTATCTCGAGAAGATGGTGGTCCACCCATTCAGTTTCGGGAAAAGGAATCTGCCCTCATCTTCGACGAATGGGGATACCGTCTATCTCGATAAAAAGGTGACGATGAAATTCCTCCATGAAGGGGATATCCGCCACATCGTCTGCGTTTTCCCTAAATTCGGGAAGAAAGGGGAGGAGCTAAAAGTCGACATCACCCTCAAAGAGACGAACGGGAAATCGATGGTGATCGCGACGCCGTTCAAGAAGAAAGCCCATTTCTATTACAACCAGAAAATCAACAATCTCGAGGCCCATGGCTACGTCAAGCTCGGCGAGAAATACTTCGATTTCTCGAAAGACTGCTACGGCGTGCTCGACTGGGGGAGAGGGGTCTGGACTTATAGCAATACGTGGTACTGGAGCTCCTTATCCGGGAAAATCGGCGAAGATATCATCGGATGGAACCTCGGATATGGCTTTGGCGATACGAGCGCAGCCAGCGAAAACATGCTCTTCGTGAACGATAAAGCGTATAAACTCGATGATGTGACTTTTTCTATCCCTAAGAAGAAAAAGAAAGACGATTTCTTATCGCCATGGAGCGTGACTTCTTCTAATGGGGATATCAACTTGACCTTCACCCCGATCCTTGATAGGCATGGTGGAGCGAATCTCCTCATCATGAAAAGCGACCAGCATCAAGTGTTCGGGAAGTGGAATGGCTACTTCATCGTGGGCGATAAGAAGATCGAGATCGTTGATAAACTCGGTTTCGCCGAGAAAGTGGCTAACCGCTGGTAAAACCTCTTTCAAAAAAGCGATAAAGAAAAGAAGCGTTTTGATTTTTGAACAATGAAATCACACTTTTTTGGGTGAAAGTGTGAAGATAATCACACAATTACCTAAAAAAGCGTGATTGTTTTTCTATTTTAAGGCATAAAGCGGTTATAATGGCAATATGGAGGCGACAAGATGAAAAGATTCATTCTCGAAGAGCTCAATAAATGGAAAGAGTCAAAATACAGGAAGCCGCTCATTCTCCGCGGGGCAAGACAGGTAGGCAAAACCTGGGTCATGAAAGAGTTTGGCAAGAGCTTCGAGTCGGTCGCTTATTTCAATTTTGACGAAAACGAGGAATACAAACAGTTTTTCGTAACGAGCAAAGACGTTTTCCGCATCATGCAGAATTTGTCGATGGCGAGCGGGCAGAAGATCGATAAAGGGACGCTCATCATTTTCGATGAGATACAGGAGAGTAATGAAGCGCTCAATTCCCTCAAGTATTTTTGCGAGAATGCGAAGGAGTACTGCGTGATCTGCGCTGGCTCTTTGCTTGGTTTATCGCTTTCGAAGGGCTTCCCGGTCGGCAAGGTCGATTTTCTCGACTTGGGGCCGATGAGCTTCACGGAGTTTTTGCTCGCAAACGGGGACGACAATCTCTACGAATACATGAAAGTGATCAATAAGATTGAAAATGTCCCGGATGCCTTTTTCAATCCTCTTTGCGAGAAACTCAAAATGTATTTCATTACGGGCGGAATGCCTGAGCCCGTCTATCTTTGGACGAAAGAAAGAGACGTCGAGCTCGTTGACCGTTCCCTTAACGATATCGTCGGCTCTTATGAACGGGATTTTGGAAAGCACCACGAGAATTATGATGGAGAAGGGTCTTCTTACGATGTGCAGAAGATAATCCGCATCTGGAATTCCATTCCCTCTCAACTAGCAAAAGAAAGGAAGAAATTCACCTATTCCGGAGTTAAAGAAGGGGCCAGAGCTAGAGAATACGAGAATAGCTTGCAGTGGCTCGTGGATGCCGATTTGGTGAAGAAAATATACAAAATATCGAAGCCGGCTTTGCCGCTGCGCGCTTATGAGGAAGAGGCTTTCTTCAAAGTCTATTTTTTGGATGTGGGGTTACTCCGCAGTCTCTCGAAACTCAGTTATCGGTCATTTGCGGAAGGAGACCGCCTTTTCAAGGAATTCAAGGGAGCCTTGAGCGAGAATTTCGTTTTGGAGAGCCTCATTCGTCTTTTCGGCGATAATCCCCATTACTGGTCTAACGAGAAATACGAGGTCGATTTTATTGTCCAATCAGATAACGATATTATCCCTCTCAAAGTCAAATCGGGGAAAAGTGTCGCCTCTCCTAGCTTAAGCGAATACAAAAAGATGTATGAAGGAGAGACTCCGCTCGTCATTCGATATTCCCTCATGAATCTTTCGCTTAACGGGAATACGCTCAATCTACCTTTGTTCATGATCGATGAGACTAAGCGCCTTATCACTCTCGCCAAAGAGGAACTGAAAAATAGATAATCACCGATAAAAAGGCTGCTTAACCTTTTCACTTTCTTGCTTTTCAAACGGTTTTCACCAGTGGTTGGTTGAAAAAGCGTGTTTTTTGGATATGAAAAAAGTTGGAAAAGCGTATTTTTTGGGTTATAAAATAGTTGGAAAAGCGGAAAAGGCATGTACAGGAAGATATCGAAATACATTGAAGAATACCTAACGGGGAATGAAGAGAAAATACTCTGCATCGATGGAGCTAGACAGGTAGGCAAATCCTACATCATCAGGGAACTCGCGCAGAAACATTTCCCGAATTACGTCGAGATCAATATGGCCGATGATAAGCTCGGGGATAAGCTGTTTGCCAATGTGAGGACCCTCGAATCTTTTTATGTCGAGTTGAGCGTCATCGCTGGAGAAAAGCTGAAAGAGCGGGAAAATACGATTGTTTTCATTGACGAAATACAGGAATATCCGGAACTATTGACTCTTTTGAAGCCCTTAAGAAGAGATAACAAATACAAATATATATGCAGCGGCTCAGAACTGGGGCTCGCCCTTTCCCTCACGACCTTGACGCCGATGGGCTCCATCATCGAGAAAAAGATGTACCCCATGGATTTCGAGGAGTTCCTATTGGCTAATTCCTTCGGCGAAGTGGCGATCAATCACCTCCGCGAGTCTTTTAAGAATAACGTAACCTTGGATGAGGCTATCCACAACAAGCTGCTTCATTTATTCAAGACCTATCTTTATGTCGGTGGCATGCCGGATGCGGTGAAAACGTATGTTGAAAGCAAGAATGTCTTCAAAATCAGGGAAGTGCAGAAAGATATCATCGCCTTTTACCGTGAGGACGCCTCCAAATACGACAAAGCGAACAAACTGATGATCAAAAGAATCTACGACATGATTCCTTCCAACATCGAAAACAAAGTGAAGAGGGTGCAATACAAAAAGATCGAGAACGTCGATGATACCCGCTACAGCAGATACGCGGGCGAATTCGAATGCCTCATTTCATCGGGGATCGCTTTATCCGCGAAAGCCGTAAGCGAGCCGAAGTTCCCTCTTCTCCAGTCTAGCAGCAAGAGTCTTATCAAACTTTACATGAATGATGTGGGGTTATTGACGAGCCTGCTTTATCAAAATAACGTCAATGCCGTTCTTGATGATTTATCGGGAGTGAACCTGGGGGCGGTTTATGAAACGGTCGTCGCCGAGGAATTACGGGCTCACGACCATGAACTTTATTATTACGACAGGAAAAAAGTCGGGGAAGTCGACTATCTGATTGATGACTATGAATCACTCTCTGTCCTCCCTATCGAAATCAAATCAGGCAAGGATTATAAATATTTCCGGGCTTTGCCGAAGATTCTGAAAGAACCCAATTGCAAGATGGGGAAAGGCTATCTTTTTAGCAATGCTAGAGAGATAAAAACCGTCGATAAAATAACGTATTACCCCATTTATTTCGTGATGTTTTTGTAAGTGGGGGGAAGACGAATATCGCTTTTTACGCTTACTGAAGACGGCACACTCCCATCGATATCCTTTATTTATGGGCCGGCGTTTGCTATAGTAAAGCCCGAAATATGAGCAGCGATTGTAGCGATTGTAGTCGAATAAAGAAGAAGGTAAACAAATGAATAAATACGTCTATCTGGCTTTAGGCGTCCTTTTCCTTTGCTGTAGCGCCTTCTTCAGCGCTTCCGAGACCGCCTTCCAGAAACTCAACAAATACCGCTTTGAGGTAAAAAAAGATGAAGGGAGCAAGAATGCCACCCTTGTCTTATATCTATATGAGAGGAAAGAGGCCAACCTCATCAATATCTTGATAGGCAACGATATCGTCAATACGCTTCTCTCCGTTATCTCGACCTCCGTTTTCCTTACCTACGTTCATCTAGAGGCGGGGATTGTCTCGCTTATCTCTTCTATCATCACGACTCTTATCGTTTATCTATTCGGCGAGACGATGCCAAAGCAAATAGCTGGCAAAATCCCCAATAGCCTCGCCTCTGCTTTTGCCTATCCTCTCATCGTTTTCTATTTCCTCTTTTATCCTCTTTCTCTTCTTTTGCGTGGCATCAGCCTCTTGTTCAACAAGCTCTTCCCGAAGAAAAAGAGCGAGGCTATCTCGGAAGACGATTTCTCTTTGGCTCTCAAAAAGAGCCAGAAAGGCGGGGTGCTTGAGAAAGACGAGAGCGAAATCATCGAGAATTCGATCGATTTCAGCGATACGGCCGTCAAAGACGTGCTCACGAGCAAAAGCAAGATGTTCTCGATTGATCTAAAAGGCTTAAGCAACGAGAAACTCGTCGATACTCTCTGCGCTACCTCTTATAGCAGGATCCCGGTTTACTATGAGAAAAAGGACAATATCATCGGGGTGCTTCTCGTGAAGAGGTTCCTTTCCGCTTATTTGACTGACCATAAAATCAACCCGTTATCATATGTCGAGAAGCCTTATATCGTCTCCCCCCGCGTAAAGATCGATGACCTCGTCGACGGGTTCAGGGAGAAGCATACCCAAATCGCCATCGTCAAAAGGAAGGATGAGCTGCTTGGCATGGTGACGATGGAAGATGTCTTAGAGGAACTTGTGGGCCCCATCAGCGAGAAAATCGCCTTAGGAGAGAGCAAATGAGCGCCTTTTATTGGATTTTGATAGGCGTTTTCGCCGTTCTTTCCGCCCTTTATAGTGCATCCGATGCCGCGATTTCTAGCGTCAACCTTTCGCGCTTGGAGCTCCTCTCAGAAAAAGGCGATAAACGTTATAAGCTCGCTTATGAAGAGGCGAAAAACTACGATAATTCCATCGCCACGATCCTTTTTGGGAACGATTTCGTGAATATCTTCATCTCCTCTTTGCTCTCGATCGTGGTGGCGGATATGCTCTCGGGCTCTTCCTTGCTCCCTTATAGCGATCTCTTCTCAATCTTAATCTCCGTGATTCTTGTTTTGATCCTCGGCGATATCTTCCCGAAAACCCTCGCGAGCAATCACCCCTTGAGCTTTGCCCGCTTCTTATCGCCTTTTATCAAAGCATCTTCCTTTATCTTCTATCCTTTCGTGACCCCAATATCTTTCCTTGCGAAGAAAATAGCCTCGCCCATCATCGAGAAAGCGCCGGAAGAGACGCTCGTCATGAGCGATGATGAACTCGCGATGATGGTGGAGGAAATCAATGACGAAGGCATTTTCGATGATGATCAAAGCGAACTGCTCCATCGCTCGCTTTCTTTCAAGGATACTTCCTCTTATGACATCATGACTCCGCGCGTGGATATCGTGGGATATGACATCGAAGAGCCTTTCTCGACCTATCTAGAAAGAGAGGATGCCTTTAAGCACAGCCGCATCATCGTCTATAAGAAAGACCTCGATCACGTGCTTGGCTATATCCAGGCCAAAACCTTATTGCGCCTCCTAGTCAAAGATAAAAAGGTAGACTTAAAAAAGCTTATCCTTCCGACTCTTTTTGTCCCACGCACCCAGGAATTATCGGATGTTTTATCCAGCATGAAAGATGAGCACATCCATATCGCCGTCATCAAAGACGAGTTCGGGGGAACCGAAGGAATCGTCACGATGGAGGATATCTTGGAAGAGCTTGTGGGGGAGATGTGGGACGAAGATGATAAAGTCGCTCTCGACTTTAAGCGCGTTGAAGGGACAAGAAACAGCTACATCGTTTCAGGGAGCGTCAATATTGAGCGGTTTTTCGAGAAATTCGAGATGGATGAAGATGTTTTGGAAGACGATTACTCGACTTTAAGCGGCTACATCAATGACAAACTCGGGCGTTTCGCGGAAGTGGGGGATAAGCTCCGCCTTGGGAAAGTCGATATCACGGTGAAGGAAGTCGAGGACTACTGCGTAAAAAGTGCCTTAGTCCGCTTCTATCCGAAAAGGAAAGAGAAAGAAGAATGAAAAAAGAGGGGATCAAACTTTGAACTCCTCTCTTATTTTGAAGCCTCTTTGCTCGAGGATAATGGCGTAAATTTGATGGATATAGAAGGCAAGGAAGTCGAGCGGCTTGCCGTCTGTTTCCACCAAAATATCGTAAGGCGGGAGAGACTCAGGTGCGAAAGTCTTTTCGTCATTCTCGAGTCGCTTTTTGATGTCGCTTTCCTTATCCCCGCGTTCCTTCATTCTTTCTTCACGGGTCTTCTCGCTCGCCGATAAGTAGAAAGTGACGATGGTAGGATCATCCAGTTTCTGGAAGGATCTCACCCCTTCTGGATCGAGGATGATGCATTTATCCTTCGCCACTTGATCAATCCCCGTGCCGTAATAATGGCCGTTGTAGATGGTGTGCTCGACGAAGAGCCCTTTATTTAATCGGTCGAGGAATTCCTTTTCCGTATAGAAAAAATAGGAGACGCCGTTTATCTCTCCGTTTCTCATTTCTCTTGTGGTGGAGGTGACGGCTTTTTTGATGCGATAGAATTTCTCGATATACTTCGCGATCTCCGTTTTTCCCGTGGCTGAGGGTCCCAAAAGCAGAATCATAGGCCTAATTATAGAGGGCCTTTTCTCTTTTTGAGACGAATTTCGCATTTATTTTTCGTAAAAACGCGAAGAACCTCCTAGAGATGATTGATAGGAGCTTTCCATGAAGAAAAAGAAACTGTTCACCATCGCTTTGTTTCTCTCTTTGCCTTCGCTTCTGGGCTCAAAGAGCGATTACCGTTATTTCGAATTCGCGGATTTGGAGCTCGGCCCCATCGAGAAGGGGAAGGATTACGCCCTCACTTCGGGCGTCTATACCTATATAGGAGGAGTCAAGTTCACCTATACCGTCGCTCTTTATGACCGCTACCCCAGCCAAAGCAACAAAGTGCTGCTCTGGCAGTTTTCGGAGCAGAGAACCACTGCTTACGATCATGAGCAGCTCACCTTCGATTACGTGATCCCAGCTAGCTGCACCATGAGCACGATGTATTTCTGCTTCTCCTATTCCTATAACTACTACACCCAATCGAGCAAATACCCTAGCTACTCCAAATCGAGCGCCTATGTCACTATCGAGCCGTATGAAAGAGTCGGGGATGAGGTTTTCTCTTTCAATGAGAACGAGGAAATCGTGGGGGTGCAGTCAGCGAAAATGAGACTGCTCAATACCACTAGATACTCTCGGCCCTCTTTAAAGATGTATACGAGAATCGAAGAAGGAGGGGATGAGTTAGGCAGAATCCCTTTAAGCAACTGCTGGCGGCTCTATTTATATAACAAGGAATACAAAGAATCGCTCCCCAATGAAGAGCTCCCTGATCTTGACGCGAGATTAGAGATAACCGGGAAAGAGGCCGCTTATTTTTCCCATTTAGCCGATTACTATTACCCCGCCTATAACGGCGGCACCGCCGGATTCAAGATGAGGCTCAAGCGCATCCTTACCTATTATCATTGCTTCGCTCTCCCTGAAGACACCTTTCTTGTCTCCGACTACACGGGCGAGATGAGGCGAGGGAAGAGGTCGCAAGCAAAGGAAGGGGAAAGAGAGACCGATCTTCTTTATCTCCCACGGTTAAAGGAGCCCATCGATTTCTCGGTGCGTCTATACACTACCAAAAAGGACACTTACCACAATTTCCCGCGTTTCGAGATGAAATTCGTGATACATGGGACCACCAACCGTTTCGGGAACTGCTTCGACAGCGATTACTGCGTGGGGGCGAGTTATGAATGAGTGGTTCATCTATTCTCTTATCCTCATCTTCTCCGTCTCGATGTGGAATCTCTCTTATTCCTATAGCAAGGTGAGCAGGGTTTTCTATGGGTATGGCAAAAGCATCCCGGAAAGCTCGGTGTATGGGGTGGCCTATCGCCCATATGGCCCTCCGCCATACTTCAATGTCGAGCTCCTTGAAGAGAAGACGGAACGTTACTTCGCAAGTTACCTCAAAGAAGGGGAATACTCGTATGAATTGATCTTCCCTGAAGAAAAGCAGATCCGCTCCTTCACTCTTTCCTTCAAAGGCAACGTCCACAGTTTCTTCGTCTTCTCCAAAAACGCCACGTTCTATATCAAGGAGGGTTTCAAGAATGCCTCTTAGCGCCAAAGAATACCTCGAAAGCTCATTTCTGAAGCCGCTCCTTTATAAAGATGGGGTGACTGATATCTCCTATAACGGGGAGAGCTTCTATTACATGGATAATCTCGAGGGCAGGAAGAAAGCCGAGATCAACAAAAGCAGCGAGGAAGTGGGGGATTTCCTCAAGCAGCTCGCCAATTTGGCGGAAAAGCAGTTCTCTTTCTCCTCTCCTCTTCTCGATACGAGTTTCTCCCGTTACCGCTTAAACGCCGTCTATAGCAATCTCGTCCGCCACAAAGAGAGCAAATCCTTCTCTTTCTCCATACGTATTGCGAGCGAAACCTCCTTATTGACCGATTCCTATTTCCCACCTCACGTGAAAGAAGCGCTCATTGAAGCGCTCGATAAACGCGAATCGATCGTCATCGGCGGGATCACCGGAAGCGGGAAGACGGAGCTACAGAAATGGCTGTTGCTCCAGCTTAAAGACAACGCCCGCGTCATCGTCATCGATAACGTCGAGGAGCTCGATTTGGTGAGGAACCCCTCCATCGATCAGACCACCTGGGTGAGCAACGAGAACGTGAATGGGGGCGATATCGCGGATTTAGTGAGGAATTCGCTCCGCAGCAACCCCGATTACGTCATCGTCGCCGAAAGCCGCGGCAAGGAATTCGAATACGCTCTCTCCAGCGCGATGAGCGGTCACCCCATCATCACCACGATTCACGCCAAAAGCGTCGACACGATGGTGGATCGAATGGCTCGCTTAGCGATGCTTGGGAAAAAAGACGCGAGCAAAAACGAGCTCATTGAGGATATTCTTGCCCATTTCTCGCTCTTCATCCATTTAGGGAGAGAGATAGAGAAAGGAAAAGTGCGCCGCTACATCGACTCGGTGGCCAAAGTCGAAGGGAAAGAGGGCGTGCTCCGTTACATCTATTCCAGAAAGGAGAACCATGAAGCGTTTTAAATTCGAGATGATCTTCTTCTTCATCAGCGCCATCTCTGGCGTCAGTGCCTATTTCATCACCGGGAGCAAATTCCTCGCTCTGGGGGTGGGGCTAGCCTATCTTCTCTCGCTCCTCTTTTTCATCGCTCCGATGTATCGGAAGGCCGAGATAAAAAGGATAAAACAGGAAGAGGCTTATCAGTTCATCAACCGTTTCTCGATCACTCTCTCCTCTTCTTCTAGCGTCACTGAGGCTTACTCTAGAGCGAGTGAAGATATCGCTGATGAGGAGTTTCGCCTCATCAATGGGCGCATCGGCTACTTATCGACGCTTCAAAAAATCGTCTATCTCTCCGATTTCTTCCTGACCTCTTTTTACGATGTTTTTGTCTCGGTCTTCAAGATTTACGAAGAGGAGGGCGGGGATTTCCTCAAGACCGCCGATTCGCTCCTCAAAGAGATGAATACGGAGATGGAAAATGCCTCCGCTTCTTATAAGGAGAGTTTAAAGAAGCTCGGGGAATTCATCACTCTCTGGGTGCTCTCGCTTGCGATCCTCCTCTTCATGCGGGTCTCGCTCAATAGCCTTTATTCCTATATGAATAGCTCTTTGGCTTATACCCTCATCAGTCTCGTCTATTTCGTGACGCTTCTAGTGAGCATCATCGTCTTCTCTTGCATTTACACCGGCGAAAAAATCTTCAATAAGCGAAAGGAGAATGTCGCATGAAAGAAACAAAGCGTTTATCCATCGACAAAAAAGAGCTGAAGAGGAAATTGCTCTTCATCATCCCAATCGATCTTATCTTCTTCGCTGTATCAGGCTTCTTGATTTATAAGAAAGCCGCGATCCCTCTCATCATCGTGCCTTTCCTCTTCGCTTTCGTTTATACCTATCTCTCGCTTTTCCGCTCCAAAAAGGCGAATAAGAAGAAAGAGGAAGCAGCTCTAGAAAGAGAGTTCGTGAAGATCTTCGGCTTTTTGGAGGTCTATCTCACGAACAAAATCCCGGTCTACAGCGCTCTTCTCCGCCTCACCGAATATTCTTCGCCGCTCATGAAGAGGAAAATCGAGACGCTGATTGAGGAAATCGATAGCAATAAAACCGTCGAGCCTTATGTGCACTTTGCCGAATCCTTCACTTCTTTGACTATAAAGGAGGTCATGATCAGCCTCTACTTGCTCGTCGAGCAAGGGGAAAACGAGCATTATCTCCGGCAATTCTCGCTCCTTTTCTCGGCTTTCTCTTCCGAAGAGAAAAAACTCTTCCGCGAGAGGAAGATCGCCGCTTTAGCCAATGCCCATTTCTTTCCATTGGTGGGAAGCGCGGTGACGATGATCATGATAAGCGTCGGCATCATGAGCGCGATAGGAGGGATCATCGGTGGCTAACAAGATGTCTTTCATCCTCTCCCTCTTCTTCCTCATGCAGATACTCGCTTACGCTGGCGATTTATCGATCGTTTCAACAATATACACGACTCTTGACGCCTTATCGGTGAGCGTCTCCCAGCTCATCGCCAAAGAAGGCGCGATCACAGATAACATCCGCACTTACGTCGTCTCATCTTGCCCCAAGGCCTCGATTGAGGCCGTGGGCGATGACCAGGTAGCTTTTGGGGAGATGCTCAGCTACCGCCTATATATGTCCTATAAGCCTCTTATCATGAGCAATAAGGAGATGGAAATATCGCTCGTGAGAGGCGCCGTTATAGGTTATTTGGATCCATGAGAAAGGAGGTAAAATGTCAGAATTCAAGGGACAGCTGCTCGGCATGGTGCTCGTCATTCTCGTCTTCGCCGCAATCGCGGGAGCGATGAAAGGGATGTTCAGCAAAGAAGTCAATGCCATCAGCAGCAAATTCGACACTGCTCTCAATAGCAACTACACAGCCGGCACCTGATGTCGGAAAAGAGGCTCGAAAGAGCCTTTTTTGCTTCGTTGATAAAGAGAGTCGCTATCCCTATAATAGTGGCCGAGGAGAAAATTATGACCATTGCTGAAGAGATAAGAAAAAACTTTGCCGAGCGCATCCATAAAGACCATATCGATGATGTCTCAACGCTCAAAGACCTGGGGCTCGATAGCCTTGACGTGGTGGAACTTTGCCTTGATTTAGAGGACCGTTACCACATCGAGTTCGAAACCGATGAGCTATCATCCTTCAAGACGGTCGGCGATTTGTTCGCCGCCATCGAGAAGAAGACGAACGCGAAATAAAACAAAGAGAAACATAAAGCCGCCACCGCGGCTTATTTTCTTTTTCTAGAGGGAGAAGAAGCGACAGGGAGCGAAAAAATTCGCGAAAATTGCGCTTGCAAAGGATAGAAGCAATAAGTATCATTGTCGGTGCGCTTTAGGCGCAAAAAACGCGCTCAGCTAGCTCAATGGCAGAGCAATCGGCTGTTAACCGATCGGTTGCAGGTTCGAGCCCTGTGCTGAGCGCCACTACTTGGCCCGTTGGAGAAGCGGCTTAACTCATATCCCTTTCACGGATACATTCATGCGTTCGAATCGCATACGGGTCACCAACAAAAAACAACGCTGATCTAAATTGGTCAGTTGCTAGAAAAAACGCCGAGAGATCGGCTTTTTTTGTGCTTTTTTTCTCTCTAAGCGGACAAACGCGCAAAAAGTCATTTTCTTTTTGGAAAAAGCGAAGCCTTCCGTCTAGTAATGGGTGGAGGTAATTATGGTCAAATTCGTTATCATCGCCGTCGTCGTGACGCTTATCGGCATTATCGGTTTTTCCCTTGTCGAAAGCGTTACGGGTCAAATCGTGAGCGGAGGCTCAACCACATCAACATCGGAAAACGGGGATACTCTCAAAGTATCGATCACGGGGGAGGTGAGGAAAACCGGCACTTATTCTCTTCCTAACGGCAGCACTCTTTTAACCCTCATCGAGGCCGCGAATGGTGCCACCACCAACGCCGATCCGAAAGCCTACAACACCGACTTCATCTTATCTAGCGGCCAGACTTTCTATATCGCTCCCATTTACGACAATAGCAACACCTGCTCCACGAGCCCGATCGAGAAAGTGAACATCAATAATGCCGATAAAACCACGCTTATGAAGGTGAGCGCCTTCTCTTCGGCGATCGCTACCTCGATTATCGATTATCGCGAGAACACCTCGAGCTTCGCCCGCATCGAGGAACTGAAGAACGTGACTGGTATCGGCAATGCGATCTTTGCGAAAGCCAAGGATTACGTCACGCTCATGGACTAAAGAGAAGAGCTATTATGCTCTTTTCTTGCTCCTTGGCTTCACTCTTTCTTCTTATTTTGCCTTTTACTTAAAGCGTTACTGCCTTCTTCCTTTTTTCTTACTCCTTTCTTTAGTGTTCTTCTTTTTCGCCCACAAAAAAGGGAAGAAGGCCCTGCTTCTTTTCTCTCTCAGTTTTGCTTTGGGTTTCGCCCTTTTCTCTATCCCGATCAAAGAAGTAAGCCCAGGCAAAGTCGAATTAAGCGGCATCGTGACGGAGAGCAAAAGCAACTATTTTTTCTTTAAAAGCGAAGGCGTTACCTATTACGTTTATGAGAAAAATAATGAACGTGAGGTGGGGGATGTGCTGCTTTTGCAAGGTTATCGGAAGGAATTTGAGGAAACCCGTTACGAAGGGCGATTCTCTTTCAAGGACTATCTGCTCACTAGAGGAGTGAAGTATTCTTTCTCGGTTTATTCTTCGGAAGAGCGGTTCCTTAATCCTCTACGCTTAAGAGCAAAAGAGAAAGAGTTCCTTTCTTCTTTTGATAGCGATACCGCCTCTCTTATCGATTCGCTTCTTTTCGATCATGGAAATAGCGATGCCGATGCTTTATCCGATGCTTCTTCGCTTGGCCTCAGCTATCTTCTTCGAAGCAGCGGGGTGTATTTTTCTATCCTTTGTCTAGGGGTGGAGAAAATATGTGCCTTCTTCTTTGACAAAAGGAAATGCCAGGCCGCATCGCTTATTTTTCTCGGTTTGCTATCTCCGTTTTATCTTTTTAAGCTTTCCTATATCAGGGTAGTGGTTGCTCGTCTACTCGCTTTCTTTTTCGTGAACGAGAAGTGGGGGCTCGATAATCTCGGCAAAGTCTCTTTGACGGGGCTTATCTTGCTCACTTTTTCATATCGAAATGCTCTTCGCAGCGCCTTTTTGCTCGGAATCGGTTTGATGCTCAACAATGCTTTCCTTTCCTCTTATTTCGCGAATCTTGAAAAGAGGAAAAAGAAGATCGGCTCGACTCTTTCTTTCCGTTTCTTTTTGCTTCCTCTTTCCTTAAAAAGCGGGGTTTATCATCTTTTTGGACTCCCTTATGCCCTCTTTTTGCCCTTCCTTCTTTTTCCCTTCATCGTTCTTTCTTTGCTCTCTTTTTTAACTGTTCCTTTTTCTTTCCTCTCTTCTTATTCTTCCTTTATTTCTTCGATATCGTCTTTCTGCTTGAAGGTTGATGTCGCCATTCCGATATTCGGCGAGATAAATGAATACGCCTATCTATTCTATTACCTCCTTTATTACTCCTATTTCTTCCTTTCGCGTATCGGCTTCCATAAGCTCAAGCGTTTTGCTCCTCTCTCTTTCCTTTCCTTTTTGCTACTTAACTATTTGCCCGTCTCTAACCTCATTACGGAGGAAGTGACTTTCATCAATGTGGGGCAGGGGGATGCGATTTTAATAAGAAGCGGATCTAATTCCGTGCTCATTGATACAGGAGGCAGCAATTATTTCGATATGGGGAGTGAGGTGGATGTGCCGTATTTACGGAAAAAGCGCATCTATCATCTTGATGCCCTCATCTTGACGCATGGGGATAATGACCATGATGGAGGGGTAAATGGTATTGTGAATTCCTTCATCGTCAAAGAGACGATCAGAGAGAAAGAGGCTTTCCCTCTCACAATCGGGAATATCACTCTCAGCAATCTCAATACATATGGGGGAGAGGAAGAAAACGACAAATCGCTCGTGCTTTATTTGGAACTACTAGGGAAGAAGTGGCTTTTCATGGGCGATGCCTCCAGTAGCATTGAGCAAAAGATCATCGCGGATCACCCATCTTTATCGTGCGATATCATCAAGCTCGGGCACCATGGGAGCTCTACATCCTCATCAATGTCATTTTTAAAGCAGGTAGACCCAGAAGTGGCCATCATCAGCGTCGGAGCCAAAAATAGCTACAAACACCCCTCAAAAGAGGTGATAAGCCGTCTTAATTCCTTGGGGATAAAGATAAGGCGGACTGATGAAGAAGGAAGCATCACCTACAAAGAACTAAAAAATGCGTAAATTATGAAATAATGCCGAAGAAACGTCTATAATACGAGTATCAAAAGATACTGAAAAACGGAGGTGGGGCTTATGGGGGAAGATAAAAACGCCCTTCAAAAGAGGGGCGAAAAGGATAAAGGGCTCTTAAATGAAGAGGGTATACGAGCAATCAGAGCGAAATTGGGGCTGAGCCAACGGGAATTCTCCGTTCTCCTCGGTTTAGGAGAGATCTCGATTGCCCGTTACGAGAATAAGGCGAACCAAAGCAAGACCATCGATAACCTTATCAGAAGCGCCGAGAACGATCCGCTTTTCCTTTATGAACGTTACCTTGAGAATAAGCGTTCTTTACCTCTAGACGCCCGAAAGAGGATTCTATCTCTCATCAAGACGATGAGCGCGGGGGATGAAGCCAAAAAAGCAGCCAAGAAGCGGGAACTCGCTTTCCTTATGCTCCCATATCTAGATGAGATATCCTTCACTGGCGATACCTCATTGTCACTATCTGCCATCTCTTCACTTATCGCCATTGGCAAAGAGAAAAACGGCTCGATGAGTCGGAATATCCTCAACAAATACCTTTTCTATTGCGATTTCCTTTCTTTCTTGCGTTTAGGGAAAGGGATCACAGGCCTCGTCTATAAGAAAGTCGATGATGGGGTCGAACCCCGTTTCCTCGATGAGATACTCTCTTATCCTGCCTTTAAGCGGAGCTGGAAAGTCGTCTTCAGCAAAAACGGAACCTCTTATCTCGCCGAGCGCGTCGCCAGCAAAGACAAAGTGAAACTGGAACAAGAGGAGAAAGATATCGGCAAAGAGGTCAAAGAGCGTCTTTTATCTCTTTCGGAGCGTGAGCTCTCTCTTTACGCTCTTAAAGAGAAACCTCTGAAGAAACTCAAGAAAGGGCAAATTATCGATTACTCGCTTTCTGCTCTTCTAAGCGTCGCAAAATGGTGAAGGGCCTCTATAATTAACGGGTATGATCCAAGTCGTTTATTCCTCCGATCCGCAGCTAGCCCAGCTTGCGCTTAATAAAATCATCAAGAGCACTTTCGGCGAGGAGCTCTCACCCCTCAATTCGGTGACGCTCGATATGAGCCAGGACTCTTTCTCGACTCTCGCCGAGGAGTGCCTTTCTTTGCCGCTCGGCTGCGAAAAGAAAGCGGTGATCGTCAAAAATTGCTTCTTTCTTTTGCCAGCCGCCAGGGGCAAAAACGCCCTGAAGATCAAAAAAGACGATGACGATAAGGCGTTTTTCTCCTATCTCGAGAATCCCGATCCTTCTATCTATCTATATATGGCGGCGTATGGCGCTGCGCTTGATAGCAAAAGCAAATACGTCCGCTTATTCACTTCTTTAGGCATCAAGCCTTCGGGGGTGAATGAATTCACGCGCCCCGACTGGGAGAGCTTCGTGCCCGCTTATTTCGCGAAAAAAGGCATCAAGATCGAGCAAGAGGCCGTCGATGAACTCATCGACCGCCTAAATCTCGATTACGGACGTTTCCTGAATGAGCGCCTTAAGCTCGTCTCTTATGCTTCGGGAAGCGGGAGACTCACGCTGGAGGATATCGAGGCGCTCGTCGCTCCACCTTTGGAGGAGAAAAGCTACGCCTTAAATAACGCCCTCATCAAAGGCGACTACAAAGAGGCTTTCCATATATATAAGGATTTAAAGATCCAAGGGTATGATGAGGTCGCTCTTTTGATTCAGCTCGCCAATCAATTTAGGAAGATGAACATGGTCTCTTATTTGTTAAGCGAAAGGATGGATGAAGGAAGAATCGCCTCCACTCTTTCTTCCTCTTACAAAATGAGCATTTATCAGGTGCGTGCGATTGCGATGAATCTCCGTTATATGAAAAAAGAGGCGCCCTTACGCGCCTTAGAAGAGATATACAAGACGGAGAAAGCTATCTTTGGTGGCGAGATGGACGCTCCGCTTGCCTTCACCCTCTTCTTATCGAAGTTCCCTTTATGAAAGTAGTGATCGTAAGCGATACGCACGGAGATACCTCGCGCCTAGAGAAGGTCTTTTTAAGAGAGCAAGACGCCGATATTTATCTGCACGCTGGGGATATAGAGGCAAGCGAAGAAGCGATCGCCCCGTTTGTGGGCGTAAGAGGGAACTGCGACGGCTTTTATCCCTCCTATCCATTTTCTAGACAAATCAAGACGCCGTATGGGTATCTCCGTATCGAGCACCGCCCGATCGTCTCTGATGCGATGCTCATCTCCCTCTATAATGACGGGGTAAGGATCTTCGTGCATGGGCATACCCACATAAAAGAAGAGAGAATATCGCACGGGATCCTCATTCTTTGCCCTGGGAGTCTAGACTATCCTCGCGATGAGGGCGATGGCTCTTACTTAGTCCTCGAAATCGATGAAGCAGGCGTAAAAAGCACGTTCAAGGAATATTGATAGATAAAGAAAAAAACGAGGCGCGAGGCCTCGTTTTTGATGTTTATCCGTTCTTATTTGATCGAAGCGACGACGCGGGAAAGGTGCGCTTTCTTGCGGTTGGCGGAGTTGACGGTGAGAGCGCCGTCTTGCGAATATTTATCGAGGAGAGAGATAGCTTCGCGCAAAGCGGCGGTGGCTTCCTCTTTCTTCCCTTCCGCGGCGAAAGTCTCGACTTTCTTGCTGGCGGTGCGGATTTCGGCCTTGCGGGTGCCGTTGAAGGACTCGTTGCGGGCGTAGATGCTGATGCGCTTTTCTTGTGATTTGATGTTTGCCATATCTTTACTTCCTAAAAATTGATTGCTTTTTCTTGCGAAGGCGATTATAGACTCCCTTCGAAGAAGAAACAATACTTTTCCTACTTCGTTAGCGGGGTTATTCGGCCTTTTTAGGCCTCTTTTTGCGGGTGGAGGAGGCTTAAGACTTCTTCGGCGAAATCGTTGACCGTTAGTAGTCTCCCGTACTTCGAGGTTGGGATGGTGATCTTGAGCGCTTTGTTGATGTCTTCAACCAGCGTCACATAGCTCATTGAATCACCGCCTAAATCGCGCCCGAAATCGGCCTCTTCATCGATTTTATAGACCGGCACGAGGAGAGTGGAGGCGAATTTGGCCTTGATGGTCTTGATGACTCTCTCGACTTCTTTCTCCTCGTAGAGCGAGAAATCGCGGACGCGCTTTTTGCTTGTAACGCCATTATTCTCGGGGTCATAGAAATCCTCGAGATTCCCTTTTTCGAGGGCTTCTTTGAGGATGTAGCGTTTCACTTTCATGTTATTGGCCATCGGCATCGAGTGCTTATAGATGAGGAAGCGCTGGACTTTCTTCTCGTTAGGCAATGAGGCGTTGATGGCTTTCGCATCGGAAATGATGGAGGAGAAGGAGTCATCGGAGAGCGAATTGTCGAGTTCGAAGATGAGGACGATCTCTTCATCATTCGTTCCTTCTTTCTTCACGCCGAGGACGACGTTATTGACGACGTGAGCGATGCCCTTGAAATAGAACTCGATTTCGTCAGGATAGACGTTTTCGCCATTGCTATTGATGATGACGTCTTTCATGCGGCCTTTGATGTAATAGGAGCCGGTCGTGTCTTTCTCCGCGATATCGCCCGTATGGAAGTAGCCGTTATCGAGGGTGGTGACCTTTTCTTCACCGCCGATAATCTCGCGGACGTGGACGCTGTCGGTTTTTACAAGCAACTCCCCTTGGCCTTTTTTGCCGCCTTCAATGGGGTTGAGCTTGAAACTCACGCCATGGAAAGGATGACCGATCGAGCCTTTGAGGCGATCGGAGACGCGTGGGGATAATTCGACCGAGACTACCCCTAGCTCGGTCATGCCGTAGCCGTTATACAAAGGATAGCCAAGCCCATTGATGATATGGAGCGTTTTCTCGTTCAGATATCCGCCACCGGCGATGCAATATTCAATGCCGTTCCCGAGGATCTTATCTCTGATCATATTCTGCACGATGCCCCAAGAAGCGAATCCAGCTTCGGCCCTAGAGATTTTGCCAGTGTTATAAGCGATCATGCGTCTGAGCAAATCCGCATCGCGCTGCTTCCCTAAAGCCGCGCTCCGCTGGGCCTTTTGGGCGATGGCATCCCAAAAGAGGGGGACGCTGTAAATATGGGTGCATTTGCCAAGCTTGATGGCGTTTATGATATCCCTATTAGAGCCGCTGGAAGGATAAACCAGGGCTTTCCCGTAGAAGGTGTACCAAAGGAAAACCGCCACGAAGCCGAAGATGTGGTGGAAGGGGATCATCGCTAGATTCCTGATTTTTCCGGGGTGCATGATGGTGAGCGATTCATCCATCATGTCGAGCGCGCAGGCGATTTGGTAACACATGGCATTGCCGTTAGAGACCATCATCTTCACTTTGCCAGTGGTGCCGCTCGAGCAGAAGATGACCTCGTTGCTCCAACGCGGGGTGAAATTGTAATCGGGGGCGCTTTGGGTGATTTTGTTGATGCGGAAAGTCGGGGTATCGTAAGTGAAAGCCTCATTGCAGATGATGGCTTTGGCTTTGGCTTGGTTTAATAGATTCTCCGTATTCTCGTAAGGGAGTTTGGCGTCGATGAGAAGAGGCGTATGCCCGCTCATGAGGATCGCCCAGAACATATGGGGCCAAGAAGGGCAGTTGCGTAGCTTTAACCCGACAACCGAGCCCGAGGGGATGGAAGATAAGGCGGTGGACATCTTCTCCGCGAGCTGATAAGTGATTGTCTTATATTCTTCGTAATCGTACTCGTGGACTTTATCGTCCTCGTCTAAATAAACGGTCGATGTCTCATTCCCGTGCAGATTCATCGCCATATCGTAAATATCGTGGAAGGTGCAATTGGTGTTAAGCAAGGCTTTGGCGGTGTCTAGTAGCCTCGCCACGCTTTCGCGTTCATAATGCTTCATGTTATCTTTTCTTTGTATCGTTAATGGAAGAGGCGAAAAAAGCCCCTCATCCCCTTTATTCTAGCGGATTTTCCTTACTCCTAGTTATAATTAAAAGCGTTTGGAGGTCCTTTTATGAAGAGATTCAATTCTAGTAATGACGTTAAGGTGCTCTTTTTCGGGACACCGGAGATTGCTGCAACCGTCTTAAAAGCCCTTATCGAGGCTTCTTTCAATGTTGTTGGTGTGGTCAGCCAAGAAGATAAGGAAGTCGGACGAAAAAGGATCCTCAGTAAAGCCCCGACGAAAGTAGTGGCAGAAAGTCATAATATTCCGGTATTTTCGCCACATAAAATCAGGCTCGATTACGAATTTGCGAAGACTCTCGATTTCGACGTCATCGTGACGATATCGTATGGGCAAATCATTCCGAGTGAACTCCTCGCTCTCGCAAAAGTGGGCTCCGTCAATCTCCATGGTTCTCTCCTCCCCAAATACCGCGGGGCCTCGCCTATCCAAAGCGCCATCAAAAACGGTGACAAAGTGACTGGTATCACGCTGATGGAGATGGTCGCGAAGATGGATGCCGGATGCATCTACGATAAAGAAGAAGTGGCGATTGACGATAACGACAATTATTCATCGCTCTGCCTTAAGATGGGCGAAGCGGCCGCCTCTTTGATCAAAAAAGACCTTCTAGCCTACGCGAATGGCGAATTAAAGGGCGAAGAGCAAGACGAGAATCTCGTGAGCTTCACGAGCAAAATCAAGCCCGAGGATGAGCATTTGCCGCTCAATTTGGGTTATAAAGAGAGCATCGATTATATCCGTTCCTTATCGAATGAACCTGGGGCATATCTATATCTGAACGAGAAGAAACTCAAGATATACCGGGCCTCGCTTTTCTCTACGGAAATTATCAAGGAGCCGGGCTCTTTGATCACGAACAAAAAGCGTCTGCTCCTTCAACTAAAAGATGGCATCATCTCGCTTGATGAGGTCCAAATGGAAGGCAAAAAGCAGATGGATGGGGCTTCTTTCCTTCAGGGCGCGCATCTAACGGGCGAAACGAAGTTCGCCTAGATAGTGATCCAAAATCCAGCGTTTATCAAAAACGCCTCTTTCGCGGAAGGAGGCGCTTTTTAGCGAGATGAAACCTAACGAAATCAGATAGAGAAGAGCGAAGGCTCAATAAAATCTGATGGGGATGAATGGGGATAGACCAAAATCAACCGTCTAA
>CAVIFQ010000013.1:0-38021 GCA_963642055.1 Roseburia hominis | reverse complement strand
TCGAAAACAAAAAACTATAAATCTCGATGGGGATGGCCGTTTTCGTCATCCCCATCAGATTTTATTGAGCCCTTTTTAATCGGTTTCGTTCTTTTTCTTCTCTTCTTCTTCGTGGATGACTTCGACGATAATCTCCTTCACCCTTTCTTTATTGGTTACTGGGGATTTGCGTTTGTCATAAAGCTCCAAGGAAGAATAAATCATATCGGTGACGGCTCTCTTCGTAAGCGGCTTGCCCCACTTGAATTGGGGTTTTCCGTAGACGACGCTCACGCTTTCTTTGGCTGGAGCGCTCTTCTCCACCGGTTTAGCCTTAACTTCGGTTTTCTTTTCTTCCACTGGGGCGACAACTTCCTCAACCGTCACTGTGGCTTTTATCGGCTCAACTTTGCTTTCCTTGGTGACTGGAGCACTCTCCTGCGCAGGTTTTTTCTCTTCTACTGGGGCTTTAGGTTCGACTTTTTCTTCGACGGTCTCTTTCTTTTCTTTCTTTTCTGGTGCTGGAGAAGGCGCGATATCGCTGAAGACGGTTGGATTATTGGAATAATGATCGACGATAACTTTGTCATTGATGGCGGTTGAGGCCTCATCAACAACCACAGTCGGTTTCGGCGCCTTGAAGATCAAGTGCTTACGGGTCCAATAGTTATAAATAAGGACAATCAATGTCTTGATGCAGAAGACAGCGAAGAAAGCCCAGATGGAAATGCTGTCTTTGTGGAAAAGCTTCGTCCAATCGACTTTTTGGAATGGATCGATGGAAAGATTCATGTGCCAAATCTCGTTGACGAGCCATAAGCATAAGCATTGGATTCCAATGCCCAACAAGAGACCGCCAAAGGCCAAACCGGCATAAGACCAGAAGTATTTCGGCGTATTGTAGTTGGTGTTTTTGTCAACGTCCTGGAAGACCCATTTCCGCGAGAAGAAGAAATTGACGACCATCGAGATAACAAAACCCATGGTAACGCAGATAGCCAGAGAGATGTAAGAGCCATATCCCGGAACGATATTGCCATCAACGTTGCTGCTTCCTAATTGCGACAAATTGTTGGCGAATAGTAATCCTAAAGCGTATTCGATAACTAAATCGATGAGGGTGCAAAGGCATCCAATGACGATGAAGCGGAAGATCTCTCCCCAACGCGATTTCCTTTTCGCTGGGCGACTAGCAACGTTTTCTTTTTTCATAATGCCAGTAGTTTAACGCTTATAAGCGTTGTTTAGAAGAAAAGTTCTACTGAATTTGGGGCTTTGGTCGACCCAATCGGATATAATTGTGGGCATGCTAGATAAAGGAATCATCATCTTAAACGCCTATATCGTCTATCCAGGCTTAGTCCATTTAGCGGACCGTCTCATCGAAGAAGGGCAAAAAGAAGGCATCGGGATCGAGAAGAAAACCAATGCTGAAATTTTCTCTTTTCTGAAGGAAGACGGCACTCTTTCGAAAGCGAATTTAGACGCCGATTTCATCGTATATCTAGATAAAGACCCTTATATTGCGGAGATTTTGGAGAAAAACCATTACCGTTTATTTAACCGCGCCGAAGCTATTCGCCTGTGCGATGATAAGATGCTGACCTATCTTTCCTTGCTTAATTCTGGCATCAAAATGCCAAAGACCATCACCGCCCCTTTATGCTACGATGCAAAAGAAAACCACGCTTTCATTGATAATCTAGAAAAAGAATTGCCTTACCCTTTCGTCAACAAAACCAATTTCGGCTCTCAGGGTAAAGGAGTCGCTTTAATTTCATCCCGCGACGAACTTATCGCTAGAGAAAACGAAATCGCCTTCTCTCCGCGCTTATACCAGGAGCTCATCAAGGGAGAAAAAGGCGTTGATTATCGCCTCATCGTGATAGGCGAGAAATTAATCGCCGCGATGAAGCGCGAAAACACAAATGGGGATTTCCGAAGCAATGTCGCTTTAGGAGGAAAAGGAAGCCCCGTCATCGTCCCTCCTTCCTTTGAAGAAATGGCGAAAAAAGCCGCCACCATCCTCAATCTTGATTATTGCGGTGTCGACATCATAAAGGATGAAAACGGCGATCCAGTCCTATGTGAGGTCAATAGCAACGCCTTCATAGAAGGCATCGAAAAAGCGACGAAAGTCAACGTCGCTCAAGCTTATATCAGGCACATCAAAAAGTGCCTTGGTTAATCGCTTTTGCCTTTATATAGAATCTCGGCCCGCTTTTCGCACGCCCATTGAACGACTTTTTTGTCCGAATCATGGGACATGCAGCGGATCGCATCATTAGGCTGGAGCCAATAAATATCGGAAACTTCCTCTTTTTGCGGAACTGTGTCTTTGCTTGTAACGTCAGCGATGAAAAACTTAACTTCTTTAGCCACGCCGCGCTTTGGCGAGTAGAAGATGGAACGAGTGCCGGATTTCATAAGAATGGCATCTAATCCGGTTTCTTCTTTGATCTCGCGCAAGGCAGTGGCTTCATCATTCTCGTCAAAAGGCTCAACATGTCCTTTCGGAATGCTGTAATGTCCCTGATCCATATGCTCAACGAGGATGTCATTGCCATTGAAGACGACGGCTCCGCAGCTTTTTTCCTGTTTGCCAAGGAGATTGGAAAGCAAATTGATCTCATCGTCAGTGAAAAAGAGCCACTCAAAATAATCCTCAACGCTCCCCCATCTTTTGATGAAGGCATCATAGAAATCCGAAAAGAAAAATTGATTCGGGGTCAAAGGAAATTTAGGGAAGGAGGGGTCTTCTTCCATAAGGCTCCTCGTTGAAAAGGCTAGAAGCGCGAAAGAAGCCATGTAGTTCTCATTCACGTCAACCAAGCTCACTCCGTTCGCAAGCAAAAGAATCGCGCAGAAAACGCCTGTGCGGTCTTTCCCAGCCATGCAGTGGAGCAAAATCGGCTTTGGCGAATTCATAAGAGCGAGAAAAGCGGCTCTTGCTTGCCGCGGGTCCTCCAGCATCTCAATATAGCTAGCAATCCCATCTTGATAATCGGTCGGTATGCGCCCGTTTCCGTTAACTGAGCATTCGATGGTCTTAAAACGGGGATCGAGCTTGATCTTATCGAGTTTGGTTGAGGGATGATTCTGGTCACGCAAATCAATGATGGTTTTTATCCCCAGTTTCGCGATTTTCTCGATATCGTCATCGGTGGCATCCGATAAAGACGCCGAACGATATATGACGTTATAATTCGTCTCGCCATAAGGGGTCTCATATCCTCCTAAATCGCGGAAGTTGCTGATTTTTTCGAAATTGATGTTTCTAGCCATACTCTTGCCTCGAGCAAATTATACGAATGCGCGTTCTCTTTTCATCTAAAAAGGGCAGTAAAAGAAAAGCCGCCCGTTTTTCTTTGGACGGCTCTATTTATATATAAAGGTAATTACTCGGCTTTCGCTTCAGCCTTTTTCGCGGTCTTTTTGCTTTGGGCTTCGTTAAGAAGTTTCAATTGATCACGAATCTCCATAAGGACATCGATATCCTTTGGGGCCTCTGGAGCAGGTGCTGCTTCCGGAGCTGAGGCTGGAGCCGGGGTTTCTTCAGCCGTGGTCTTATCGAGCTGTTGGAGATCAGCAATTGCTTTGTCTTTGATTTCTTTCGTTTTGGCTTCGGCCGCACGGACAACGCGCACGATCACAAACAAGGTAGCCCCGATGATGATGAAGGCGATAATGGCGTTGATGAAGGCACCCCAGTCAATGATCGCGCTGCCATTATAGAAATAGGTTGTGCCATGGAGCGTGTATTTGCTGAGAATCGTGGTTTTGACCGATTCGATGAGGTTCGGGTTAGTTTTAATTGTTTCCTCTCCGTATAAATAGTTGGCCTCAGCCGTCGCCAAGCTATGAAGAGAAGCTGCATCAAACTTTTGGCCTAAGCCAACGGCAACATCCATGCCAGCTTGCGTATCGTTGACGGCTGGCAAGACGGTGACTAAACCTTTTAAGCCTCCCGGGACAGCCCAGGTGCAAATGCTGAGCAAGATATTGACTAACGCCGTCACGATGGCATTGAACGCGCCGCCGATGATGACGCCAACGGCGAGATCGAGAACGTTCCCCCGTAACATAAAGCCTTTGAAATCAGACCAGAGCTGTTTGATTTTGGCTTGTGATTTTTCTTTGGATTTCTTCATTTGGATTTGGTTCCTTTCAAAGGACTAATATACTCCTTTGTCCAATCGGGTTAAGCGAAATATGGCAGCGGCCTGCTTTTGTAAGATAAAGGAAGAGATAAAAATACCCGAAAATTAGTTTTCTAGGATAATCCCGATAAGATTTTGCTTTCCTTAGACAGTGTATAAAAGTGCATAAAACGATATTGACTTTCTTAATAGTCAAAAAAGGCGATAAAAAGTGAAGAAAAAACACGTTTTTGCCATCGAATTTCATGAGGAAAAAGAATGAAAATTTTTCCTCTTTTTTTACTCCTTTTTTATCGATTGAAAATCTTAAAGTGGTCGGTATAGTATCTTCCGAAGGGCGGGTGAGACTAACGCTCATCCGGAAGGAAAATAGCCGTTATGCGAATCTGGAAACGGGTTCGCACTTTGACACCCGAAAGAGTCTAGGAGGTAAATTATGCTGCGCGTAAAGAAAAGAGATAACTCGATTGTCGATTTCGACATCAAGAAAATAGAAGCAGCGATGCAGAGGGCTTTCGATCAGGAACATATCACGATTGCCCCAGACGTATTGGAGCTTTTGGCGATCCGCGTGACCGCCGATTTCTCGAAGAAGATCACTGACGGGACTATCGCCGTTGAGGATATCCAAGACAGCGTGGAAACCGTTTTGATCCAAGCTCAATACGTTGATGTGGCACGTTCCTATATGGACTACCGCAATAAACACGCCCAAATGCGCGAAATCAAGAAAACGGAGCTCAACTATGCCTCGGTCGTTGATGGCTATCTCCGTCTCAACGATTGGCGCGTGAAAGAAAACAGCACCGTCACATATTCTGTCGGTGGCTTGATCCTTTCCAATTCCGGCGCCGTCACCGCCAATTACTGGCTCTCGCAAGTCTATGACAAGGAAATCGCCGACGCTCATAGAAACGCCGACATCCATCTTCACGATTTGAGCATGTTGACTGGCTACTGCGCTGGCTGGTCTTTGAAGCAGCTCATTCAGCAAGGCTTAGGAGGCGTTGTTGGCAAAATCACCTCCACTCCAGCGCGTCATTTGATGACTCTTTGCAACCAGATGGTCAATTTCTTGGGCATCATGCAAAACGAATGGGCCGGCGCTCAGGCTTTCTCGAGCTTCGACACATATTTAGCCCCATTCGTGAAAGTCGATAACCTCGATTACAAACAGGTCAAGCAGTGCATCCAAAGCTTCATTTATGGCGTCAATACCCCATCTCGTTGGGGCACCCAGGCTCCATTCACCAATGTGACTTTGGATTGGACCGTGCCTGATGATATGGCTAATCTCCCAGCTTTGGTGGGTGGCCGCGAAATGGATTTCACGTATGGCGATTGCACCAAAGAGATGGCGATGATCAACAAAGCCTTCATCGAAGTCATGATCGAGGGCGATGCCAATGGACGCGGGTTCCAATACCCAATCCCAACCTACTCCATCACGAAGGATTTCGATTGGAGCGATACCGAAAATAACCGTCTTCTCTTCACGATGACCGCCAAATACGGCACCCCTTATTTCTCCAACTATATCAACAGCGATATGAAACCAAGTGATGTTCGCTCGATGTGCTGCCGCTTGCGCCTTGATTTGCGCGAGCTCCGCAAAAAGTCCGGCGGCTTCTTCGGAAGCGGCGAATCGACGGGCTCAATCGGCGTAGTCACCATCAATATGCCGCGCATTGCCTATTTGGCGACGGATGAGACTGATTTCTATTCGCGTCTCGACCACATGATGGATGTTGCGGCTAGAAGCCTTGATATCAAACGCAAGACCGTCTCGACCTTGCTTGAGGCTGGCTTATATCCTTACACCAAACATTATCTAGGAACCTTCCGTAACCACTTCTCCACGATTGGTCTAGTCGGCATGAACGAAGCCTGCATCAATGCCCGTTGGATCAAGGAAGACCTCACGCACAAAAAGGCTCAGGATTTCACCACTGACGTTCTCAATCACATGAGAACGCGCTTAAGCGATTATCAGGAAAAATACGGCGACCTCTTCAATCTTGAAGCTACGCCAGCCGAATCAACCTCCTATCGTTTAGCCAAGCACGACCGTGAGCGTTATCCGGATATCATCACCGCTGGGAAACCCGGGGAAGTTCCTTATTACACGAATAGCTCCCACCTTCCAGTCGGCTACACGAGCGATATCTTCACCGCCCTTGATATCGAAGACAAATTCCAGACCCTTTACACCTCTGGCACCGTCTTCCACGCTTTCTTGGGCCAGCGTCTCCCGAACTGGGAAAGCTGCATGAAGCTCGTTCGCAAGATCGCGGAAAATTACAAGCTTCCTTATTACACGATGTCGCCGACTTATTCGGTTTGTGAAGACCATGGATATCTCAACGGCGAAGTCTGGAAATGCCCGATCTGTGGCAAAGAGACTGAGGTCTATAGCCGTATCACCGGTTACTACCGCCCAGTCAAAAACTGGAACGCCGGAAAGAGCCAGGAATTCAAAGACCGCAAGACTTATGAACCTTCAACGAGCGTAATGCATTCGGAGAAAGATGAGCATTGTTCTTGCAAAGAGCACGAGCACAGTAAGCCAAAGGCCACTGGCCTTATGCTCTTCACTTCCGCCACTTGCCCCAACTGCAAAATGGCGAAAATGCTGCTCGATAAAGAAGGCATCAGCTACCAAAACATCGATGCGGTGGCCAATAAAGAAACAACGATGGCTTTCGGCATAACGAAGGCCCCAACCCTAATCGTCCCTAACGGTGATGGCTACGACGTCTACGAGAACGCTTCTCTCATCCGCGGCTATATCGAGAAGGCGAAGGGAAACCATGTCGCCTGATATCATTATCATCGGCGGAGGACCTGCTGCATTAACGGCAGGTCTTTATGCTTGTAGAGCGGGCAGAAGCGTTACCTTGCTCGAAAAAGAAGCGATCGGCGGTCAAATCGCCGACTCTCCGCGCGTCGAGAATTTCCCGAGCATCAAATCCATCAGCGGGCTTGAGCTTGCCAACAACATGTTTGAGCAATATAGCGAGCTGGGCGGCAATTTTGAGTTAGATGAAATCGAGTCCATCGAAAAAAACGGGGACACGTTTACCTTAAAAGGCAAATACTCCACTTACGAAAGCAAAGCCGTGATTCTCGCCACTGGCGTCAAACACCGCCATTTGAATATCGAAGGCGAAGACAAATATCTAGGGCACGGCATCTCCTACTGCGCCGTATGCGATGGGGCATTCTACGAAGGGAAAGACGTTACCGTCATCGGTGATGCGAACAGCGCTCTTCAATACGCCCTTTTGCTTGCGAAAATCTGCTCTCACGTCAATGTCATTACCTTGTTTGACGGCTTCTTCGCCGACGAAATCCTCGTAAATGCCCTCTTAAAACAGGAAAATGTCACGATTTATCACAACATGAACTCCAAAGAATTCAAAGGTGATGGAACAGTCTTAAAAAGCATCGTTTTTACGAACACAAAAACGGAAGAAATCGTCGAAATCCCCGCAGAAGCCGCCTTTGTCGCGATTGGCCAAGTGCCTGATAACGATCGTTTCTCCAATTTGGTGGACCTCAATAAAGGATTCATCGTTACAGATGGTGATAAGAAGACGAAGACCGATGGCTTATTCGCCTGCGGCGACTGCACCGACAAAAAAGTGCGGCAGCTCACTACCGCTTGCGGAGACGGAGCAATTGCCGCTTTAAGCGCGAACAAGTATCTATTTTCCTTGAAGTAGTTTATTCGTAACCGCGCAAATTCACTTCGTTCACGTATTTGCTCATGATGGCCTTGTAAATCAAGGCCTTTTCTTTACTGACTTCATGGAAGCCAGATTTGATGCAATTCTCGCCATCGACGTATTTCTGGAGGAAGTAACGTTTCGCGCCTTCTAGCAAATGTCCGATTTTTTCCATATCGTCTTTGGAATGAAATTCATCGATGATCGTCGTCCTGAATTCGTAGTCGACCACCCCGTCAATCAAAAAGCGAACCGATTCTTTAACTTTCTCTAAATCAATCGAAGGGTTGCCGCACGTCTCTCCATATTTATCCAAACAGTTTTTGATATCCATGGCCACATAATCAACAAGGCCAAGATTCACCAAATCAATGAGAAGATCGGGATTCGTGCCATTGCTATCGAGCTTCACGAGATAACCGTATTTTTTGATTTCCTGGATTTTGTCGATCAAATCCTTATTGTTAGTAGGCTCGCCACCCGTGATAACCACCGCATCAATGATGCCTTTTCTCCGCTCTAAATAATCCTTCACATCATCCCAATTGATCTTCGGGTTGTCGCTAGGAGTCAAAACGAGACTTTTGTTATGGCAAAAAGGGCAACGCATATTGCAGCCCGAGGTAAAAAGAGTCATCGAAATATGGTCATCGAAATCGACAAGTGACAATTTTTCCCAGCCATTGAAGTCCATGGAATCATTTTAGATTAGGCCTTAAAGATTGCAAAGAAAGAAAGAGAAAGCAATAATTATGGGCGGAACTTGGAGGTTCTTAAAAATATGTTAGTCAATGCAACAAGAATGCTTAAATTGGCTCGCGATGGGCATTATGCCGTCGGTCAATTCAACATCAACAATCTCGAATGGACGAAGGCTGTGCTTCTCACTGCCCAAAAGCTCAATTCGCCAGTGATTCTCGGCGTCAGCTGCGGAGCTGGGAAATACATGACCGGATTCAAAACGGTCGCCGCGATGGTCAAAGCCATGGACGAAAGCCTTGGCATCACCGTTCCTGTTGCTTTGCATCTAGATCACGGCACTTATAATGCCGCGAAAGCCTGCATCGAGGCCGGATTCACATCCATCATGTTCGATGGTTCTTCTCTCCCATTCGACGAGAATATCGCCAAAACCAAGGAATTAGTTGCTCTTGCTCACGACAAAGGCTTATCAATTGAAGCTGAAGTCGGCGCGATTGGCGGCACTGAAGATGGCGTCACCGCTGATGGGGAGGTCGCTGATCCAAAAGAATGCAAAACCATCGTTGATCTTGGCATCGACTTCTTGGCCGCTGGCATTGGAAACATCCACGGCATCTATCCAGCCGATTGGAAAGGTCTCCACTTCGATGCGCTTGAAGCCATCAATGCTGCGACTGGCGGTATCCCGCTCGTCTTGCACGGCGGAACCGGCATCCCTGATGATCAAATCGTCCACGCCATCAAAAACGGCGTCAGCAAAATCAACGTCAACACCGATTGCCAACTCGTCTTCGCCCAAGCCACGATTGACTACTGCGCGAGCGGAAAGGCTGCCCCGACGGGCGATAATGCCACGAAAGGCTATGACCCACGCAAACTCTTGAAGCCAGGGTATGAAGCCATCTGCGCCAAAGTCGAAGAGAAGATGAAACTCTTCGGAAGCGTTGGCAAAGCCGCTTAATCCATTACCTTATAAATAGAGAAAACCCCGTCAGCGAGAACTGGCGGGGTTTTATTCATTCATGATATTTAGATGAGATATTTCGCACGAATTATTGCGATGGTGTCTTTGCTTAAGCCAACTTGCTCAGTTAGATAAGCCTCATATCCGCCAAAGCGATACACTTCATCCATCGCCGCTTTTATCCAACTCTCGTTCACGCCCGCCAAATCGATAAGCGATTGATACATCGGGTCATCACTTGGCAAATGTGCCACTTCATCGAAGTAACGTTTTCTATTTTCTTTTCGGTACGCGAGATATTCATTGGTCGCTAAATAGTCTTCGATAATGTCTTTATCGTCTACTCCTAGTAAACCGAGATAAAGCATCGCCAAGATGCCTGTTCTGTCTTTGCCTTCATGGCAGTGGAAAAGCACGGCGCCTTCGTCCATATTTGCCAAAAGCTCAAAAAACGCCTTGATGCTGCTTTTGGCCGTTTGATCATTCACCTTGTCGTGATAGTTCTTTCTCATGGCATCAAGCGCCCATCCATGCTCGTCAAGACAAAAGAGAAAACGAATATTGTTCATGAGGCTTTTATCACTCAACTGGTAGTCTTTATGAGGATAAGGTTCTCCCAAAGAATTGGGTCCATGAAACGGCAAAATAAGATAATTGACGCCATCTATTGCCTTATCCGGGTGCATTTTGCTTTCTGGAGCTGAGCGAAGATCGACCACGTAGGCAAGCTTAATGTCTTTCTCGAAGGTCAAAATATCTTTGTCAGTCAATTCATCGAGCGAATTGCTCCGATATACTTTTTTGCTGATTGTTTTCTTACCGTTAATTCCGATGAATCCGCCTAAATCGCGGCAGTTACTAAGTCCTTCAAAAGGGAGTCTCTCGCTACGCATAGGACATATTTTAAAGGTTTATAGGTCGAGGTAAAGCGTCTTCCTTGAAATATACCCCCGTAGGGTATATATTTCGGCTGAGGTAAGTCTATGGAACAATGCAATTGCCACAAAAGAAGCACGGAAAGATCAAAGGAAGAACTATCCTCCCTTCAAAACCGCATAAACCGCATCATCGGCCAAATGAACGGCATCTCGAAAATGCTCGATGATAATCGTTACTGCGGAGAAATCCTCAATCAAGTCGCCGCCGTCAGCAGCGCTCTCCGCTCTTTAGGCTATTTGATTCTCGAAACGCATATGGAAACATGCGTGAAAGAAGAGGTTCTATCTGGCAAAGAAACAGCCATGAAGGATCTACTCGAAATAGTGAAGAAACTAGGGTGATTATGAATAAGGTTCTGAATGAAAAATACAACATCACCGGCATGAGCTGCGCCGCGTGCCAAAGCCATGTGGAAAGGGCGGTAAAAAGCGTAAATGGCGTAGAGACGGTAACCGTCAATCTTTTGACTAATTCAATGAGCGTCACCTACGCTGAGCCCGCTAACCCAGAGACATTGATTGAGGCTATTAAAAAAGCTGGTTATGGCGCCTCTTTGGCTAATCAAACAAAAGAAAAAACGACAAATAGCAATCCCGATGAGCGATTTGTCGACAAAGAAACGCCGAAGCTACTCAAACGGTTAATCCTCTCTTTAATCATCTTAATACCTTTATTTTATATAGGCATGGGTTACATGCTGAATTGGCCGCTCGGCTCCTTTGGCGAAAACCCTTTCTATGTCGGGCTCACCGAGATGCTTCTATCTCTAGCGATCATGCTCATCAATTACCGCTTTTTCGTCTCCGGTTTCAAAAGCGCCATCCACCGCTCCCCGAATATGGATACCCTCATCACGCTCGGCGCCGGAATCGCTTGGATTTACAGCGTCGCCATCCTTTTCTTGATGGGAAAAGACGCGATGAGCATGGACATGACTGCCTTAATGAAAGACAGCATGAATCTTTCCTTTGAGACAAGCGGCATGGTGCCAGCTCTCATTACCATCGGCAAAACCTTGGAATCCTATAGCAAGGGCAAAACCACGAATGCCCTCAAAGGCCTTTTTGATCTCGCTCCGAAAGAGGCACATTTATTAATCGATAAAGAAGAGAAAACGATTCTCGCAAGCGAATTGAAACAAGATGACTTATTCATCGTCAAGCCGGGCGAATCCTTCCCAGCGGATGGCATCATCATAAGCGGAGAAAGCGCCGTTGATGAATCACCTTTGACTGGCGAATCGCTCCCAATCAATAAAAAGGAGAGCGATAAAGTCGCAACCGCCACCATCAATCAAAACGGAGCCTTAATCTGCAAAGCCACCCGAGTTGGCGAAGAAACATCTTTGAATCAGATTATCAAAATGGTCGAAGAGGCAAGCGGCACCAAAACCAAAATCTCGGAAATCGCCGATAAAGTCGCTGGTGTCTTTGTCCCAGTTGTTCTGCTCTTTTCCTTAATAACATTCGTGTTTTGGATGCTACTAGGTAGCGATTTTGTGAAGAGTTTAGGCGATGTAACGCTTCTTTCTTATTCGCTAGAAAGAGCCATTTCGATTCTTGTCATTTCTTGTCCATGCGCCCTTGGCTTAGCGACCCCCGTCGCCATTATGGTCGGAAGCGGCTTAGGGGCGAAAAAAGGTATCTTATTCAAGAACGCCTCAGCTTTAGAAAAGGCTAGCAAGATTGATTTCGTGGTACTTGATAAAACCGGCACCATCACGGAAGGCAAACCGAAAGTCACTGATATCGCTCCTGCTGCAGGTTATAGCGAGACCAGCCTTCTCCAAATTGCTTATTCTCTAGAGAGCAATTCCTCTCACCCTTTGGCGAGAGCAATCGTCGCAAAAGCAAAAGAATTATCCTTAGATCCTTTAAAGACCACATCATTCGAAAACATGGTTGGAAATGGCATAAAAGCCATTATCGATGGGGATGAATATCTTGCCGGTTCCCAGTCGTTTTTCGAGAAATTCACGATTTTGGGCGAAAAAGAACGCACTTCTGCCGAAGAATTCGCAAATGCCGGCAAAACCCCCTTATTTTTTGCAAAAAGCGGCTCTTTTATCGGAATTATCGCCGTTTCCGATCCTATCAAAGAAGATTCGAAAAAAGCCGTTGAGCAATTTAAAAAACTGGGGATAACCCCAATCATGGTAACTGGCGATAACGAAAGAACAGCGAGGGCCATCGCTTCAAACGCTGGCATCGAATACGTTAAAGCGGGAGCCTTGCCTCTCGATAAACAAAAGGTTATCAAAGAGCTCAAAAAATATGGAAAGGTCGCGATGGTCGGAGATGGGATCAATGACGCGGTTGCTTTAACGGAAGCCGATATTGGCATCGCCATTGGCACGGGCAGCGATATCGCCATCGATTCAAGCGAAATCGTCTTAATGCATTCCTCGCTTCTCGATGCGGTCGCCGCCATAAATATCGCCAGAGCCACTTATCGGAACATCATAGAAAATCTTTTCTGGGCCTTTTTCTATAACCTTATAATGATTCCTATCGCCGCCGGTGCTTTTGGAGCCCTCGGTTTAGCGAAACTAAAACCCTGGATGGGGGCCGCCGCCATGAGCCTATCGAGCGTCAGCGTCGTCATCAATGCGCTCCGCCTCAATTTGTTCAATCCATATAAAGAGAGAAAAGCGCCAAGTAAAGGAAACGTGCTGCCTGATTTTTTAAAGACAGCTACCATAAACAAGGAGAAAGAAAATATGGAAATCACATTACACGTGGAAGGAATGATGTGCCAGCACTGCCAGGCTCATGTAAAAGAGGCGCTCAGCAAAGTAATGGGTGTCACTGACGTCAATGTTTCTTTAAGTGAAAAGAAAGCCACCGTCAAAGCGGAAGAAGGAATTGACCCCGATACTTTACTTAAAGCCGTTAAAGAGGCCGGATATAACGCTTCGATCATCAAATAACATCGATCTTTATTTTTGGAAACGTTCGATAAGACGCCTATTTTCCTTGTAACTAAAAAGAGCATAAATCGGTTATAATTTGACTAACCAACAAGGAGAAAACACATGAGTTTCAAGAAAGTCGTCGTGGCTGGGGGCGGAGTGCTCGGCAGCCAAATCGCTTTTCAGTCCGCTTATTGCGGGTTTGACGTCACCATCTGGCTACGCAGCGAGTCATCCACCACCCGTACTCAACCGAAACTCGACAAAATCAAAGTCGATTATCTTAAAGCGATTGAAGAAATGAGCAAAGGGGAAGGCAAATGGTGCATGGGCATCGCTGATCCCTCTTCTTTCAACGCCGAAGAATGCAAGAAAAAGGTAGAAAAGGCCTACTCTTCCATCAAATTGGAACTAGACATGAAAAAAGCCTTCGCTGATGCTGACATCATCATCGAATCGATGAGTGAGAACAAAGAAGCCAAAATCGAATTCTACAAAAAAGCCGCTCCGTTAATTGAGAAAAAAACCGTTTTATTAACCAATAGCTCTTCAATGCTTCCTAGCAGTTTCGCCAAATACACCGGTTGCCCCGACCGTTATCTAGCGATGCATTTCGCCAATGAGATTTGGCTGAACAACATCGCTGAGATTATGGCGCAGAAGCAAACTGATATGAAGCATTTCGATGAAACGCTCGACTTCGCCAAAGAAATCAGAATGATTCCTCTCCCCGTTCGTAAGGAAAAGGCCGGGTATCTATTGAATTCGATGCTCATCCCGTTCTTATTTTCCGCGATGGATCTCGTGGTGCTTGGGATCAGCGATCCTGAATCTATCGACACGGCCTGGGTCAAAGGGACCGGCGCTCCGAAAGGACCATTCAGGATTCTCGATGTCGTTGGTCTAAAAACAGCTTACGAGATAGTGAATGCCTATTGCAAAATACCAAGCTTTTTGGCCCCATTCCATTTCAAGCTCCAACGCGACATGCTGAAACGCTACATCGATGAAGGAAAGCTTGGGACTTCCTCTGGAGAAGGGTTCTACAAATACGAAAAATGAAATACTGCTTATTCGTTAAAAACGGGTGCGAGAATTCCTCGTTTACCGAGAAAATAAAAAAGACATTACAAAACGACTCCCGCTTTGAAGAGGTCAACAAGAACCCCGAACTAGTGGTCGTTATTGGCGGCGATGGCACGTTTTTAAAAGCGGCGCATGAGGTTTTCCCCTCTAATCCAGAAGCGCGCTTTTTGCCATTTAATGCCGGCACCATCGGCTTTTATAATGACTTCGGTGAAGACGATGTCACTGATATTCCTTCCATTGTTTTCGATGAGAAATACCCTCTCGCTGAAGTCGATACATTGGAGGCCAAAATCGGCGAAAAGAGATTCTACGCCTGGAATGAATTCAATATCACTGGCTTAGACGGCAACATCGATTACGATCTGCTTTTGGATTCTTCTTATCTCGAGCATTACTTCGGGGCTGGGCTTATCATTTCCACCCCCACTGGCTCTTTTGCCTATAATCGGAGCTTACGCGGAGCCATCATCGACCCCTCACTCCACTTGATGGAAATAACTGAGGTCGCGCCGATCAGTTCAAAAGCCCACAAAACAATCGGCAACCCAACCATCATATCGAAAGATAGACGCATCCATCTCAAGGCGGATTCAAATAGAGGCGGTTTCCTTTACGCCGACGGCATAAGAATGGCCGGAGAGAAAATGAATAAAATCGACATCTATTATTCGAAAGCGAAACTACATTCCTACATCAAAAAAGACGATTACTTTTTAGATCGTTTGCATAAAACGATCGACCTATGAAGAAGGAGGCAATATGTTCAAAATCGTTTCCAAGAAAGTATTAAATCCCACCATCACACAGATGGAGATATACGCTCCTGATATCGCCAAAAAGGCCAAACCGGGCGAATTCATAATTCTCCGCGTGGATAAAAATGGCGAGCGTATTCCGCTCACTATCGCGGGAGAAGACGTAAATAAAGGCACCATCAAAATCATTTTTCAAATCGTTGGAGCCACCACTGCTTTGCTAAATCAGAAAAAAGAGGGGGATTTTGTCGAGGATTTTGTTGGTCCTTTAGGAAAAGCGAGCGAACTCGATGGCTTGAAGAAAGTCTGCATCATCGGTGGAGGGGCGGGAAGCGCCATCGCGATGCCTATCGCCATGAAACTCCACGAGATGGGCGCAACCGTCCATTCAATAATTGGCTTCCGCAACAAGGATCTTGTCATCCTTGAAGATGAATTCAAAAGTTGCAGCGATATTCTAAGAATCATGACTGACGATGGCTCATACGGAGAGAAGGGTTTAGTGACCAATGCCCTAGAAGATTTGATAAAGGCTGGCAACGAGTACGATGAAGTATTCGCGATTGGTCCAATCGTCATGATGAAATTCGTTTGCTTGCTCACCAAAAAATACAACATCAAGACCGTCGTATCCATGAACCCGATCATGATCGATGGCACCGGAATGTGCGGCGGGTGCCGCTTATCGGTAGGTGGCAAAATGAAATTCGCCTGCGTGGATGGCCCTGATTTCGATGGTCATCTCGTCGATTTCGATGAGGCCAATAAGCGAAATTCCATCTATAGAGATTGGGAGAGGCATAAATATGAAGAAACATGCAATCTCCTCAAGAAAGCGGAGGATAAATAAAATGGCCTTCAATCCAAGCAAAAAGAAAAATCCGATGCCGAGCCAAGAGCCGACAATCCGCGCCCGTAACTTCAAAGAAGTCGCGACTGGATATACATACGAAATTGCTCTCGATGAGGCCAATAGGTGCTTAAACTGCAAAGACCCTCACTGCGTATCCGGTTGCCCTGTCCATATCAATATCCCAGCCTTTATCGCGAAAATCAGGGAAAACGATTTAAAAGGGGCAAACGATGTTTTGCTTAATTCTTCCTCTTTATCCAGCATCTGCGGCCGCGTTTGCCCGCAAGAATCCCAATGCGAGAAATACTGCATCCGCGCCAACAATCCGAAAATCGCCTGTGAGCCGGTAGGGATTGGGCGTCTAGAGCGTTTTGTGGCCGATTACGCCCGCGAGAATGATCTTGTCGAATTTACGAAACCAACATCCAACGGGCATAAAGTAGCCGTTGTCGGAAGTGGGCCTTCAGGGCTTAGTTGTGCGCTCGATCTTGCCAAATTAGGATATGAGGTCACCGTTTTTGAAGCTCTCCATCTAGCGGGTGGCGTTCTCTCATACGGCATTCCTGAATTCCGTCTCCCTAAATCAATCGTCCAGAAAGAGGTCGATAATTTAACCAAAATGGGCGTCAGCATCCGCACGAACGTCGTCATCGGAAAAACCTTCTCCATTGATGAACTAATGAATGAAGATGGATATGAAGCTGTTTTCATTGGCTCGGGCGCTGGGCTCCCCCGCTTCATGGGCATCCCAGGCGAGAATCTCAAAGGCGTTTACAGTGCTAACGAATTCCTGACGCGCATCAATCTGATGAAGGCATATCTAGAGACAAGTGAAACGCCAATCATGCACGGAAAAGCCGTGGCGGTTATTGGTGGTGGGAACGTCGCGATGGACGCTTGCCGCTCTGCGATGAGACTAGGAGCCGAGAAAGTCTACATCATCTATCGCCGCAGTCTTGAAGAACTCCCTGCCCGCAAAGAAGAAGTCGAGCACGCCCAAGAAGAAGGCATCGATTTCCGTTTACTAAACAATCCAGTCGAGATTATCGGCGATGAGAATCTCAACGTAAAAGCCATCCGCTGCGTCAAAATGAAACTTGGCGAACCTGATAGCAGTGGCAGGCGCCGCCCAATCGCGATTGAAGGAAGCGAATTCACGCTCGATGTCGATGTCGTGATTGAAGCAATCGGAACCTCTCCTAACCCGCTCATCAAAAATACCACGGAAGGATTGGAGACGAATTCGCATGGCTGTATCGTCACGAAAGATGAAAGTGGCGCAACTTCAAAAGAAGGCGTTTATGCTGGGGGCGATGCCGTCACTGGCGCAGCCACGGTAATTCTTGCGATGGGCGCTGGAAAAGCAGCGGCCGAGGCTATTGATAACTACATCAAAGCGAAACGCTGATTGAGCAACATAAAAAGCCAAGTCCGCATAAGACCTGGCTTTTTTTCGTTACTAATTAGGCTAAGAAGAGCTTGATGTCCTCTTCGACGAGTTTGCAGTCTTTCTCGTTGAGGATTTCGTGTCTCATTCCTTCATAGATATGAAGCTCAACGCTCTTCACGCCGAGTTTTTTATACATATCCGCAAGAGCCTTTGGGCCTTTCCCCCAGGCACCGACTGGGTCGTCTTTCCCAGCGACAATAAGGATTTTCTGATTCTTATCGATGTTCTTGAGGTTTTTGCGGAGATAGAGCGTACTTAATCCGCGCAGGAATTCATGCCAGAAGCCATTGGTGGCTGGATAGCCGCAATATGGGTCAGCCATATAGCGGATAACGTTTTCCTCATTCGCGGAAATCCATTCAACACCGGTTTTGGGATCTTCGATCTTCTTCAAATACGTTCCCCAGGCCAGCTTTTGGATTTTCTTTCCTTCTTTGTCCCAGTTCTTTTTGTTGACCATCATTTTGGCGGCGATGAATCCAGCTTTGACCGTCATCTTCGCGTTCGGGCCGTTGCTTCCCATGATGATGACTTTATCGACGATCCCTGGATGTCTCTCTAAGAAAGACTGCGTCATGAAAGAACCCATGGAATGGCCCATAAGAGCGAGGGGTTTTCCTTCTTTCTTCAATCTTTTGGCCATGAGCCCAAGAGCATCGACATTGTCGAAGAAGGCGCCTTTATGCCATCTCTCCTGTTCTTCCACCGAAGCGGCGTTTAACCCTTGTCCAAAAGCATCCATGATGTAGACGTTATAGCCTTCCTCATTGAGCGTTTTGGCAAAAGGCTCGTAACGTGTGGCGTGCTCACACATGCCTGTCTGAATCAAAATATTCTTCGTGGTACCCTCTTTTAGATAAGAGGCGCCGAAAATTTTCTTGTTGTTCGGCAAAACGACTTCAAATTTTTCCATTTTCAATAACCTGCCTTGAATGAATTATACGCAAAACCATCTATCTAGTCCACGCTCCTATTAGGGAAAAGAAGACATCGGAAATTCAAAAATGTCCGCAAAAGTTGAACGCTTTGTCGGTTTTTGTCTAAATGGCGCCCTAAAAAAGAAAGCCGCACGAGGCGGCTATCTGAGTTAGTTATTGAATGCCGTTAGGATTCTTCTTTTGGAAGTTATAGGCATCACGGCAAGCATCGACGATCGTAAGTGTTGCTTTCCAGTGAAGCTCTTTCTCAGCTTTGTCGCAAGAGGCGTAATTCTCGGTGACGTCCCCGGCGCGACGCGGCAACACCTCATAAGGAATCTTGACGCCATTCGCAGTCTCGAAGGCATGGACAAGCTCTAAGACGCTCGTTCCTTTGCCAGTCCCGAGATTGAAGATGAATAGCCCTTTCCCTTCATCGAATTTCTTAAGGGCAGCCACATGGCCTTTCGCCAAATCAACGACATGGATGTAGTCACGGACACCAGTGCCGTCGGGGGTTGGATAATCATTTCCGAAGACGCGGAGATACGGCAGTTTGCCAATCGCAACTTGGGTGATGTAAGGCATCAAATTGTTCGGAATTCCCGATGGATCTTCACCTAGTAATCCAGATGGATGACCTCCGATTGGGTTGAAGTAACGAAGCAAGACGACATTGAAATCAGGATTGGCTTTGCTGACGTCGGTCAAAATGCGCTCAATCATGATTTTGGTCTCGCCATAAGGATTGGTGGCTTCTCCGATTGGATCCGACTCAAGGAGAGGGACATGTGTTGGGATACCGTAGACTGTGGCGCTGCTTGAGAAGATGAAATTCGAAGTGCCGAATTCCTTCATGATTTTAAGGACGTTGAGGGCGGTTCCAAGGTTATTTTGGTAATACTCAATCGGTTTTTGGACCGATTCGCCCACCGCTTTATATCCAGCAAAATGGATAACAGCATCGATTTTGTTTTCAGCAAAAATGGCTTTGGTCGCATCGTAATCGGCTACATCGACCTCATAGAACTTCGGACGAACGTGAGTGATGGTTTCGATACGGTCAAGCACCGTTTTCTTGGAGTTGTAGAGATTGTCGGCGATAATCGGGGTGTATCCGCTTTGGATGAGTTCCACCACCGTCTCGCTTCCGATGAAGCCTAAACCACCGGTCACCAATACGTTTTTGATCATTTTCTTTTCTCCTTATTTTTGTTTTTATCCTGTTTCTTGTTTTTATCTTTCGCGGCTTTTTGCTCTTTTTCCGCTTTGGCCTTTCTTTCTTCCTCTATTTTACTCTCGTTCGCGGCTTTTTTCTTTTCTTCTTCCAATGTTTTCTTGGCGATTTGCGCTTGTTTTTGCTTAGCCTTCGCAATGCGCTCTGATTCAGCCATCGATATTTTCATTTCCCGCTTCACTTCATGAGCTTCTTTGCTATTGACGGCTTCCCAAAGGGCCTCGCCATGCATATCTTCGGCGATGGAGCGCAGAATAGCCTTGGATATTACTTGATAGACTTCGGCTTGGACCGCTAAACGGAAGGCCGTTAAGCCAAGGGCATCACGCAGGTTGCTTTCGGCTTTGCTCGCGTCATCAGTAACCTCTTTGTCATATCTTCTTTCATATGATTCGATTTTTGATAGCACGCTCTTCGCTTTATCTTGGACAACGTCGTTCGTGAGGGAGGCAAAGAAACGGTAAAGCACGCTCTTATCGCTTGAAACATGGGAATCCATTTCAATCAAAAGCGACAAATCGGTCATCGAAAGAACGTCTTTGAGGCAAGATACGGCAAGCAGATACCCCAAATGGTCATTGGTGTATTTCTTCTTTTCCGGCGGTTTGAGCATGCCGGCTTTGACATAGTTATTGACCATGAAGGAGGTCAATTTGTTTTTATCGCCGGTGCTTAAAGGGGCCAAAATGTCATTGATATACATAATGACCTGTTCCATATAAAGAGGAACGGAAGGCAAACTCTTATAATCAGGCAACGAAAAGGAAGCCACTCCTTCAAGCCATTTTTTCAACTCTTGGGCTTCTTTTTCCATAAATCACCTTTTTGCGAGCTCTTCTTTGAGCAAACGCGATACCTCGGCCGGATTGACTTTCCCGTGGCTCAGTTTCATGACTTGGCCAACCAAGAAACCGAGCGCTCTATCTTTGCCAGCCTTGAAATCGACAATTGACTGCGGATTAGCCTCGAGAACCGTGTTCACGAAAGCCATAATCGCGCCTTCATCGCTCACCTGCGCCTCGATATGGAGAGCGGATTTCGCTTCAAGCGGCTTCATACCAGTCTCGAGCACCTTGAAAAGGATGTCTGAGCATTGCTTATGGGATAAGCCGCCGCTTTCCTGCATCGTGACGATTTCCGCAAGCGTCGCTGGGGATAAAGGCAAAGAATCGATGCCAATATTCTTTTTATTGAGATAAGAATTGATCTCGACAATAAGGAAATTGGCGAAATTCTTCGGGTTTTTGACTTTCCCTGCGCCTTCTTCAAAATAAGCTGCGCTTTTGGGATCGGATAAAATGATGGCGACATCATCTTTCGATAAACCCATCTTGAGGTAGCGGTCTTTCTTCGAATCGTAAAGCTCAGGGCAACTATTGATAGCTTCGGAAATGAATTCGTCGGTGAGTTTGATCGGCGTGATATTCGGCTCGGGGAAATATTTGTAATCGACGGCCGACGTCTTAACGCGCATCAAGACGGTTTCACCCGTACCTTCATCGAAGCGTCTGGTCTCTTGCTGGACTTGCTCACCCCTTAAAATGATGTGGCTTTGACGCTCAATCTCATAGTCGATTGCCAAAGCGACGTTTTTGAGGGAGTTGATGTTCTTGACCTCGACTTTGGTGCCAAGAGCCTCACTCCCGATGGGGCGAATGGAGACATTGGTGTCGCATCTTAAGGAGCCCTCTTCCATTTTGCCGTCGCTTGTCCCGCTATAAATGACGATATTGCGAATGCCTTCGACGTATTTTTGGGCTTCGTAGCCGTTTTTGATGTCCGGCAAAGAGACGATTTCCACTAAAGGGGTTCCCGCGCGGTTATAGTCGAGGAGAGTGTAATCAAGGAAATGCTCCTGCTTGCAGGTATCCTCTTCCATATGGATTCTTTCGATGCCGATGCGCTTTTTGCTGCCATCTGGCTCCTCGATTTCTAGATAGCCATTCGAGCCGATTGGGCGCCGCTGCTGGGTGATTTGGAAGCCTTTTGGAAGGTCGCTGTAGAAATAGTTTTTGCGGTCGAAATGGAGGGTGTGATCAATGTTCATGTGAAGAGCATTGGCGACCCTGATGGCTTTTCTTACGGCCTCTTTATTGACGACTGGCATTGTGCCAGGGAAAGCCATATCGAAAGGGGTGACCTCGCTATTGGGCTCACGGGAGAAGGCGTTAGGAGAGGAAGAGAACATCTTCGACTTCGTCTTCATCTGAACGTGAATTTCAAGACCGATGACTGCTTCGAAGTTCATAAATTGCCCTCCTTCTTGTTGATGACGCTTACTTCCGCTAAACCGCTGATATTCTCAAAAGCCTCGGCCATCTGGAAGAGTTTCTTTTCCTCGAAGGCGCGGCCCATGAAATTGACGCCAATAGGCAATTTATCGACGAAGCAAAGCGGCAAGGTGATGGATGGAAGACCGGCGAAATTGCCTAAGCAAAGATGGTTGTCGGCAATCAGATACTCATCCGATAGTTTGTCGCTTCCGCCACTGAATTTAGGAGCCACATTTGGGGCGGCTGGCGCGTAAATGAAATCGTAGTCTTTAAGAATCTCGTTTACTCTTGAAACGATTTTCGCGCGGTTACGCTGAGCTCTAAGGAAAAGCTCTTCCTGGTTCTCGCTCATAAGAGCATAAGAGCCGATGACGAAACGGCGCTTGATGAGTTCACTGAAACCCTCGGTTCTGGCCTTGAACATCACTTCTTGGTAGGTGTTCCCGTCTTTGTATGGGCCAAACTTGATACCGTCAAGATTCGCGTCATTGCTCGTCGCTTCGGCACAAGAAATGACAAAGTATGTGGCGTAGCAGCTTTCTAAAAGGTCTTTGCCGAAACTGACCTCTTCTACGATTACCCCTGCTTCGCGTAACTTACTTATCGAAGCATTCCAGTGCTCAATAAGCTCTTTGCTCGTGAGCGAATCGATTATCTCTTTTAAAACGGCGATCTTTAAGCCTTTGATCGGCTTTTTCAAATCTTCGGTGTAATCCTCAACTTGCTTTTCACTCGATGATGAATCGGACAAATCGCGGCCCGCTAAAACGTTGAGCAAAACGGCCGAAGCATAGACATCACGCGTGAAATAGCCAACGTGGTCAAGAGAAGGGGCAAACGGGAATAAGCCGAAACGCGATATTCTACCCCAAGTCGGTTTCATTCCGACTAAGCCGGCATAAGAGGCTGGTTTTCTAACGGAATCCCCAGTATCGCTGCCTAGAGCAAACGGAACGATGGAAGAGGCTACCGCAGCTGCACTCCCGCAGCTGCTTCCGCCCACTTGTCTTTCGTGAGATGGGTCATAGGGATTATAAGTCGTGCCTAAATGACCGGTCGTGCCAGTGCCGCCCATCGCCAGCTCATCGAGCGTGGCTTTGGCGACCATCACAGCTTTCTTTTCTTTCAGTTTTTTGATGACGGTCGCATCGAAAAGAGGGATGTAGCCATTCAAAATGTTGCTAGAAGCGGTCGTGACGATGCCTTCGGTGCTGAAATTGTCTTTCGCAACATACGGTACCCCCCAAAGCGGATTATCAGCTTCTGGTTCCGTTAAAGAAGAGGCAAAGGCTATCGCACTTTCATCGCATATAAGTTCAAACGCATTGTCTTTGTTTTCGTGGCAACGCTTCAAGGCTTCTACAGTGAGTTCAAGCGGCGTCGTCTCTTTATTCACAAGAGCCTCATGAAGTTCAGCAAGAGGCAAATCCAGATAATTCATCATTGCACCACCTTCGGCAATTTGATTTGCCCGTCTTTGACATTGCCAGCATTTTTGAGCGCCTCATCGCGCTTAAGAGGGGCAGTCGGTTCATCGTCTCTAAGGTAATAAGTTGAGCAATCGAAAGGGAAAGTCATCGGCTCATAATTCTCCAAGCCTTCGATCTTGCCGATTTTCTCCATTTGCTTCTGGAGAATCATAAATTCGTCATAAAGAGTCTTGAACTCTTCGTCGCTCAAAGTAAAAAGAAGGCGGTTAGCCGCATCCTTGAGCACATCCATCGTAATCGTTTTCATACTAGCTCTTTTCTTTCTAGAAAAGGATACCACATCTTCTAGTTTTATAGATAAAGAAACATGGTTATCCTATTGCCACTAAAACGCCTTATTCTTCGTTATCGCTCTTAAGCAAAATGGCCTTAAGCTCTTTTTTATTGAACTCCCTCGGCACAGGATAAAACGGATTAGCCTCTTTCGCGGCATGAAGCGATAAAGCCTCTAAATCTGCGGAGTTTTTGATTAAATGGTCGAATTTTGCGGGGATATTCATTTTTGCGTTCATTTCCTTTATCCACGCAATAACGGCCTCTGCTTTCTCTTTTTTCGGACTTAAGGGATCGACTAAACGCAAATCGTCATTGATTTCGGATAGTCTGTCATAGACGCTTTCTCCATACTCTTCTAAAACAAGAGGGAGAAGGACGGCATTGGCAAACCCGTGCGGCACATTGTAATAACCGCCTAAAGCGTGAGCTAAAGCATGAACATATCCAACATAGGCCCTCGTGAAGCTGACGCCCGCCAAATAGGAGGCTTTTTGCATGTTGGCTCTTGCCTCATCATTCTTGGGATCGGTATAAAAAGCGTAGAGATTATCGCTGATTAATTTAATGGCCTGAAGCGCGTATTCTTTGCTTTGTCTTGTCGATGATCTCCCAATATAAGATTCAATCGCATGTGTTAAAGCGTCCATGCCGGTTGAAGCAATGACGCCTTTGGGTAATCCTATAAGCAAAGAATCATCCAAAACAGCCACATTCGGAATCAAAACCGGGTCATTGATGGAGAATTTGTCTTTGGTTTTCTCGTTGACGATGACCGCGCATATCGTTGCTTCGCTCCCCGTTCCGGCAGTTGTTGGCACGGCCACGAAGAAAGGTATTTTGCGGTGCACTGAAAGGACATGTTTGAATTTGCTGAGGTTTCTATGCGGATAAACGGCTTTTACCCCGACGGCTTTCGCGCAGTCAAGCGGTGAGCCACCGCCAAAAGCGATAATGGAATCGCAGCCATCTTTTTGATAAACCGCGAAAGCTTTTTCTACGACTTCGAATGTCGGGTTCGCACACACATCGGAAAATACCGAATAAATGAAACCATTTTCCTTTAAAGCATCAAGGAGCCCCTGATGAAGGCCTGATGAAGCAATATGCGGCCCCGTCACGATAAGTGGGTGCGCTTTCTTCTTTTTCCTTAGCTCTTCCGGTATCTTTTTGACCGACCCGTTTCCTTCAATGAGCTTGGGCTCGCGGAAGTTCAAAAAAGAAGCGGCCACATACATTATCTTTTGATATAACCGGCAATATCCTCTTGCGAATAGATTCATGATTTTTCCTCTTTGAACGTGATGAAGTGGTGGCGCGCCCGAGGTGATTTGAACACCTGGCCGATAGTTTCGAAGACTATTGCTCTATCCGGGCTGAGCTACGGGCGCATCCTTTTTCATCCGCCGATTTTATTTAGATGGCTGAGGGCTTCTTCCTCATCCACGATCTTGATGCCAAGCGCTTTGGCTTTTTCAAGCTTGCTCCCAGCGCCAGGGCCAGCGATTACAAGGTCCGTATTCTTGGAGACGCTACCAGCGCAAGTTGCCCCAATCCCTTCAAGAATCTCGCTCATCTGCTGGCGGCTATATTTTACAAGCGTTCCCGTCAAAACAATCGTTTTTCCGTAGAAATAGCTATTCACGTCAACCGTATCCGTCCCTAAATAGGCGAAATTGAGATTATCATTCCTTAGACGCTCAATTAACGCTAAGTTCGCCTCATTGCTGAAATAATCAACAATCGATTTGCTGGCGACTGGGCCAACGTCCTTGATGGCGAGCAGTTCTTCTTCTTTCGCATCTTTAAGAGCATCGAGGGTTTTGAATTTCCTCGCCAAAATCTTTGCCATTTTCTCGCCGACTTCCTTGATACCAAGACCAAAGAGAAGGCGCTCAAGCGACTGCTTTTTGGAATCTTGGATGGCTTTTAAAAGCGAATTGATGGATTTATCGCTCCACCCGTCTAGCTCTTTGATTGTCGAAGCGTGATCCTCAAGGCGATAAATATCAGGGATATCCTTCAAGAATCCCTCGGCGAAAAATTCCTCAACGATTTTATCCCCCATCCCGTCGATATCCATCGCGTTTCGGGAGGCAAAGTGGATCATCCCTTCGATTTTTCGCGATCCGCAGTCGCGGTTAAGGCAATAATGGAGGCCTTTAACTTTGGTGAGGTGATGCCCGCACACTGGGCAATATTCAGGCATGATCCAAGGGCGTTCGGTACCATCGCGTCGATTTACGATAGGGCCAGTTACTTCCGGAATAACATCGGCCGCTTTATGCAAACCGACGATATCGCCGATGAGTAATCCTTTTTCTTTCACAAAATCTTCATTATTGAGTGTCGCGCGCTGCACTAAAGAGCCTGCTACGCGAACTGGCTCAAGGATCGCGTTAGGAGTGACTCTCCCAGTACGGCCAATCGTGATGACGATATCGAGCAATTTCGTTGTGACTTCGAGCGGCGGGAATTTATAAGCGATGGACCATTTTGGCTCTTTCGCGGTGTAACCCAAGATATCGTAATCGTCGATATTGTCGACTTTGATGACTAAGCCATCGATATCGTAAGGGATGCTCGGCCTTTTTTCGGCGTATTCGCGCATATAGTCGATGACTTCTTCGATGCCGTGCAGTTTTTGTCTCTCATGATTCGTTCTGAAACCGAGCTTATCGAGATAATCGAGAGAATCGCTGTGGACATGATAGCCAAGTTCACGCGCATTCACCAAAAAATACCAATAAGCGTCTAAGCCTCGAGAGGAAGCGATGCTGCTATCGAGTTGACGGACGGAGCCAGCGGCGGCATTACGGGCATTCGCGAAGAGCGGTTCGCCGTTTTTCTCTCTTTCCTCATTAAGTCTTTTTAGAGAAGAAAGAGGCATATAGACTTCGCCACGAACCTCAAATGGACGTTTTTCCGCCACGCGGAGAGGGATTGAATGGATGGTGATGACGTTTTTGGTTACATCTTCCCCCATCACGCCATCGCCGCGGGTAACGCAGTACTGGAGTTCGCCATTTTCATAAACAAGCGACATTCCTAACCCGTCTATTTTGACCTCGCCCATATAATCGACGACGTCTTTATGTAGCGTCTGTCGGATCTTTTTGTCCCACTCGCGCATTTCCTCTTCGTTATAGACGTTGCCTAAAGAGAGCATCAAACGCTTATGTGGGATTTTTTTGAAGCCTTCTTGAACGGCTCCGCCCACTCTTTCGGTCGGGGAGTTCTTCTTTTTGAGGCCCGGGAATTCCTGCTCCAACAATTTGAGCTCGCCCATCAAGCGATCAAATTCGGCATCAGATACCGTTGAGGCGTTCAGAATGTAATATTCGTAGGTGTAACGGTCGAGAAGAGTGGTCAACTCCTCGATTCTCGCTTTTGCTTCTTCAATGTTCATGCCACGCCTCCTTTTTTATGGATTCTCGAGAGCAAGTAATGCGTTCCTTTAAGCGTTTTTTTGCCACATTCATCGAAATTGATGACGATGATGGAATTGCCGATGACATCGGTGACGGTCCCATCGCCGAATTTCTCATGATGAGCCCTATCGCCCACGCGCCAATCGGTAATGCCGTTGCTCGCGTTTGGCGAAATCGCCGTCTCTTCCTTCTTTGGCTTTTCCTCAAAGGGCGAAATGGCATCACCGTCATTGAAGAAAGATGGCTTGAAAGAAGAAGATTGATTGCCCTTCTTTTGATAAGAGCCATAAGAAGAATAGGATGAGCCTCTTCTCCCATAAAATCCGCCATCGCCGATCGCGTATGAAGAATCCGATGGTACGCTGAGCCCCGCTTCCTTGAAATAAGGGGAGGGAACGGCATGAGAATCGGTGTTATAGCTATAAGCGTTATTGGTGGAAAGGAATAAACGCTTTTTGGCGCGGGTGAAGGCAACATAGGCCAAACGTCTCTCTTCTTCCGCGGCGTCTCTGTTTGTCTCTTGAAGGGCACGCCCGCTTGGGAAAGTCCCTTCATTCATGCCGATAATGAAGACGTAATCGAACTCGAGCCCTTTGGCCACGTGAATCGTCATAAGCGAAACGTAATTCCCATTATCCATGTCGTCTTGGCTCGTCAAAAGAGTGACGTTTTGAAGATACTGCTCAAAGGATGAATCGGGATTTTTCTCGATATAGTGCTCAATATCGTCGAAAAGAGCGTTGACGTTCCCAATACGGTCTTCGTCCGGATCCTCGTTCTCGGATAAATATTCGAGATAGCCGATATCCTTGGTGAAACTCTTGAGGATGCTCGCGAAAGTCTCGCCGGAATTATCTGCCAATCTCGCCTTCGTCTTTTCCATCTTGTTTATCAGTTCACTTAGGGAATTGACGGCTTTCCTTGGGAGATCAGTTTTTGGAAAAGAATCGATTTTGCTTATGTATTCGTATTCTGAAAGATAAGCGGAGTGAGCTTCGTTGCGGAGACGGTCAAGCGTCGTTTCGCCGATTCCGCGGCGTGGTACGTTGATGATACGCTCAAAGGAAACGTTGTCTTTGGGATTCGTGAGCAAAGAGAAATAGGCCAATAGGTCTTTTACTTCCATGCGCTCATAGAAACGGAGCCCGCCGAAAATCCGGTAGGGAATGCCACGATCTTTGAGCTCAGCTTCAAAAGGCCTAGTCAAGTAGCTGGCGCGGTAAAGTATCGCGATGTTTTTATAGACAGGGTCTCCTAAAGCGTTACGGGAGCGAGTGGCCAAATGCTTGATTTCCCCCGCCACCCATTCAGCCTCTTTTTCGGCGGTCGATGTCCTTTTTATCGAAATCGAATCACCACCTGGGGCATTCGTGTATAAGTCTTTAGGAATTCTTTTCTTGTTATTCGCGATAAGCCTATTCGCCGCATCAAGGATGATTTTGGTGCTGCGGTAATTCTCATTCAAAATGATGGTAGTTGAGTCTGGATAACGCTTATCGAAATCGACGATGATGCCTTGATTGGCCCCTCGCCAGGTATAGATGGTTTGGTCAGGATCGCCAACCACGAATAAATTGGAATCAGGGCGAAGCAGGCACTGCATGAGCCTCATCTGAGCATCATCCGTATCCTGGAATTCATCAACGAGCAGATAATCAAAACGGTTCGCCCAGAAAGACCTGATTTCTGGATTGTCCTCAAGTATCTTCAAAGTGCGAATGATGAGATCGTCAAAATCCAAAGCGATGTTCTGCGTTTTTCTTTTCTCATATTCGGCAAAAAACTTGTAGGCGATTTTCTCGTTCTCGTAAAGGACGTTGCGTAGATTTATATCTTCCGGATAGAGGCCGGCGTTTTTCTTTTTCCTGATGTAGGATAAGGCTTTTTTCACGATATCATCGCTCTTTTTGTAGCCTAAATCGGGCGCGATGGATTTCACTAGACGGGCTTGATCGTCCTCGCTATAGATGGTGAAACCGGCTGGGTAAAAAGAGTCGACTTCCTGAATATCCTCTACTTCCTCGCCCGTGGCCTCGCTGAAATACACATTCCTTACTTCCTTCTTATATTTGATCGAACGATGCTCCGCCCTCAAAAACCGGGCGCAGAAAGAATGGAAGGTCGAGATATGAAGTTGAGGCTCAGAATCTCCCGTTATATCGCTCACGAGTTTAGAAGCGCGCTCGTTCATTTCGTTCGCGGCTTTGTTCGTGAAAGTAAAAGCCAAAATCCGGGAGGGATCGACATGCATCTCGCTGATAAGATAGGCGATGCGATAAGTCAAAACGCGGGTTTTCCCACTTCCAGCGCCAGCGATGACGCGGATGAATTGAGCGGTGCTCGATACCGCTTCGTACTGTTTGTCGTTAAGTAAAGTTGAGTAGTTCATAAGCAAGTTTCCAAATTATACCCTTTTGCCTTTTTCTCTAATAGAGAAAGAAGGACGATTCTGCTTTTTCCTTATCGAGGCACGAAAAAGGCGTTTTTTGGCGAATTCGACCCTAAATCGATAGCATAAAAAGAGGCAAAACCGGATAATTGGGGCATGAAAATGTTGTCGGAGCGAAAAGGGCCCAGCCAAAACATCGCATTTGCCTCGATTCTCGTTGCCGTCATCGCCGTTTTTTCTCTGATTGCGGAGTTTTTGCCACTTTCTGCCATCTTCATTGTTTTGTTCATTCCGCCCCTCAGCGCCTTGGCGGTCGAATACTGCGAAAGGAAGTATGCCTGGCTTTTCCTTTTTTCTTCTCTTCTTCTTTCTTTTGCTGTCACCGCGAATAACTGCATCGAAACGATTTTCTATATTTTCCCAGGAATCATCTCTGGCTTTTGCTACGGGTATTTGCGAAAAACGTCACTCCCGCTTTTCCTGAACGTTTTCATAAGCGCTTTGCTTTCGATGGGCCTTAACTATTTGTCTCTCCCTCTTATCAAAGGCCTTTTCGGCATCGACATGATTGCCTTCGCTCTGTCTTTGTTTCATCTTGAGGAGATAGAAAATGTCGGCAACATCATTCCTTTATTCATCTATTCTCTCTCCTTGGCGGAAATGGCTATCTCTCATCTTTTGATAGAGCTATTGAATTCAAAGGTTGGTTACAAAAAGGAAACGCCAAGCAAACTCGTGGCTTTTTACCCTCTTGCGTCTTTATTTTTCGGCGGTCTTTCCTTAGGCATGGCCTTCGTTTACTCGCCACTCGGGTATTTATTTCTCTCCTTTGGTTTCTATTTCGCTTTATGTTGTGATTTTGCTCTATTCTCGAAAGCCAAGACGATCAATTTCGTGATGTTTTTCGTGTTTTTGGTCTTATCCATCTTCCTCTTTGCTATTTTCTACAAAGAATTCCCGAAAGGCAGCGGGCTTTTGCTCTCATCCTTATTATTTATAGGTAATGATTTCGCCGTGCTTCCAATCGGGCTACAATTACTTTTCGAAGGAAAAAACGATGGAAAAAGAGGGTAAAAGCACAAGTTTCTTCAAAAACTTCGGAATGGGCCTTGTCTATACGATCGTTTTTCCGCTGATTGTTGTAGCTTCCCTCATCTATGGCATCATTTGCGTTCTGGAATGGATTATCAAGCTTTTCCCGCGCCTCATCCGCTTTTTCAAAGGCGAGGAATTCTATCCCGCTCTTCGCGAAGATAAAGAAGTGGCGCTTGTTATGAAAACGCAGCATGAAAGAATGCTGAACGGCATTCCTCCTTCTGAGTCTAACCCACCAGCTGAGAAAGCTCCAAGCGCGGTCTATGTCCAAAATAATTATTACACTCAAGCGCCTGCTTCCCCTACTCCTCCTGCCCCTACTTTCTCGCCCCAGTTAAATCAAGGAATGCCTCAATATGTCGACGCGACAGGCACCTACGTTCAAAATCAAATTCCAACGCAAAACCCTGCAAATCCCTCTTTGATTTCGCAAAACCCCGCTCAAATTCCTAATAATGCCAATATGCAAAATGGGCCGACGCTCGTCGCCATACCGACTTATAGGCCTGAGTCTGAAGTTAGGGAAATTAAGATTGATCCTTTGGGAGATGAAACGAAATGATGATCACTTTGTTAGATATCATCAATAACGAAAGCGATCGCCGTCTCGTGATCGCGGCTTTCATAATCCTTGTGATCCTTTTCGTTCTGATCGGGCTCATCGGAATGCTTATAAGAAGAATCATGCAGTGGCAAGGCTCGCGACTTGATGAACTTGTCTCTCACGCCGTGCATTTCCGCATTCTCGAAAGCGAAAAGCATTTCCGCCAATACGCGAAAATTAAATCAAAGCGCCTTTTCTATAAGCAGTCCTTCCCAGCCATCGCGATACTACTTGTTTCCTTGCTCTTCTATCTCATTTATGCCGGTGTAACAGGCGAATGGATCCATGATTATTGGGGCGATTTCGGCACCATCTTCTTTTTGTGGGATTTTGCCGATGAAGATAGCTATGTCATCTTCTGGGGCATGCGTTTGCTTGCCAAATGGCCGCCTTTAGTGAATGAGCCGCATTTTGTGGTGGAAGATTACGCTTCTTATATTTTGTGCACCCTTTGGCTTACCGGCATCGTCTATTTCTTTGTCGCTAGCCAAGCCTATTTATCCAGGGCTTTCATGATTTCTCACCGCGCGAAAACGGTCTACAACCAATCGCTCGATGGCTACAATTTCTACGATTCGATTTATCCTTCCGACGGCACCGCGAATCCCTATACGGGGGTCGACTTAAAAACAGGCAAACCTATTCAACCTAAAAACGGACCTCAGCAATAACTCTTATTTAAGGAACAGCTCGACGATTTCCCAAAGCAAAAGCGCCACCATCAATGAATCGATGATGACCAAAGCATAGAAAATACGGCGCCTACTGAGCGCTTTTTTCTCTTGCTCGCTTGCTTCGAAAATATCTCTATCGTCCATAATCAGTATTTGATTCCGCTCGAATTTCTTGGATAAGGCTCAGTGTCGCGGATGTTATTCATGCCGGTGATATACATGAGGAGGCGATCGAATCCGATGCCGAAACCGCTGTGGACGCAAGTTCCGTATTTGCGCAGATTCAGATACCACTCAAGTCCTTTGACGTTGCCTTGTTTTTCCATCTTCGCTTTAAGAATTTCGTAACGCTCTTCGCGCTGGCTGCCACCGACGATTTCTCCTTCTCCCGGAACGAGTAAATCGCAAGCCGCGACGGTTTTCCCGTCATCGTTCTCGCGCATATAGAAGGCTTTGATCTCTTTTGGGTAGTTGATGAGGAAAGTTGGGCCTTTCACGACTTGCTCGGTCAAATAACGCTCGTGCTCGCTTTGGAGATCCATTCCCCACTCGATGTCGTTATTCTCGAATTTATGCCCACCTTTTACGGCATCTTGGAGAATCTTGATGCCCTCGGTGTATTCCATCCTGGTGAAAGGCTTGCTCAACACAAGATTCAATTTATCGAGCAATCCCGGGGCAATCCATTTATCGAAGAACTCCATTTCGTCTTTGCAGTGAGTCAAAACATAGTTGATGCAGAATTTGATACAGTCTTCGATACAGTCCATATCATCTTCCAAATCAGCAAAGGCGAGCTCTGGCTCAATCATCCAGAATTCGCTCGCGTGACGCGTCGTGTTGCTCTTTTCGGCACGGAAAGTCGGGCCAAAGGTATAAACGTCTTTGAAGGCAAGAGCGAAAGCCTCGACATGGAGCTGCCCTGAAACGGTGAGCGAGGCACGTTTCCCAAAGAAAGCGGTATCGCTCAATTTGTCATTCTCCGTCGTGCAAACGGTAAAGACTTGCCCAGCCCCTTCAGCATCATTCGCGGTTATCTCAGGCGTATGAACGTAAATGAAGTTGCGGCTTTGGAAATAGGTGTGGACAGCCATCGCGAGGACGCTTCTGACCCTGAAAACGGCGTCAAAGGTATTGGTGCGTGGGCGTAAATAGGCCTCGTCACGCAAAAATTCGAAGGAATGGCGTTTCTTTTGAAGCGGGTAATCGCTCGCGACATCTCCTAAAAGAATCACTTCTTCAGCGTGAATCTCAAAGGGCTGCTTGCTATTTGGGGTAACGACAATCTTGCCTTTTACCTCAATGCTGGCGCCGGTATTGTAGTGAGAGATTTTGGCAAAATCGCTTAGGGTATCGCTATAGACAACCTGAATCGATTTAAAGGCAGTGCCGTCATGTAGCTCGATAAAGCCGATTTTGCCGCTGTTGCGGTTAGTCCTGACCCAGCCAGCCATCGCAATCGTTTCTTTTGGAAGGGTTTCGCCGCTTTGATACAAATCGTAAAGCGAACGAACGCTTGTCATTTTGTCTACCATAATACCTATCTCTCTTTCCGTGCCTAATATAGCATAACTACCTTTTCTTTGACCTTTTTATTCGTCGAATTCGCGAAAGTGGTCAATCTTCCAGTTTGGGTCAACCCCTAGAGTAAGCGGAGCGAACAATTTCTCTTTATATAAATGCTCGGCGACTTTGGCGATCATCGCGGCATTATCCGTCGTGCACCAAAGAGGTGGGATAATTAAATCAATCCCGGTATTGCTGAGCCTATTTTTCATCTCTTCGCGCAGATAGCTATTCGCGCTGACTCCGCCCGCTAATACCACTTGTTTTACGCCGTAATCGAAGGCCGCTTTGGTGGCTTTTTCCACAATCATTCCGATGGCGACATCCTGGAAACTCTTGCACATATCATCAAGCCTCACCTCTTCGCCTTTCATCTTGAGTTGATTCACGAGATTGATGACGCTCGTTTTTAGACCGCTATAAGAGAAATCGTAAGTGCCTTTATTCGCGAGAGGCTCAGGCAATTGATATGTGTGCTTTCCGTTTTTGGCGTGCTGGTCAATCGGTAGTCCCCCTGGATAAGGAAGGCCCAAAACGCGCGCCACTTTGTCGTAGCATTCTCCCACCGCATCATCTTTCGTCTCGCCGATAATCGAGAAATCAAGGTGGTCTTTCATGATGACTAGTTCAGTATTCCCACCGCTTACGATCACGCATAAAAGCGGGAAGATGAGTTTGCCAACGTATTCGTTCGCGTAAATATGGCCCGCTAAATGGTGAACTGGGATAAGAGGCTTATCGTAAAGGAGAGCCAAAGTTTTCGCGGCCTGCAAACCAACGTGCAAGCAGCCAATCAAGCCAGGTCCTCTAGTGACGGCAAAAGCGTCTATATCTTCAAAAGTGCAGTTAGCCTGCTCAAGGGCTTCTTTCAAGCAAACGTCAATATTCTCGCAGTGCAGCCTTGAGGCGATTTCTGGCATTACTCCGCCATATTTTTGGTGAACGGCGATTTGGGTGCTGACGACGTTAGAAAGAAGCTTCCCGTTATCTGTAATCGCAACGCTTGTTTCGTCGCAGCTTGATTCAATTGCTAGGATTTTAGCCATAATCAGAGACTCCTTACCATATAAACCGCATCTTCCCCATCTTCGTAATAATGCGGTTTTTTCGTTATTACGATCCAATCGTTCTTTTTATAGAGATTAATTGCCGCTTCATTGGATTCGCGGACTTCCAAGGTTATGAAATCGACTCTCTCTTCTTGCTTTTTGCATACCTCAACCATTTTATCGAGCAAGGCATTCGCGATTCCTTTTCGCCGGTAGACTTCATTTACGCAGATCCGGTTTATCGTGGCGCTGTCGAAAGTGATCATGAAGTCGAGATAGCCAACGACCTCATCATCGAGTGTAGCGACATAAATGATGGCGCACGGATTTTCCTTCATCTCGTAACGGATTTGCTCCTCAGGCCAAGGGGAAGAGAAGCAAGCATCCTCGAGATTTGCGACCGCTTGAATATCGCTCTCTTTTATTTTTCGAACGCGGATTTTGCTCATATTCAATAGTTGTCTTTTAAATAAACCGGTTTAGCGGACAAAACATTTTTTTGAAGATTCTTCGTGGTATCGCTTTTATTTAAATTCGATAAGATATCCGGTTTTTGCGCGGATAATCCCAAATATTCGACTTCGCCGCATACTTTGTATGTTGGGTGCTCTTTTATGTAAGAGAGCAGTTCATCATTGGTCCAAATCGTGTCCTCGACGATCGCTTTCTCTCCTTCATAAACACCAACGTATGAGCGCTTGCTTCTAGCGTTCGAAACGCAAATGGAAGTGACGCCATCTTCCTTAAGAACTTCCAAACTTGAAGGAAGATAAAGAGGGACGTTGAGTGCGAAAGCCATGACTTTGGCCACCGTCAAAGCGATGCGGACGCCAGTATAAGAACCTGGGCCTTTTGAGGCGACAACGTAAGAAATATCTTCGCGCTTGATGCTATTTTCTTTGAGGAGTTTATCAATGGCAGCAACGAGAAGTTCGCTTTGTCTTTGCCAAGCCTCTTCGTCGATTGAGGCGATGATACGTTTATCTTTCGCAATACCAACGGTAAGGCGCGTGTTGCTTGAATCAATCAAAATGCCGATCATTTGAAAACCTCCTCAACTTTCTTGACCATCGCGTCGAAATGCGGCGAATTGCTTTCGATGGTTATTTCTCTTCTATTGAGATCAATGTTGGATAGTTTTATCGAAAGATGCTCATCGGGGATAAGCGGAGCGATATACTGCGGCCACTCGATGAAGCAGACGCCATTCCCTTCGATATACTCGTCGAGGCCAAGCTCAATATTCTGGTTCTCGAGGCGATAAGCATCGATGTGATATAAAGGGATATCGCCCTTGAAGTAGCATTTCATGATATTGAAGGTTGGGGAAATCACTTCATCGCTGATATGAAGCGCCTTGCTGACGCCGCCAACGAGCGTTGTTTTTCCTGCCCCTAAATCACCCTCAAGCAAAACCACATCTCCAGGCTTGAAAAAAGGAGCGAGAAAGGCACCGAAGCTCCTTGTTTCGTCTTTGTTATTGCTAACGAAAGTGTATTTCATCTCTATTGCTCCTCCTTCATTATAGGCTTTCTCTAATCAAGCGATTATTCTCATTTCAAAGCGATAAAAGGCTGATTTTCCTCGTCGAATTTAAGAAAGAGGCGCATAACGTCTTCGTCTTTAAAAGGGAAACGTTTCTCCTTCATGCTCTCTTCGACTTCTTTCATCGAAAGGCGAATGGTTTTCGTGAGCTCAGGGGAATATCCATAAGTGAGGACGTGCCTCTCGAATTCCTGCTCATCGAGCTCTTTTATGACGCCATCAGGGAACATTTTAACGTCGAGATCGTAATCGATGTATTTGAGATAACCTTTGTCCAAGATGGTCGGCGTTGCGATGTTGACGTAATAGCAAAGCCCGTCCTTTTTCTGCATGCAGATGATATTCATCCACTTTTTCTTGAACAAAAAGAAGATGGCGTGCTCTTTTGTCATCCATCTACGCCCATCGGACTCAGTGACTAAAGAAGCGTGTGAGCAAAGAGCCCAGTAATCGTCTGTCTCTTCCACCAAATAAGCGGCGGACCATTGCCGGTGCAGCAAGCCATCATGCTTATAGGCTTGTACCTTTATCCACTTAGGGAAATTATTGCTCATCAATGTCTTATCCATAAAAAAGAAGCAGCCTCCAAGGAGGACCTGCCTCAATTATAGGTTAATAGGAAAAATCCTACACCTCTTTTCTTAAGAAAAGCCTCCCAGCGTGGGGAGGCGATGATAGGCACGATTATTCGGCTTTATACCCGTTGAGCGAGTCGATGACGGACAATACTTTTCCAATATCGTTCCGGAAATGGACGGTAGGTGCTGGATCGAATGGCTTATCAAGCGGCAAAACCATCAAATTATCTTCATAACCCATTAAGAAATAAGTATTCCCTGGGCGAATGGAAACAGCCAAATCGACAAGCGTTTTGTCGGTTTTGACGGTTTTAAGGACGTCGAGTGCCTTCTTGGTCAATCCTTTACGGTTTCCTTTCTTGCCATAAATAACATAGTCTTTATGGTCTTCGAGCACGCTTAAGCCAGCCGTATTGGTAGGCGGCAAAGCACGCTTATTGCCTTTTAGATATACGATGATGCCTTCCCCATCGTATTTATTTGGGGCAACGACCATTTTGCCGACAAACACCGTGCGGAGAGTGTTCTTTTGCCCGCGTGTCTGAGCGGCGCAGTCAACGACTTTGATCGTTTCATCGTGGTAGGTGAAGGAAATCAAATCGCGGGATCCTACTTTGACGATGTCGGAATATAAAGCGCAGGTGCTTAATTCCTCAGGACTGATTTTATCAGCCACACCGCCGCTCATATTTGAAACACCATATCCATCAAAAGCGTAGGCATTCGTATAAGTGTAGTATTTGCCGAAATAATCGCTCATCAAAGCGTCAATCTTCTTGCGCGACAAGAAGCTATAAACGCCCAAGCCGATAATGGCAAGAAGCAAAACGCCGAGCGTGATATAGATAGTCCAAGTCTGCTCTTTAAGTCCTGGCACGACATTCGGGATGACGTAGCCCAAGACGATGAGAGCAAGAGCAACGACTGTCACAATCCATTTGATAGTGTTCTGCTTTTTATACTCTTTGTGGAAAGAGGAACGGGCGTTTTCGATGGAAAGAAGGTTCTCGTTGGAGGAATCTTCGGGCTTTGTCTCTTCGCTCGGTACCTCCTCTTCCTCTTCTTCCTTATAGAGATTGACTTCAGGTTCAGGCTCTTTTTCTTCGACCGGGGCTGGCGCCTCTTCTACCTTTGGCTCTTCTTTCACTTCGTCAGCGAAATCGCTTTCTGGCTCCGCTTTTACTTCTGGGGTAGAAGCTGCGACCGGCGTTTCTTCTTTATTTGTCTCTACTTCTTCAGCGGACACTTCTTTGACTTTTGTCTCTTCTTCCATATTCAAGGTCTCCAAATAAACAGGGATATTTCAACCGCCCTAGATTATAAAGTAAGAAAAAGGCAAAATCTCTTGAATATTCTTTGTTAAATTTCGC
>CAVIFQ010000012.1:0-45057 GCA_963642055.1 Roseburia hominis | reverse complement strand
GGCAAAAAAGCTCGATGATTCCTAACTATGTCATGGACACTGTGCAAATTTGTATCTTAAATTGAATAAAAATTCCCAAAAATACCGATTTTGCTTTTATAATATCGACAACATAAAAACCGGGTCTTTCGTGCGCCTTTTCTTAAAAAAGAAGGGGAAAGGGAAGACCCCTGAGAAAGAAAGAGGAAAATATGCCTGAGAAGAACAAAACGGTTGAAACCAAGTACGAAGGCGACAAAAACCCCAACAAAAAGATTTTGAAATTGGGGCGCAAAATCACTGACGTCGTGCCACACAAAATCGGCGGCGTGAAATCCACTGATGCCGAATATTGGGGCTTACGCGAAGTGCTCACTGACGAAATGTGCGACGTGGCTTTGAAGATGAAACTTCGTAAGCCATACACCTTTGAGCAGCTCGTCAAGATGAACAAAGACGTCGAGCCAGCCAAACTCCAGAAAATTCTCGATTCGATGGCCGACTGTGGCATTCTCGAATACGATTATGGCGACAATTACGACCATACTCACGAACTCAAGGACAAACCGAGGATCCGCCGCTACAAGCTCCCATTCTTCGTTCCAGGGAGCGCGGAGCTTCTCAACTCCACCAAAGACCGCGTTGACAAAACACCAGCCGTCGCCTCTTTCTTTGAGCGTATGACTTTCGTTCCTCTCGCTGGCATCACCCAGATGATTCCTCCTGGAGGAGATGGCATCGGTATGCACGTCATCCCAGTCGAAAAAGAAGTCAATGCCTGCAATGAGGCCGTTGATTTGGAACACATCTCCTATTGGCTTGAGAAATACGATGGCCATTTGAGCGCCGGACTTTGCTCCTGCCGTTATTCTCGTTCCCATTTGGACGAAGGATGCGCGGATGATGCCGATGACTGGTGCATCCAGCTCGGCGATATGGCTGACTATGCCGTTGAGACTGGCAAAGCCCGCCGCATCGACAAGAAAGAAGCCCTCGAGATTTTGAAGAAAGCCGAAGACAATGGCTTCGTTCACCAAATCACCAACATCGACGGCTCCGAGAAGATCTTCGACATCTGCAACTGCGACGTGAAGATCTGCAATGCCTTAAGAACCTCGATGCTCTTCAATACGCCGAACCTCTCCCGCAGCTCCTTCACCGCGAAAGTCGATCCGAAGAACTGCGTCGCCTGCGGTCTCTGCGTTGAATCTTGCCCTGCTGGCGCCGTCAAACTCGGCCAGAAGCTCTGCAAGAAAGATGGCTCTAGCCAAAATTATCCTCAAGCTCCGCTCCCTGATAACAATATCTGGGGCAAATACGCCTGGGATGAGAATTATCGCGACACGATGCGCCTTTCTAATACCTATGATACAGGTACAGCGCCTTGCAAAGTCGCTTGCCCAGCCCACGTTCCGGTACAGGCTTACTTAAAGAAAGCCCACGAAGGCCAATACACCGAAGCTTTGGCTCTCATCAAGAAAGCCAACCCATTCCCAGCCGTCTGCGGACGCGTTTGCAATAAGCGCTGCGAAGACGCTTGCACCCGTGGCGATGTCGATCGCGCCGTCTCCATTGACGCCGTCAAGAAATTCATCGCGGAGAAAGATCTCCACGCCGAAACCCGTTACGTCCCAGAGAAAGTCGTTGCCTCAGTGCGCGGCAAATGGGATGAGAAGATCGCCATTATCGGCGCTGGCCCAGCTGGGTTAACCGCCGCTTACTATTTGGCGGAAATGGGCTACACTCCAACTGTCTTTGAGAAACACGAAAAGCCAGGCGGCATGCTTAGATATGGCATTCCTTCCTATAAACTCGAGAAAGATGTCATCGATGCTGAAATCGACATCATGAAAGAGCTCGGCGTCGAAATCAAATGCGGCGTCGAAGTCGGAAAAGACGTCACTATCGCTGACCTCAAGAAACAAGGCTACAAAGCTTTCTACATTGCGATTGGCTGCCAAGGCGGAAGACGCCCTGGTGTCGCTAACGATACGGCCAAAGGCACTGAAATCGCCGTTGATTATCTCCATGGCGTCTATGATCACCCAAAGACCAAATTCGAGGGCGATGTCGTCGTCATCGGTGGCGGAAACGTTGCCGTCGACTGTGCGAGAAGCGCTTCAAGACTCGGCGCGAAGAGCGTTGGCATGTATTGCCTTGAATCCCGCGAGACGATGCCAGCTTCCAAAGACGAGATCGCTGAGACTCTCGAAGAAGGAATCTCCATCAATAACTCCTGGGGCCCAAAAGAGGTCCTCGTTGACGATAAAGGCAATGTCACGGGCATCGTTTTGAAGAAATGCACCCGCACCATCGACCCAGAAACGAAGAAATTCTCCCCACTTTATGACGAGAATGAGACCATCACCGTCAAGGCAGATAAGATCATCTTCGCGATTGGCCAAGCCATCGAATGGGGCAAGCTCTTAGAAGGCAGCGCCGTCACCTTCTGGCACGGCAATTACCCAATCGCCGACAAGCTCACCTTCCAGACTGCTGATCCTGATATCTACGTTGGTGGCGACGTCTTCACTGGTCCGAAATTCGTCATCGATGCGATTGCCGCTGGCCATGCTGCCGCCGAATCGCTCCATCGTCACGTTCACTGGAATGCCCATCCAACCATTGGTTTGGATCGCCGCGTCTTCACTCCGCTCGACAAGAACGATATCTCACTCCCGGATTATGATCATGCTGGCCGTCAAGAAGCCGGAATCGACGCCAAGATCGATGCCAAGCACAGCTTCCGCGATGTCCATCAGACTCTCACCGAGGAGCAAGTCAAGATCGAGACCGGCCGCTGCTTAAGCTGCGGTGCCTCGGTTGTCGACCCACACAAGTGCATCGGCTGCGGTATCTGCACCACCCGCTGCAAATTCGACGCCATCCACCTCTATCGCGATCACCCAGAGATGACCACCATGGTCGCTGGTGAAGAGAAGGTCAAAGGACTCCTCAAGTATTCCATCAAACGTATGGGCAAGATCATCGCTCACAGCGGTTCCGCTGAAGCGAAGATGATGCGCAAGAAGAGAAAAGAATACAAGAAGCAGACCAAAGCCACCGCGAAAGCCAATAAGTTCACTGGCAACGCGACCAAGATCGATGCATGAGCTTGGAATCGTCTTCTACGTCATTGAGGAAGTCGAAAAAATAGCCAAAGAGAATAACGTCAACAAAGTCACCGCCCTCACTCTTGAGGTGGGGGAGGTCTCTGGCGTTGTCCCTTCTTACTTCGAGGATGCCTATTCCTGGGCCATCAAGAAAACGGAGTACATGAAGGAGTGCAAGCTGAATCTCGTCATTCTCCAAGGCATCTCCTATTGCCGAAGCTGCAAGGAAACGTATAAAACCGTGGAGCATGGGAAAATCTGCCCGTTCTGCCACAGCGAAGACACCTATCTAGCGACAGGCAACGAAATCAATATCAAGGATATCCAGGTCGAATAGGCCTGGATTTTTCGTTCGTGCTTTCCTCTTCTCTTGCGTATAATTGTCATGGCCTTCTAGGAGATAAATATGGATAAAGTCAGAGTCATCGAGGTGAAGCAATCGATCTTCGCCAACAATAATGCGCGCGCCGATGCGCTTAGGAATGAATTAAAGGCGAAAAATGTCTTTTTGATCAACCTTATGTCGAGCCCAGGAAGCGGAAAAACCACGCTTCTTGTTTCCCTCATCAACAAGCTAAAAGACAAACTCAGAATCGGCGTCATGGAAGCCGATATGGATGCGGTGGTGGATGCGGAGACCATCAAAGAGAAAACAGGCGTCAAAACGATTCAGCTCCATACATGCGGGGAATGTCATCTTGACGCGAAAATGACGAAAGAAGGGTGCGACGCCATCGGTTTAGACGATATCGACCTCCTCATTTTGGAGAATGTCGGCAATCTCGTCTGCCCAGCCGAATTCGATACCGGGGCCACGCTCAATATGACGATTTTAAGCGTGCCAGAGGGTGACGATAAACCTCTTAAATACCCTCTTATGTTCACGGTCGGAAAATGCTTCGTTTTCACGAAAATGGACACCAAAGTCGTCTTCGACTTCGATGTGGAGAAAGCCAAAGAAAGAATCCTCAAGCTCAATAAAGACGCGGTGTTTTATCCAGTGAGCGCCAAAACGGGCGAAGGGATGGACGCCTTGGCGGATTATATCCTTTCCTCAGTCAAAACTTACCAAGGGAAATAACCGTTTCATAAAAATAGTTTCGATAAAACCTATACATTATCACTTATTAGCACTCTCCACTTGCGAGTGCTAATTTTTGTTTTATAATGATGGCGTCCTTGAAGAAGGAGGAGGTAATCAATATGAAACTTGAACAAGTGCCAGATTACGAGAACGACGAGAATATTCTTGAGAAGTTCGGTCGCAATATAAATGAAGAAGTCAAAAAAGGGAAGATCGACCCGGTCATTGGAAGGGATGATGAAATCAGAAAAGTCGTCACCATTTTGGCCAGAAAAACCAAAAACAATGTCATTTTGCTCGGCGAGCCAGGCGTCGGCAAAACCGCCATTATCGAAGGTCTAGCGGAGCGAATCGTCAAAAACGATGTCCCGAATACTTTGAAAGACAAGACGATTTATGAGCTCGATATGGGCGCCCTTATCGCTGGGGCCAAATACCAAGGCGAATTCGAGGAGCGTCTAAAAGGCGTCTTGAACAAAATCAAGGAAAGCGACGGCAAAATCGTGCTTTTCATTGATGAAATTCATCTTATCGTCGGAGTGGGCAGGACGAGTGGCGCGCTCGACGCATCCAACATGCTCAAGCCTATGCTTGCGCGTGGCGAGATCGATTGCATTGGTGCGACTACTTTAAGCGAGTACCGCGAATATATTGAAAAGGATCGCGCGCTTGAGCGTCGTTTCCAGACCGTCATGGTTGGGGAACCGACGGTGGAGGACACAATCACGATACTCCGTGGCCTTAAGCAGCGCTTTGAGTCCTATCACGGCGTGAAAATCACCGATGGGGCTTTGGTGGCGGCCGCCACGATGTCGAACCGTTATATCACCAATAGGTTTTTACCCGATAAAGCCATCGATTTGGTGGATGAGGCCTGCGCGAGCATCAAAGTCGAAATCGAGTCGATGCCGGCTGAGCTGGACGATGTCTCACGGAAAATCCGCTCGCTGGAAGTCGAAAAAGTCGCCTTATCCAAAGAAAAAGACGATTCCAGCAAGCGCCGTTTGACGGACCTCAACGAAGAGCTCGCTTCCTATAAGAAGAAAGAGGAAGAGCTCACTAAAGAATGGAAGGCCGAAAAAGAAGACATCAAAGAAGCCAAAGAGATCAAGAGCAAGCTTGAGAAAGCCCAATTTGACCTCAATACCTACTTTGGTAACGGCGATTACGAGAAAGCTTCGCTTCTCCAATACAAAGAGATTCCAGAGCTTGAAAGAAGACTCAAGGAACTCGAAGGGAAAGATGCGAAAGAGAGCAAACTCGTCGACCAGGTGGTGGATGAGGAGAATATCTCCAGAATCGTCGCCAAAATCACCGGCATTCCGGTGTCTCGCATCCAAAAAGGCGATAGGGAAAAGGTCCTAGAGCTCGACAAAACGCTCAAAAAGCGCGTAATCGGGCAAGACGAGGCCATTAAACTAGTCAGCAATGCCATTCTTCGTCAACGCGCTGGCATCAAGAATCCGAATAGGCCAATCGGCAGCTTTCTTTTCTTGGGCCCAACGGGCGTAGGCAAAACGGAAGTGGCTCGCGCTTTGGCGGAAGCCCTCTTCGATAACGAGAATAACATCATCCGCATCGATATGAGCGAGTACACCGAGAAATACGCAGTCTCGCGTCTTATCGGTGCCGCTCCAGGATATGTTGGTTACGAAGAAGGCGGCCAACTCACCGAGAAAGTGCGGAGAAACCCATATTCCGTGGTACTGTTTGATGAAGTCGAGAAAGCTGATCCAGAGGTCTTAAACCTCTTGCTACAAGTACTTGATGATGGCAGACTCACCGATTCGCAAGGCCATCTTGTCGATTTCAAGAACACGATTATCATCATGACGAGCAACGTCGGCAGCGAATACTTGCTTGAGGGCAAAAAAGAGCCCGCGAAAGAGCTCTTGAATCACACCTTCAAGCCAGAATTCCTCAACCGTATCGATGAGATTGTCTACTTCAATCCTCTTTCGAAAGATGTTCAATATCACATCGTCGAGAAGATGCTCAATGAGCTCAATGAACGCTTAAAAGAGCAATACTTCAGTTTCTCTTTCTCCGATGCCTTGAAGAAATACATCCTCGATACTGCCTATTCGCCAAATTACGGCGCAAGACCGCTTAAACGTTTCATTCAAGATAACGTCGAGACGGTTATCGCCACCGCGATTGTGAAAGGCGATGTCGATACGAAGAACAAATATCTCGTCGATGTCTCGGGCGAAGAAATCACGATAAAGCCGATAATCTAAAGGAAAAAGCGGGGTCACGATGAGTGACTCCGCTTTAATTTTGGGCTTATTACGCGATGCGAAGTTCGCTTATCGGATCGAAGACATGGGCTTTTGTTAAATCAAAATCATAAGTAATGCCATCGCCGTTTTTGATTTCATGAACGAGCGGAAGTTTCGCCACCAGATCAATGCCGCAGAAATCGGAGTGCACATAATATTCGTGGCCTAATAGCTCCGCGACGCTGACTTTGGCCTTATGCTCTTTGCCAACGTGGATATCCTCGGGTCGGATACCAAAGATAATATCGCCTTTTCCGCTTTCTAAGGCTGATGTTGCGCTTGCGAGCTCTTTCTCAGCAAGGGCAATAAGTTCGGCTTTTTTATCCGTTTTATCTTCCTTCTTGCCGATAGGGAGAAGCGGTTTCTTTTTCTCAACTTCCGGTTCAGCTTTAATGGCGGATAACTTGTCGCTTATCGTTTTCACGCGGCTCTCGTAGAAGTTATGGAAGCTTGTCTTGAAACTGGCGTCGACTTTGATTTTTTCGCCGTCTTTTAGCACGATGCTTTCCCCATCGAAATAGCCTTTCATGAGGTTCATGGCTGGGGAGCCAATGAAGGAAGCCACGAACATATTGGCGGGCTTGCTATAGATTTCCATCGGGGTGCCGATTTGCTGGATATAGCCAAGCTTCATGACGACGATTCTAGTAGCCATCGTCATAGCCTCGGTTTGGTCATGGGTGACGTAGATCGTGGTGGCGTTTAGGGCCTCATGGAGTTTGATTATTTGGCTTCTCATCTGAACGCGGAGTTTAGCGTCGAGATTAGAGAGAGGTTCATCCATCAAGAAGACTTTAGCGTTCCTGACGATCGCTCTTCCTAAGGCGACACGCTGTCTTTGGCCACCTGATAAGGCCTTGGGTTTACGGTCAAGATATTCTTCTATTTGTAGGATTTTAGCAGCTTCATGGACGCGCTTATCGATTTCTTGTTTGTTGAGATGGCGAATCTTCAAGCCGAAAGCCATGTTATCGTAAACGGTCATATGCGGATAAAGGGCATAGCTTTGGAAGACCATCGCGATGTCGCGGTCTTTTGGCGATTTCTCATTCGCGTATTCACCATCGATATAGAGGTCGCCGTTCGTGATTTCCTCTAACCCGGCGATCATGCGGAGAGTCGTTGATTTCCCACACCCCGACGGTCCAACGAAGACAATGAACTCGTGCTTTTTAATATCGAGATTGAAATCGAAAACCGCCTGCACGTTGTTGTCATAGATTTTGTCGATGTGCTGAAGGGAGACAAAAGCGTCTTCATGACCTTTGAGCCCTTCTTCTTTTGCTTTGACTACTTCTTCCTTTTCCATTTTTATTCTCCTTTTGAGTTTTTTGGTTTTGGATGCGTTTAGGCAAATTGATGGAACCTAAAAACGCTTATAGCGGTTTTATCGCGATGAAGCAATTTCTTATATCCACGCAAAAACGGCTTATTTTTTCGGATATCCGTATTTTGCGAAACGAAAACAATAGTTTTTTCTGGGTAAGAAACGGAGGGTTCTTGCAAAGATAATGAGGTATGGATATTTTCCGTGCTTGTGATTTCCTCTTCGTTCTCATCTTCTATCTCAGACGGGTATTTTGCTGAACTAGCGATTATGTTCGTGGGAGCAAAGAAGGTTAAATCATTGCTTACGCTGCCTATATTTGCATAGCAAAAACTCGACTCGTTGAGGTATCGCTCAAGAGCGTTGTTCCTAATAAGTTTTGCGTTGTAACGCCGTCTCATTATTGACCTGCTTTAGCAAGTATATGCACGCAAAAACGAAAGCCTCAATCTTTGGACGAATTTTGATAGCAACATAAAGAAATATAACGGAAAAATCGTTTAACGATTATAATCTAGCCATGGCCATTGAATTTGAATCAACATACGCTAAAGCGAAACGCGACGACGAAGGATACCGCAAAAGCATCACTTCTGTTTCTACTTGGGGAGAGAAAGTCCGCCTACTCCCAAGCGCCCCTGATTTGTATTCGTTTGTTTATGGGAGCGGCGATAGCCTTATCGTCAATTTCCATGGCGGCGGATTTTGCAACAAACATCCTCTTGATGATGATGCTTTGTGCCAATATATCTCTAGAACCTACTGCACGAGCGTCCTCAATCTCGATTTCTCGAGCAGCATAAAGTGGGGCTACCCCGTCCAGGTTGTGGAAATCGAGCGCCAAATCCTGAATTTTGTGCGTGGACGCAATTTCAGCAAAATCATTTTCTTGGGCCACAGCAGCGGCGCCAATTTGGCCACTGTTCTGACTAGGCGTTTCCTCAAAAACAAAACGCTTAATATCAATGCCCTTATTTTGAATTATCCGTTCTTGGATTTGAGCATCGAGGCCTCTAAAAGACCCGTCGTTGAAGGCTTATGGCCCAATGAGCTTCTTGATGAATGGATTTCTTTCTATGTTCCGAACAAAATCATCAGGAAAGATCCGATGGTCTCACCGTTGTATATGAATAAACACGATCTTAAAGGTTTCCCGAACACATATATCGTGGCCGCAGAGAAGGACCGTTTAACCGATGACGCGAAAGACTTCGCGAAGAATTTGAAAGCCGCCCGAGTCGATGTCCGTTTGATCGTTAGCCCTGAACGTCATGGCTTTATCGAAAGAGGGATGGCCGACGTTTATCATTTGCCAAACGATCCTGCCGTCATCAAAGCGAAAAAAGTCATTGATCAGGAAATCGTTTTCGCTTTGACAAGCAAATAAATCACTTATCGAATTTCGCCCGCAAGACCGCGATGAAGGTAAGTGGGATGCCGATTATGAAGACAAAGGCCAAATTCCAGCCTTGGTTTTCGTCGATATGTAAGCCTATTTCGAGATAGGCGGCGGTGAGCAAAGCCCAGCAAAAGCAAATGCGGTAAGCAAGAAGATGCACCTTGTTTTGATAACGCCAGGCATAAAAGGAGAGAATGCCAAATGTCCCAGGAATCGCCCAGATGAAAGGCATCCATATTTTATAGACGGATTCTTGGTGGAGGATGAGAATGCTGCCGCACGCCACTGACGCGATCGTCCATACCCCAAGTATCCAAAGGGAGCAGATGATCAAGCGGTTGCGGAATTCAATCTGATCCCTGCTTTTGGCGTAAAGGAGTTTATTGTCCGGAGTCGGTTTATGAGTCAAATAGTCAATGGTGACACCATAGAAATCGGCGAGGTCTTGAAGCGTCGCCAAATCAGGCACGACCTCACCTCTCTCCCAGCGGGAAATGTTTTTGTCGCTGTAGGAAAATCTCTCGGCGATATCGCCTTGCGTAAGACCTCTGTCTTTGCGTAATTTCACTAGATTGCTCGCAACAATCTCCGCGATTTCGTTCTGTGTCATAGCGGCTTGATTTTAGCGCGTTCCCCTCTTTTATTGAAGGCGCCTTTGCAAGTTAAGCCGACACTTACTAAAATACAACCAGGCAAAAAATGGTTAATTTGGTTTATTGTGGCAATAAGTTCATGTTTGATGGGCTTTTGTTGTCATTATTGAGTGTGAGCAAAACGTGCAAAGAGCCGCTCAACGTCACCATCCTGACGGGCGATTTTCGTAATCTCAATGAAACATATATCCCTTTAGAGGATCACGAGGCCGCTTTTTTGCGTTCCACCATTCAGAAATACAACAAGGAAAGCCTTCTTGAGATGCGTGATGTCACTGAGCTTATCAAAGACGAGCTTGCCGAAACCGCCAATCTCAACAACGAATACACGCCATACTGCTTAATGCGCTCGTTCTTGGATTTATTGGATAATATCCCCTCGCGCGTCCTCTATTTGGATTGTGATACCATCGCGCTGCGCGATATTGCGCCTTTATTTCACAAAGATCTTGGCGATAACGATATCGGCTGTGTCAAAGACAACGCCACCATCGGTTTGCTGCGTCATCATTATTTCAATGCGGGTGTGATGCTCCTCGATTTGGACAAGATGCGTCATGATGGCTTGATGGTTGCTTGCCGCGAGCTCATCGCCACGAAGAAAATGAAACATCCTGATCAAGATGCGATGAATAAGATTTTCCGCAAAGCCAAGAAAATCGCCTTTCTCCCTCGTGATTACAATGAGCAAAGACGGCTTTATTCTTCCACCGTCATCCGCCATTTTGCCCCGCAGTTCGTTTTCTTCCCCTTCCCGCACACCATCAACGTGAAATCATGGGACTATGCTGGCGTGCACAACATTTACCACAACTATGAATTCGATCCGCTTTTCAAAGAAACGGTGCAGCTGAAGAAAGAGTTCTCGCTCGCCAACGCGGATAAATTTAAGTAAGCACTAGAAGAAACGACCAATCGCAGTGATTGATAAAACGCTTTAGAAGAAAGAATTCTCCATACATTATGGGGTTTTCGATATAATAAGGTTCGAACAAAAGGAGGAAATAAATTTAATGTATAGTGAGGAGAATAGATCCTCAGGCTTAGCCAAGTTCCTCTCGAACTATGACTATGTCTACCTGGATACTTGTTCTCTCATGGAAGACGGATTCCCCATCTTCATGGACGCACTAGTAGCATCCAAGGAATATTGGAAGGAAGGTCTACAGGTAATTGTCCCGGATGAATGCATAAAAGAACTTAAGAAGCATTCCAAGAACAAAGAGAAAAACGATGCCAGAATCGGCGCCAAACGCGCCTTGAAGATTCTTAGCCATGATAAGTGGCACGGCAAAACGATCATTAGGGAAAAAGGAATCACCGATGGCGATTTCGGGGACCAGGCAATTACGCAAGCGGTAATCAAAAACAGAATCAGAAGCAAGATTCTCGTCATTACCCAGGATAAGACCTTGACTCGCGATTTGCGAAACTTGAACCAGCTTGAGTCACAGCACGGAAGAAACCTTGATGTCTATAAAATAACTCCAAATGGCGAATTAGCGAAGAATCTCGGCGACAGCGGGTATTCTCGTCCAATTGAGAACAAGACTAAAGAAAGAAAAAAGAAGGGTTTTGGGTTTAAAAAACTCTTCGAAAAACCACAAAAAACAAACAAAAAAGATGAACTACCACCCGCCCTTTTAAGCATTCAAGATGCTGATAAGAGATTATCGTCGGCACTGGGTAACAAGAATTACCCGAGCGACAAGAAACTCGCGGACATCAATGCCCAAATTGCCGCCTTAGGACGTTTATCTTCTAACGACAAGAAAAAACTGACCCTATCTTTTACCGAGGATCGCTTGCTTAAGGAAAAAGAAGCGATCATCAAAAGGAATGTGTCGAGCAGCGAAAACAAAAACGTTCCCGCGAAAGAGCCGCATGAGCATTTCGAAAAGCCTTTGCCAAAGAAAACGTTGCCAGACCCAAAAACGCTTAATTTGCCAAAGAGCGATAAAGGAAAACCAACCCCGAAAGACGCTCTAAAAGCCCTTTTCGATGAGCTCGGCGTTATCGTTAGGGACGATTCCGTGGCATATTTTGCTCCGGTCCATGGCCCGCTTGATGTCACTAATTCTTCTTTGTTCGCTGCTTCAAATAGCCTTTCCAATATGGATAATGGCGAACAAAGAGACATCGCTTTTGCTGATAAAAAAGTCACAATATCCCGCAAAAACGGCTTATTTTCAGCTGCCTTAAAAACAGCAAAAACTGAGCAAAAAGCCATTATTACGACGGATATTGACAAAAATACCAGCAAAACCGAGGTGAAAGCTGAACCAATCAAGAAGCCGATAAAGGAGACTAAAAAAGAAGCTCCAAAAAAGCCTCTTGAGACGCCTAAGCAAGAAGAGGAAGTAACCGCGCCTGAAGCTAAGAAGACCCAAACTGAAAAGAAAATTGAGCCTTTGAAAAAGGAAGCCAAAAAAGAGGAGACTCCTAAAAAGACTTCTTCTAAAAAGACCGTGAAAATTCTTCCTGGAAACAAAGAGGCGGAGGCGAAAAAGACGGAAAAAACGCCAAAGGCCAAAAAGGCCGAGCCGAAATCTGAGCCAGCGAAGAAAGTTGCCGTCAAAGCCGAGAGCAAACCGGAGGTTAAATCTAGCGATGCTCTCAATGAAGGCACTTTCGTTTTGCCTCAAGGCGTCAATTTGTTCGTCGGCGAGCCTTCTAAAAAGAAGACAGCCAGAAAAGCCCCAAACAAAGCGAATAAAGAGGAGAATGAAATCCCTCTTGAAAAGAAAATGGACGTCGACCGCTACTTGAAAAAGGAGACGGCTGCGCCCAAAAAGAGCGAAAAAGCCAAGTCTGACTCCACTTTGTTGAAGCAGGCCCAGGCTTCGGAAGCGAAACTCAACGCCAACATCAACAATTCCAATTACCCTTCAAAGAGCAAAATACGCGATTTGGAGGAACACAAAAAGTTGATCAAGAAATTGAGCGAAAAAGATAGAAAATCATTGAAGTTCAAAGTATCTGACATCGATAAGAAGCTCAAGGAACTCAAGAAAGCTGAATAATGAAAACGAGAGGGAAGAGGACATTGATGAAGATTACCCTCCTCCCTTTTTTCGTTGCTCTTCTTTGCGGGTGCTCGCTGCATCAAATCGTTAGTTCATCAAGCGAAGAATCATCTTCGATCGAAGGAGAGAAAAGTGTTCCGGTAACTATAAGGGACGTCGGATTAGCGAGCGGCGATCACTATCTTCCCTCAATTGGAGAGGCAAAACTTCTCGTGATTCCGGTCACTTTGACGGATTTTGCTTTTAATGCGACAGAAGAGAATAGAGAGAGCATCGAAAAGGCCTTTTTCGGCTCAAGCGAAGAAACCAGTTGGGAATCAGTAAGTTCCTTTTACGAGAAATCTTCATATGGCAAATCACATTTAAGCGGTGAGGTCTCATCGTGGTTCCCGTGTGGATATTCCTCAAGCGAAGTGGCTTCTTTCACTGATGACTCCTCCCCGGATTTTGATCCAACCTGGAAAATCGCGAAAGAGGCGGTCGAATGGTATAAGAAGACTTACGAGACGGATTGCAAAGACCTTGATTCGGACGATGATGGCTTTATCGATGGGCTTTGTCTCATTTACAGCGCCCCCAATTACAAAAAGAAAACGAATTTGGACAAGTCAATATATTGGGGTTTCACTTATTCTCTTTACGGTACTGATGAGGGTGATGCCGAGAGCCCATTGCCGTACCGTTACATGTGGGCAAGTTATGATTTTGCTTACGCTGGATACGGAAACGATGGGGTTGACGCCCACACTTATATCCATGAAACCGGCCATTTATATGGTTTGACCGACTATTACGTTTCGAGCGTCAACAAGAATACGGAGAGGAACTATTCGCCGATGGGCGGTGTTGATATGATGGACTGCAACATCATCGACCATAACGTTTTCTCAAAGATGCTGCTTGGCTGGTGCTCGCCTCAAATAGTCCATTCTTCCGGCTCTTTTTCCTTGAAACCATATGAAGAAGGCGGAGATTGTTTGCTCGTGATGACCGATAAAGGATGGAACAACACGATGTTCGATGAATATATGCTTATTGAATTCTATACACCGACTGGCCTAAACGAGAAAGATAGCGATTCTCCTTACCCAGGCAATGCCCGTCGCGTGCAAGGATATAGCAAGCCAGGAATCAGGATTTACCATGTTGATGCGCGTCTTGCCGCTTTGGCAAATTCCACAAACCCTTTCTACACCGACTATATTTATCAAAATTCAAATGTTTCCACCTATTTAGCCCACAATAACAGCAGCGGTTACAACATCATTGACCCTGAGTATCGCCTTATTCAGCTGATGGACTCAACCGAGAAGCGCAATTTCGATATGGACTATAACCGCAAGGACAGCAGCTCCAAATTGGCCTTAAAAGCCTACGCTGATGACTCTTCCCTCTTTTATGAAGGCGACGCTTTTTCTTTCTCCGCCTACAAAACCAGCTTCCCGAATGTCCGTTACCGCAATAAGGCCAGCATGAATAACGGATACACCTTTTCAAAAACCATCGAAATCGCCTCTTTATCGAATGATTTTGCCTCTATTGTGATTGGATAGATGCGCGTCCAGCTTTTCGCTTATTGTCTTGAAACGAGTAACGCTTGTGAGTAATATTATTTCGTTTCACGAAAAGGACGTATTTTTATGAAAAAGAAAACGAATCTATTTGCAACGTTTGGCTTCCTCGCCATTCTCTTTACCGTTGTTGCTTTTCTCTTCCCGATTGGCACTGGCATTGTCTGGACCACGGAAAGCGCTGGCAGCGTTTATAACTGCGGCTATGACTTTGTCTTTGGCAATGACGCCAGCCAAATCGAAGGCAGCGGATATTTCATCTGCGTATTCGTTCTTCTCATCATCGCCGTCGTCTTCCAAATCCTCGGCACCGTCTTCACTTTGCCGAATCCTGACGCTGATCACAAATTCTCCGGTTTCCTTCATTTGCTCTCCGGTTTGTCCCTCATCGTTGTCGCTTTATTCTTCTTCCTCGGCGCCATTTTGACCGAGACCCCAAATGATACCTATGTTGCTTCACTCGGCTACGGATTCATCGTTGCTGGTGCTGCTGCTGGTATAAGCGCCGTTTCTTCTCTCTGCTGCTTTGGCTTGACCCTCAAGAAGAAATAAGGAAATAGATAAAATGCAATGGCCGCGTTCCTCGCGGCTTTTTATATACCTTTATATATTTATAGGGATATCCTTTTCTAGAGCATGGAAAAAACAAACGTAATGCGTCTTCTTGACGTACATCATATCGAATACACTCCTCACGAATACGACGAAAGCATTGTTGATGGGAAAGGGGTCGCCGCTGCCCTGAATGAAGACCCAGAATGTGTTTTCAAAAGCCTTGTTTGCCGCGATGATCACCATAATTTGTGCATGTTCGTCGTGCCAGTCACGGGGGAGCTCAATCTCAAGAAAGCCGCGAAAGCAGCGGGCGCGAAGAACATCGAGATGATCAAATCGAAAGAGCTACTGCCCCTTACTGGTTATATCCATGGCGGGTGTAGCCCCATCGGCTTAAAGAAACCGATACCAATCTATATCGATGAGACGGCTGAGATTTTCGATACCGTTTTCGTTTCCGGAGGGAGAAGAGGCTTCCAAATCGAACTTTCGCCCTTCTCTTTGAAGGAATTTGTGAACGCTTCTTTCGCGTCTTTGACCGATTGATTTGTAAAATCGCTCTTTTTCCTCTAGTTAGTAGTGAGGAGAGCGATATGAATGACTCACTAAATAATTTCCTATCTTTTTATCAAAGCTTACTTGATTCGGCTTTAGATCCTTATAGGCGCGAAATCGGGGGATTGTATTCCGACCGCGAAATCGGCGATAAGGCAGAGTCGGCTTTTCGAGAAGCGAGTTTCGTCAACAAAAATGGTGGAGACGAGAAGAAGATAAACGACATCTCCATTTCGCTCCTTGAGGAAACCAATACAAGCTTGTCGAAATTGTTTTTGCAGGGTGATAAAGAATATGCCTATATGCCAGATTTGCGCTGTTACAAAAGAGATGTTAGCAACAAAATCAATGAATTAACGTGTTAAAGTAACGATAATTCCTTAAGAAAATATCAAATTGTAAAACTTAGCACTCAAATGTTGACAGTGCTAAAAAAGAAGGTATCATATCCTTAGCACTCAGGAACAACGAGTGCCAAACAAATGGAGGATAAATGAGATGTACGATTTGAGAAATAGAAACAACCCACTCGAGAGAGCTTTGTTTGACGACTGGTTCGCCGTAGATGGCAATAAGAGCTTGCAGATGAGAACCGACATCAAAGAAGATGGCGATAATTATCTCCTCGAAGTCGAACTTCCTGGGATCGATAAAAAAGACGTCGATGTTTCCCTTGAGAACGGCTATTTGACCATCAAGGCTACTGTTCACAACAACTTCAATGACAACGAAGAGAACAAACTGAGCAAGAAGTTCATCCACAGAGAGCGTTTCTATGGTGTCTCCTCGAGAAGCTATTATGTTGGCGATGTCGACAAAAAGACCATCAATGCGTCATTAGAGAACGGCATCTTGACCGTTAGCTTCCCGAAAGAGAACAAAGAAAAACTCGAGGAAGATCGCCGTATTGAGATTAAATAAGGTTGTCAAAAAAGGGCGAGCCGATGAAGGGACCGCTCTTTTTTATTTGTCTAAGATGGCGATGATTTCTTCTTGCCTGCCCGCCACAACGACTGGTTTATTGTCTTTTATATAGACGTTGGTTTCGCTTCTCATGCCAAAATCAGGTGCGTAGATGCCAGGTTCCAAAGAGAAACACACGCCTTCGATGATCGATCTATCATCATGCGATTCGTAGTTATCAATATTGACTCCAGCTCCGTGTGGACCGACATCGACTGCGATGCTATGGCCTAAACGGTGAGTGTAATATTCGCCATATCCTTCCTCATTAATATACGCGCGCGATACATCATCGACTTCGTAGCCCTTAACGGTTCTTTTGCCCATCTCATTGTTCAGAAACTCTAAGCAGAGGTCGATATCTTTTTTGAGGATCGCAAAGCGTTTCTCGTAGATTTCAGGAACACTTTCACCAACATATCCCATCCAGGTAATATCGGCGTAAACGGCATCCGGATCATCCATTTTCGCCCACATATCGATTAAGACAAGATCGCCTTTTTTAATGGGAGAGTAGTTATCCTTGCTTGGTCCGTAATGCGGATTGGAGGCGTTTTTCCCGATGGCGACAATCGGCTCATCGTCATATACCATGCCTTCTTCGTGAAAGCGGCGGCAGATAAATTGCTGAATCTCATATTCGTTCGTTTCGCCCCTACTAGAAACCAACTCTTTGATTTTCTTGAAGGCTTCGTCTTTGATTTGAAGGGACAAAGCATCGGCTTTTAGCTGAAGCTCATATGATCTTTCCGAGTAAACGCATGTAACCATTTGGAGCAAATCGGCGCTGGAATCGACGTTGATGCCTAGACTTTTGATAAAAGCAACGGAACCGTAATCAGCCAAACTGACGCGCGGCAGCAAGCCGTTTTCGGACACATCCATCAAAACGGAACGATAATTGCTGAATAAAGTTTTTTCCAAATCGAGCATTTCTTGCCAAGAACGATAAACATGTAAATCAAAGTTCTTGGCTGTTTCTTCGTCTTTTAAGAAAACGGTGTCGATTGAATGGCAAACAATATAGGGTTTCTCAGCTTTCGGGATGACGAGAAATATCTTCCTTGTCAGCATTTTGTTCCCCAGCATCGATACCAGGGCTTTGTTCTTGTTTTCGTAATCGACGATGATCCAGGCGTCTTCATTCATCGCCTTTATGTCTTTTTGAATCTCACGTATATCCTTCATAAGCTCACTCCGTGGATATTCTTTCACTATTTCGCGGGGTTTCCACTAAAATGATGGCATGCAAAAAATCGATCCATCATTTACGCCGAATCCCTATTTTTCTAGAAGTGAAACTTATTCCTTAAACGGGGAATGGGATTTCAAAAAAGACAAAACGAGTGCGATACCAGAAAAATTCGAAAGGAAAATCAAAGTTCCTTTTGCCGTCGAGACAAAAGAAAGCGGAATTGGGGAAAAGGTGATGAAAGATGACTTTCTTCATTACCGCCTTTTATTAAATTATCCAATAGACGCGTTTGGTAAAAAGGTCCGAGTTGTCTTTGCTGCAGTTGATCAGGTGGCCGACGTTTTTCTTAATGGCGTTTTCTTGAAGCATCACGAAGGTGGATATCTTCCTTTTGACATCATAATAGAGGAGACAAGAGAGGGAGACTATCTCGATTTGACAGTCAAAGACGATACCGATTCTTTGGTGTATCCAAAAGGCAAACAGACCTCTCATCCACATGGCATGTTCTATCAAGCGACGAGTGGCATTTGGGGCGACGTTTACATGGAAATCCTGCCAAAAAGCGGTTATATTTCCGGATTTTCGCTGAAAATAGATTTTGATAAAAAGACATTATCAGTTAAAAAACTTTCTTTATGCGGAGACGAAAAAAGAGTGTCTGGCAAAGTGTTTTTTGCTGGGCGTTTAGTGAAAGAAACGGACAACAAATTGGAGTTTGACTTAAGCGAAGATTTCCATCCTTGGTCGCCTTCCGCCCCTGATTTGTATGAGCTCAAAATAAGTTACGGAGAAGATACCATTTCTTGCTTTTTTGGGATGAGAAAATTCGAAGCGAAAGAGGAAGATGGAATTAAATTTTTCTACTTGAACGATGAGCCGATTTATTTGAATGGACTCTTGGACCAAGGTTATTTTTCGCCAGATTCTGGGCTTACGCCTCTAAACGAAGAAAGCGTTTTGAAGGAACTCCGTTACGTCAAAGATTGTGGTTTCAATTTCTTGCGTAAACACATCAAGGTGGAAAGCCCGCGCTGGTACCATCTTTGCGATAAACTCGGCATCATCGTCATGCAGGATTTCGTGTCTGGAGGTGACGGATATAAACTGTTCTCTTTAAGCCTTTTGCCAACGATCGGTTTTACAAAGTGCGAGAAAAACGGGAACGCCAATCGAAAGAACGAAGAATCGCAAAAGTTCTTTGAAGAGGAAATGCCCTTATTCGTCGATAACTTCAAGAACATGACATGCGTTTGTTTGTGGTGCCTTTTCAACGAAGGCTGGGGTCAATTCGATACGAGCAGGCTCACCGATAAATTACGTTCTTTGGATTCGAGTCGACCAATTGATTCTGCTTCCGGCTGGTTCGACGAAAAGGCGGGCGATATCGATAGCAAGCACGTTTATTTCCGCCGCCCACGCTTGAAAAACAAAGGCGATCGCGTGCTTTTCTTAAGCGAATTCGGTGGGTATATCTACCGCGATAAAGAACACAGTTTCGCCCAAAAAAGCTATGGGTATAAATTGCTTTCGAGTCCGGAAAAGCTGCTGTCTTCGCTAGAAAAAGCTTATCTGAAGCAGCTTATTCCACTTATCGAAAAGGAAGGTCTCTGCGGTAGCGTATATACCCAGCTAAGTGACGTTGAAGGTGAGGTAAATGGGCTAATCACTTATGACCGTGCCGTCTATAAAGTGCCTGCCTCTTCTCTCAAAAAGATAAACGAATCCGTCTATAAAGCCTTTTTTGACGCGAGAAAACAAGGTAAATAAATCTTTGGAAGAAAAGACGGGAAAACCTATAATCTTTCGCATGAACAAAGACATCTACATCGCATTCTTCGATATTGACTGGACGCTTTATGACCATAATGGCAAAAGATGGTCAGAACGCTCGCTCGAAGCCATAAAGAAATTGCGCTCCAAAGGCGTGAAGGTTTTCATTTGCAGTGCCCGGCCATTCAATTCTTTAGATATTTTCGGTGTTTTTAATTTAGGCGTAGAGTGGGATGGCTATATTTCAAGCGCTGGTGCCTGCGCTTTTGTCGACGGCAAATTCATCCGCAAGACCTTGATGGATCCTAACCGCGTAAGGGCGTTTTTGGATCTCACCAAAGAACGAGGACTGACCGCTGAAATCGTAAGCCCGCTCACCAGAAAACTAGCTTTCCCCACCAATTCGATATCCGATGAATATTACGCCCGCTTTGTTGAATGCGTTCCCTCCATTGCCCCATATGAAGATGAAGAAGTCACGGGTTTGAATCTTTTCTCGCACGAAGACGAGGATGAACTCTTTAAAAAGGAATTCCCTGATTTCGTTTTCTATCGTTACGCGCCTTTTGCGGTCGATGTATCGGGCGAAATTCACGAAAAAGGGGACGCGATCGATTGCGTTCTTTCTCATTACGGCTTCAGCAAAGAGCAAGGCATCGGCTTTGGCGATGATTACCAAGATATTTCAATGGCTAAGCATTTAGGAACATTCGTTGCCATGGAAAATGGGAGAGACGAAGTGAAGCAAGTGGCTTCCTTTGTGGCTCCTGGCGTTTCGGAAGACGGCGTTTACTGGGGTTTAAAGCATTACGGCCTGGCTGACTAAAAACGATTTCACCGTTATCTATTCCAAAAAAGAATATGTTCTTTTTTTCTTATTCCTAGTGAGTATCATTATGCATACGTTATGAGCAAGCTTAATCAAGCTAAAACACCATTCCTCGATAGCGTCAAAGACTACATTGGGCACGATGTCACCCCTTTTGATGTCCCAGGGCACCATATGGGCAACATCGATAATGCGGCCACAAGATTATTTGGCAACGAAATGTATCGGGCGGATGTGAATGCGCCGATTGGGCTTGATAATCTCGCCAAACCTCATGGGGTCATTCTCGAAGCGGAGAAGCTGCTTGCCGATGCTTGCGGAGCCGATGAGGCTTTTTTCCTGATTGATGGCACGAGCAGCGGCATTATCGCGATGATCATGACCGCTTGTAAAGCTGGCGAAAAAATCATTCTCCCTCGAAATATCCACAAATCGGTCATCAACGCCCTCATTTTATCCGGCGCGGTGCCGGTATACGTGATGCCGGAAATCGACGGCGATCTTGAAATCGCTAATCAACCATCGACCGAAGCCTTCAAGAAAGCGATTCTCCGTAATCCAAGCGCCAAAGCGGTTTTCGTGATAAATCCGACTTATTTTGGTTCAACCTGTGATTTAAAAGAGGTCGTTGCCTTTGCTCACGCCCATAAAATGGCCGTCCTTTGCGATGAGGCGCATGGTGCCCATTATTATTTCAAAACCAAGAAACACCCTGTTTCGGCAATGGAGGCTGGAGCCGATATGAGCGCTGCAAGCTTCCATAAAACGGTCGGTTCTTTGACGCAGAGCTCGGTTTTATTGCTCCACAATGCAATCTATAAACGCGAGGACGTTCAGAAAAACATCAATATCCTCAATTCGACATCACCCTCGTCCTTACTTCTTTGTTCACTCGATGCTGCCCGTTCCTTTATGGCCAGCAAAGAGGGCGCGAAAGCCATGGAAGGGGTCTATGAACTTGCGAAATACGCGAGGAAAAAGATAAACGAGATACCAGGGTTCGTCGACAAAGGGCGTGAGCATTTCCTTGAACACGGCTCTTTCGATTACGATGAGACAAAACTCGTGATCGGTATCGATAAACTGGATATCGACGGATATGGTTTATATCGCCTATTGAAGAGCGATTACGATATCCAAATGGAACTTGGTGAGCCGTATGCCGTGCTCGGTATTTTGGCCATCGGTACCAAAAAAGAGCACGTCGATAGGCTCATCGAGGCCCTTAAAGACATCTCTCTCAAGCATTACGACAAGAAAATCGTTTACGAAGACCATCATTTCTCTAAGAAATTCCCATACCAGATTTGCCGGCCTCGCGTAGCTTATTCCGCTCCTAACATCGTCAAGAACCTTGATGATTGCGACGGGGAAATCAGCCAAGAGCAGGTTATGATGTATCCGCCGGGCATCCCGCTTATCGTGCCGGGCGAAGTGTGGGACAAAGAGCTAATTGGGCGCGTGAAGGATATTGAGAAAAATGGGCTCACCCTCTTAAGCAACCACGCGAACGGTTTTGATGTCATCGACACCGAAAAGTGGCGCCGATTCTACGCTTACGAGAAAAAGCTGAGCGATTATTACGAGAACAAAATCACCACTCCGATCGCAGATGGCTTCTCTATGCCTTTTGAGGGCGATAAGCATAAAGCCACCTTTATTTTGATGCCTTATAGAGCCGATACTTGGCGAGATGATGCTGAGCCAGCCCGAAAAGAGTTCATGGATGTTATTTCGGCGATTGCCGAACACGAAAAAGTGGTTGTGGGTATTCACCCGCGTTTCTACTCCTTGCTTTCTTCTAGATTCGCCAACATGAAAAACGTTGAGACCATCTCAATCAGGTATAACGATTCATGGGCTAGAGACAATATGCCTTTATTCCTTTTGAACAAGAAAACGAAAGCCATGAGAACGGTTGATTTCCGCTTCAATGCCTGGGGTGGGGAATACGACGGCCTTTACACAAACTACAAAGATGACGATAAATTGGGCTCTTTGATCACAAAACGGATGAAATTGCTTTCCTATTATCTGCCTTCTTTCGTTTTGGAAGGCGGAAGTATTGCAGTCGACGGAGAAGGAACGCTCATCACGACCGAGGCTTGCTTGCTCAGCAAAGGAAGAAACCCCAATATGTCAAAACCCGAGATTGAGGAAATGCTACGAGAATATCTTGGCGTAGATAAAGTCATCTGGGTAAGGCACGGCATTTACGAAGATGAGACGGATGAGCACATCGATAATATGGTTGCTTTCGTTAAACCCGGGGAAGTCGCCATGGCTTGGAGCGATGATAAGAACGATCCGCAATACGAATACTGCCGCGAAACTTATGAGGATTTGTCGAAAACCCATGATGCGGCTGGAAGAAAATTGATCATCCATAAAATCAAAGTTCCTTCGCCGGCCTTATTCACCAATAAGGAAGAAGCGAAAGGGTTATCCAACGGCAAAGGCACCATCAAGAAAAGACAGGCTGGCGACCGTTTGGCGGCGAGCTACATCAATTTCTATCAAGGGAAGGATTTTGTGGTGATGCCCTCCTTTGGCGTCAAGGAAGATCAAGAAGCTTTTAAAACGATTTCTTCTCTTTTCCCGAATAAAAAAGTCCATCAGATTTACACCCGGGAGATTTTGCTAGGTGGAGGCAATATCCATTGCATAACCATGCAAATACCCGAGAATGGAGGCAATAATGAAAATTAAGGCAGCAATTACGCAGTTTTCTATGACCCCTAATTATGAGGAAAACATTGCAAAAGCCGATTGCTTTATCGAAAAAGCCGCAAAAGCCGGGGCAAATCTTGTTCTTTTACCAGAGCTATTCGAAGGGCCTTATTTTTGCCAAATCGAAGACTATAACAATTTCGCTTTAGCCGAAAATTTCAAAGACAGCAAAACGATTGCCCATTTCGTTGAAGTGGCGAAAAAGCACAACGTCGTTCTCCCAATCTCCTTCTTCGAAAAAGCCGGAGTCAGCTATTTCAATTCGTTGGCTGTCATTGATGCGGATGGCAAAGTTCTTGGTATTTACCGCAAGAGCCATATTCCAACGGGCGAATGCTACGAAGAGAAATTCTATTTTTCGGAAGGCGATACTGGTTTTAAGGTTTTCGCGACGAAATTCGGGAAAATCGGCATCGGCATTTGCTGGGACCAGTGGTTCCCTGAAGTTGCGCGCATTTTGACCCTTATGGGTGCTGAAGTTTTGCTTTATCCGACCGCGATAGGAAGTGAACCCGTTTTGCCAAAAGACTCAAAGAGCCATTGGCAAAACGTGATGAAGGGTCATTCAGCTGCGAATATCATCCCCGTTTTGGCGAGTAATCGCGTTGGTTTAGAGAAAGCCGGTTCTTCTTCCATGACTTTCTTCGGAGCTTCTTTTATAACTGACCAATATGGTGATTTATTAGAAGAGATGAACCGCAGCGAAGAAGGCTATAGAATCGCGGAGCTTGATTTGGATCAATTTGACAAAGACCGCACTGATTGGGGCGTTTTCCGTGATCGGAGAGTCGATTTATATGGCGGAATAACGAAGAGGACGCTTGAGGAGTAAAACTATGGAATGGTTGGGATTATCGTTTATTTTCGGAGTTGCGCTCGCGATGGATTGCTTCGCGCTTTCTATCTCTGATGGCTTGGTTTACCAAGATTTAGACAAAAAGAAGCCATTTTTCATTGCCGGCGTCTTTGGTTTGGCGCAGGGCCTTTTTCCGCTTGCCGGCTTTTTGCTAGGAGAGGTCATCGCCAAGCAAATTGATAAGTATGACCATTGGATTGCCTTTGCTCTCCTTCTCATCATTGGCGGGAAGATGATTTTCGAAGGCGTTAAAGGAGTCGTGAAGCCAGAGACCCGCGAGCCGAAGAAATTCTCTTATGGCGAAGTGCTCATTCAGGGCGTTGCCGATTCTATTGATGCTTTGGCGGTCGGCATAACCATCAGAACCAATATTCACGCAACAGCCGATTACCAGATTTATGTGGCTTTCGCGATCATCGCTTTCTGCTCCTTCGCCATTTCACTCATCGGTCTATTCTCGGGCAAGCAGATCAATAAACTATTAAAAGGAAAATACGAAATCAGCGAAATCGTCGGCGGTGTTATACTTGTGGTACTCGGAACGCTGCTTCTATTAGAAGGATTGAGCGTTATTTCGTTTTAATGAATGATGAAAAAGAACGCCCTTAAAATTGTCGCCACATTATTTCCTCTCTTTTTAGCGGCCTGCTCGCCTTTTGAGGCGAACTCGTCGTCATCCTCTTCTTCATCGTTTAGTTCTAGTTCTTCGTCTTCTTCTAGTACCAGCTCTTTCTCTTCCTCCAGCGAATCTTCGTCTGCCTCGAGCGTTCCGCTTTATTCGACCGATGATTCCTATGAAAACAAAGCTTTTTCCGGCTTCACTTTGAACGAAAAAGTCGTTTCTTTTTCCGATGCGGGTGAGGCGTCTATCAGCAATGAATGGGCGACATTCTCCTTAAATAAAGCCAAGGATGGTGATTTTTTCACGCTGGAAAAAGGCGGATATTTCACCAACTCAACGCCATTGACTTATGTTTCCGCCATCGAAGTTAGCTATGAGCGGAAGAGCGATTATGGGCAGCTTTATTATTCATATAGCGATTATGAAATAACCTCGCCAAACGCTTCGATTTTGCCTATCTATAACGGTACGAAAGTCACGTTCGATAATGGCGGTTACCCCTATTTCTCGGTTTACGCCGCTGTTGGTGAATTCAATATCAAGAGCATTTCTGTTTTTGCGACCGAAGAAAGAGCGGATAAGCAAACAAGCGATATCGATGTTTATTCCGTGAATGATGTCCATGGGGCCATCGAATATAACGTCAGCGGAAGCTCGAAGCAAATCGGCGCGAGCAGAATGACCAGCTACTTCGCTCGTGAGGGGCAGAAGAACATCAATGGCAGCATTTTCCTTTCAAGCGGCGATATGTGGCAAGGGAGCGTCGACAGTAACATGAACAAGGGCCAGTTCATGAATGAATGGATGAATATGGTCGGTTTTGAGAGCATGACCATTGGCAACCATGAATTCGACTGGAAACCAACCACGATCGAAACAAATTCCAAGGCCGCGAATTTCCCGTATTTGTGCATAAATCTTCGTAACGAGAAGGATGAGATGCCTTCATGGGTCTCTTCGAGCAAAATCATTTATCGTCAAGGGATAAAAATCGGCATCATCGGGGCGATTGGGAGACTCGAATCGTCGATCGAGACCAGCTCTCTGTCTGGCTACTACTTCTCTCCTAGCTATATATCCTTAATAGATAAAGAGGCTATACGGCTTCGCAACGAAGAAGGATGCTCTTTGGTGTTTCTCTCTTACCATGACAGTGATTTCGATACCACCAACTGCCATAACATCGACGCCGTTTTCGAAGGTCATACCCATATGGGATATTCGAATATAGATGGATTCGGCATACCGCACGTGCAATGTTATGGGAACGGTTCAGGAATTCAGCATCTCAAGTTCAAGAAAATGGATGACGGATCTTATAAATATGACAGCGAGGGGAGCGATACTTTCTCCTATACCTCCGCTTCCTCTTTATCCACGAACGCGCCATTTGAGGAGATGAACGTCTATTTCGAGAAGCAAATTTCGGACATCAAAAACAAAGTGGTCGGGACTGCTTCTGCCTTCCTCTCCAAAGACGATATCGGAGAAATCGGGGCAAAATCACTCTACCGATACGCTGAGGATAATTACGCTGATTACAATGTGACAGCCGCCATCATCAATACTGGCGGAGTCAGGCAAACGATACCGGCGGGCGAAGTCACTTTTGGGCAAATCTACGCCGTCTTTCCTTTTGATAACACGAATAATATTTGTTCGATAAGAGGTGCTGATTTAAAAAGGAATTATCTTAACAGTAGTTCCTATTACTGTTACTCGAAAGACGATTCTTCATCGTTCACCGATAACGAAACTTATAACGTCATTACTTTATCGTTCATAAGTGACGGTAATTACGGACGACGCTATCTTACTGTTCTTGAGCGCGATGATTATTATCTCCGCGATATCGTGGCGGATTATTTTAGGGAGGTCAGCAATGGCTAAATGGGGTTTAGCGATTCAAGGAGGCGGAATACGTGGGGCCTATGCCGCTGGGGCCGTCGATGTCTTGATGGAAAAAGGCATCTATGCGCCTATATGCTACGGCACGAGCGCTGGCGCTTTGATCGGCGCGAATTACGCCGCGAAAGCTAAAGGCAGGACGATCGAAATCATGCTTAAAGCCATGCACGACCCGAAGTTCGTCTCTTTTTCGCACTTCATAAAAAAGGGGAATTTCTTCAATTTTCCTTGGCTTTTCGGGGATGCAAAAACCATTTTCCCGTTCGATGACGAGGTTTTCTATAACTCCGAAGTCGATTTTTGCGCCGTAGCGACTAATTGTGAGACCGGCGCGCCGACTTATTGGAACAAAAAAGACGAGCATTTCTATGACGGTTTAGCAGCCTCCTGCTCTTTGCCCATGTTCACCAAGAAACCCATTATGGTAAACGGAATCCCGTGCCTTGACGGGGGTATCGTGGAGAGGATCCCGTATCACAAAATGCTTGAGGATAATGTTCCCACGGTCCTTGTTATTTCAACCCGCCCGCGTGGGTTTAGATATGGCGATGTCGGAAACTTAGAGAAGACCATCGTCAAAGATCGTTACAAGAAGTATCCGACGTTTGTCGAATGCGAGCTCAAAAACCATGAACTTTATAATGCCCATATGGATGAGCTTGAGCGCCTCGAGGATGAAGGAAGAGTCATCGTCGTTTGGCCCTCAAAAAGCACTGATATCAACTTTTTCGAGAAGCGCGGTTCCAAGATTTTCCCTCTCTATGAGCTAGGGAGGAAAGACTGCGAAGAATTATTGGACAAAATAGAGAAAACTATCGACTGAAAATGCCCTTTTTTGTCTTATAATTCTCTCTAATGAACAAAAACGACAGAAAAGCGCATCGAGGTAAAAAAGGACTTGTCAATCCTAATAGGATCAAGACCTTTTTGGTTTATAAGGAATGCGAGCTTTTGCCGTTTCTCGAAATGAAGATGCCAGGGCTCAACCGCTCGCAAATAAGGCATATCATCGCAAGTCAGCAAGTCTCCGTCGGCGGAGCTCCCACAACCTTATTCGCCTTCAAGCTTTATCCTGAGGATGAAGTGGTGGTGAGCCGTGATCGCATCGCGAGGAAAAATAGGCACGATATCCCTCTTCTTTATGAAGACGATGATATTATCGCCATCGATAAACCATCGGGGCTACTTTCGGTCGCCACTGAGCGCGAAAAAGGAAGAACCGCTTATCGAATAGTGAGCGACTATATAACGAGCAAAGACCACAACGCCCGCATTTTCGTCGTACATCGGCTTGATGAAGATACTTCTGGCGTCTTGGTTTTCGCCAAAAGCCACGAGGTTCGCGAAGCCCTTCAGAACAATTGGCAAAACATCGTCGAGAAAAGAGGGTATTATGCTATCGTCGAAGGGGAAGATTGCCCCTCTTCAAAGCATTTGGAGAACTATTTGGCCCAGGACAATTTCCAACTTGTTTATGTCACGAAAAATAAAACAAAAGGCAAGCTGGCGATTACCGATTTCACCAAAATCACCGCAAAAGGGCCCTATTCTCTCTTAGATGTCAATATTTCTTCAGGGAGAAAAAACCAAATTCGCGTGCAATTAGGTAACATTGGTCACTACGTAATTGGGGATGATAAATACGGAGAACCGTCCGATCCTCTCCATAGGTTAGGGCTCCACGCTTACGAACTAGAATTCACCAATCCGCTTAATGGGAAGAAATACGATATCAAAAGTCCAATGCCAGAGGATTTCAAAAAGTTAATGTTCATGGATAAACCGAAAGAAAAGAAAAAGGAGGTCAAAGATGGAACAAGAGAAAATGGAAACGGCACCAGCTTACGTAATCGAAGCGGAGCCCACACAAGCAGTTCCGGAAAAGGCGGCAACGAAAGAAGAAACGCCGGCGCCAAAAAAGAAAAAACCAAAAAAGAGTAAGAAAAAGGACACCCTTTTCGTTTTTTGGCTCAAGAAATTTTGGGAGTCGCTGGTTTGCGTTCTTCCGATTATCGCAGTCGTTACCATTCTCGTTTGCACTTTGCCTTTATTGACGGGCGATCAGGTAATGCCTTGGCCGGAGCTAGTCTGCTTCCTTCTTTGTGCGTTTATGATCGCGATCGGCTTAACCTTCTTCAATAACGGCGCTGAGCAGTACATGTCAAAGGTTGGAACGATTGTCGGCGAAACGCTTTTCAAGCAGAAGAAATTGTTCCTTGTTATCATGATGACCTTCATCATCGGCGTCCTTGTCACGGTCGCTGAGCCTGATTTGAAGGTCATGGCTGATCAAATTGGCTGGAATGAGCAAATTCTGATTGTTTCAGTTGGCGTTGGCGTAGGACTTTTCGTGGTTTTCGGGGTCTTGCGTATCCTTTTCAAAAAGAACCTGAACGTCATGTTCATCTGCTTCTATGGCATCGTGTTTGCCTTGGCGGGCCTCGTCAATCCGAAGTTCCTACCTATTTGCTTCGATTCAGGCGGCGTCACGACGGGCCCAGTCACCGTTCCTTTCATCTTGGCTTTCGGCGCTGGTTTAGCGGCGAGCAAGAAGAGCGATGATGGCGGCGGCGACTCCTTCGGTCTTACCGCTTTAGCATCCGTTGGCCCGATTTTGACCGTCATGGTCTTATCCCTTTTCGAGGATATTGACTCCTTGTCTTATCAAGAAACCGTCATTACGATCGATTTCAGCAGTTGGCAAAGCTTCTGGCCGACTTTCCAGGCGAGTCTATTGGAGCACTTCTTCGAGGAAATCAAAAACGTCGCGATTGCAATCGCCCCAGTCTTTGTTTTCTTCCTTATCTACAACTTCATTTTCGTCCGCATTTCCTTCAAGCAGATATTGCGTATTCTCGTCGGTTTGGTTTACGCCTATGTCGGTCTTGTTCTTTTCCTAGGAGCCGTCAATACAGGGTTCTTGCCTATTGCCACCGAAATCGGAAAATACCTTGGTTCGCCATCGCACTCGAGCCTATATCCGATTGCGATTGCTACCGGTGCTTTATTCGGTCTCTTCGGAGTTTTGGCTGAACCGGCCGTTCACGTTCTCGTCCATCAAATCGAGACGGTCAGCGAAGGCACAATCAAATCGAAGACGGTTTTATGCGCGCTCGCTATCGCCATCGCTGGAGGCGTCGCTTTAGCCGTCATCCGTGCGCACTATTCCTTCAGCATCCTTTATTACATGGTGCCTGGCTATATCATCGCTTTGGCTTTATCCTTCCTCGTTCCAAAGATTTACACATCAATGGCTTTCGACTCTGGCGGTGTCGCAAGTGGTCCTATGGCTTCGACCTTCGTCATGCCTTTCTGCATTGGCTTTACCATCTCTCAACACGGCACCGATTATGTCTATCAAGACGCGTTTGGTTGCGTTGCGATGATCGCTCTTATGCCGCTTATCGTCATCCAGCTCGTTGGCTTATACGCCGGCATCAAGCGCGCCATCACCTATCGCCGTGCCCGTCAGCGCTTCATCGAGCCTAACGATACACAAGTCATTCATTTTGAGGAGAGTTTATGAGCGAACAGAAGAAAGTAGCCTATATCGTTCGGAAATCCTTGCCCAAAAAAGAAGACCTCCCGTCTTTGAAAGAAATTAAAAAAGAAATCAAGGAGGAAATCAGAGAAAGGCGCTCGGAAAATGCCCCTGAAGAAGGGAAGAACGTCACCCCTTACGAAAAGGATCACCATTTGGAAAAGCTCGGTCTTGTCGTCACCGTCGTCAATGATGGGCAAGCCGGAGCCATCGTCAATCTTCTCCGTGGCGTCAATAGCGCAGTCAGCTTCATCACCCATGGCGAAGGGACGGCCGCGAACGATCTTTATGACGTTTTGGGTTTTGGAGAGCAGAAGAAGCAAATCGTTTTCTCGACGATAAAACGCCGTGATTGGTCATCTTTAGCGGCCCTGCTTGGAGAGAGATTCTCCGTTTCGAATGCCGCGAAAGGCATCGCCTTTATGCTGGACATCAATGCAGTGGCTGGCGTCAGCACTTACAAATTTTTAACCGATAGAAGAATTGAGCCCAAAGAGGCAGAAAGAGGTATAAGCAAAATGGAAAACGCAAAACAATACGAAGCTGTCTTTGTTGTGGTCAATAATGGCTGCACCGATTTGGTCATGAATGCCGCGAAAAGGGCTGGCGCTCGTGGCGGAACGATCCTCAATGCCCGCGGAACTGGCAATAAAGAAATCGAGAAGTTCTATGGCGTCGTCATCTCTCCAGAGAAGCAGATCGTCATGATTTTGGTGGAAAAGGATATCCGCGATGCGGTTTTAACCCAAATCACCGCCGATGTGAATATCCATTCCAAAGGCCAAGGCATCGCCTTCTCGATGCCCGTCAATGGCGTGGTAGGGCTATCTTCGGAAGAAAAAGAAGAAGCCGCTCAATAATCCCTCGTCCTTTCGAGTATGGAAAGTGAAGTTAGTTTAGGGGAACTGCGCAAAAAACAGGAAAGCAAGGTTCTCCTTTGGATTAAGAAATACACTCCTTGGTTAGCGGACTGGAAAAGCCTTTTCTGGTATTTCGTTTTCGTCTTTTTCATCGGCGTTTTATGGATGGCTTATTCCCTTGTCTCCAACAGCGGGACCCAGCTTTATGGCTGGGATTACAGCAGCCAATATACGCAATTTGCCTATCGTTTTTACGATGAATGGCATTATTTCTTCAAGACCGGCGTCTTCACTCTCTACGATACATCGACCTTTTTCGGGACTGACAATATCGGGTCGAATAGCTATTACGGCCTTTTTGATCCGTTCGTTTTTCTTGTCGTCTTTTTCCCGCGTAAAGCCGTTCCTCAGGTTTTCGCTTTTGCCGCTTGCTTAAAAGGCGCTTTCGGGGCGCTTACGATGCGCGCTTACCTCAAATATATGGGGATAAGCGAGAAAAGCGCGCGAGTTGGCGCTTTGGCCTTCGCTTATTCAGGCTACCTCAACTTCATGGTTGGCTTCCCAAGCACCGTGAGCATGTGCCTTACTGTGCCGCTTATTCTTTTAGGCATTGAGAAGGTCATCAAAGAAAGAAAACCGACCACTTTGATATTTGGTTTGTTCCTTTTGGGCATCATTTCCTTCTTCTTTTTGGTCGTTCTCTGCATTTTCGGCGTTTTATATGCTTTGTGGCGCTTCTTCTGGACCATCAAGCAAAGAAACGGGAAAGAGAATCTCGAAGTCATCATCATGGGCATTTGCTCATTCGCTTTAGGGATAATGCTCTGCGCTTGGACTTTGCTTCCATCATTGCGTGAAAGCTCCTTATCGGGGAGAACCGTTTCCATAGGAGCGGCTTATTTATCCTCTTTGAAGAGCGCTTTCGCGAGTTTTGATGTTGGAACCATCTTCTCTCTCCTTTTCCAGATGGTTGGCGGGAACAGTAGCCGCGAGCTCATGGGCCTCGTTAGCTTCTTTTATCCAACCTGCAACTATCTTTGGCTGCCGCTTATCCGCTCGACGACCGATTATGCGTATGATGCTTGGACCGCATCTTTGTTCTGCTACACGCCGATGGCGATATTTTTCATTTGCAACTTCGTTACGAATGTAAGGAACAGAAATTGGGAGCGTTTGATTGGTTTTGCCATTTGCTGCTACTTCGTTTTCACGACGTTTGCTTATTATTTCTTTTACGCTTTCACGGGGGATGGGTATGGAAGATGGTTCATCGTCCTTGTGCCGCTTATCATCTTGGAGGCCACTAGAGGGCTAGACGACATCAAAAAGAACCCGGATTGGCAACTCCCCTTCGCATCTTTGTTAACTTGTTTATTGACCGTTTTCACTTTCTTGATAACCAAGTGGGCTTTATCAGGCAAACAGACTAATCCGCTCAATTTCTCATCTTATTATTACTATACTTTCAATGTTCCAGCCGTCGTGAATGGTTACAGCTTGCTTTGGCTTGTTTTCTACCAGATCGGATTAGTGATTATTGAATCAGTCATTATTTATTGCTTCCGCAACAAGGAAAGCCTTCACTACATCCTTATGGGGATGATATCGGTGGAGATCATCGTCGCGGGCAATATCAGCTTCGCTTATGGAAGTTCCTGGAGCTATAAAAATAGCTACAACGGCGGTGAGTATAATGCTTCGCTTCTGCAAGATGCCACCGATCATATGAATGCGCATGATTCTTCTTTCTTCCGCACCTATCAAGAGGGCACGAGCGAGAAGAATGCTTCTATGGCTTTTGGCTACAATGGATCCAGCAATTTCCATTCTTTATTCAATTACGATGTGGCGGAACTTGGGCGTTTTTCGCACGTCGTCAGCAATGAAAGAACATATGGGCCAGTCTATGGCAAGCTCATCACAAACAAAACGTGGAGCGGATATTACGCGAATAAGCGCGCCGATTTCGATTATGCGATGAGCTACAAATATTACATCATCAGGAATGAAGGATATGGGGATTGGGATGAAGACGCATCCTATTCCTATAATGTTCCTTTTGGTTCAGAAATCGTTTATCAAAATGAGCGCTTCCGCGTTTATAAAAGTCCAATCAACTCGACTCTCGGGCATGCCGTCGATAACGTTTATCAAATAAAATCGGATGAAGATTCTTCCGTTGACAATTCCTCCAATTTCTATGATTCAGCATATGGCTATGAGGGATTCAAAGAGATAACAAGAAACGAGGAATGTTATCTAAACGGAGCCATTTTTGAAGAAAAGAGCGCGATTCCGCAGGGATTTTCGTTATCTTCCGCGCCGACTGATTTCTCAACCTATAAAAATTTGACTGGCGAATTAGTAGGATATAAATACGTCACGAAGGAGGGATATGGCTTCAATTACAAGGACCCTGGAAGCTTCTTGACTGATTCGAGCGTATGGAGCGAAGACCCAAAATCGATTGGCTCAAATGGGCAGTATGGCCAAGACAACGAGAAGATCGTTTGGAAGAACAGAGATGGCGCTTATCTTAACGACGATCCAACTGGCGCTTATTTCTTGCTTGGCTATACATCGAGCGCACGCACGAGAATATATATGATTGGCGATACTTTCGATGAAGATGGAAACCTTCTAAAAGAGAACGTCTTGCTCAATTATGAGTATTGGGCCATGAGCAATCTCATCACGAGTGGCTCCTCTTATTACAACGGTTTATATGGTTTCTATGCCCCAGGCAAAGTCAAAGCGATTGTCTATTGCCGGAAAAAAGAAGGGAACGCGACTGAAAATGTCGCGCGTCCGTACCTTTTAAAACAGGAGCGCTCGGCTTTTGAAGAACGTTTCGACAAACTATCGAATGATTCCGAATATGCTTTGAGCGATGTCACTTATTCGGTGAACAAATTCACTTTCAAAACCAACTTCTCGAAGAAGCGCATCTGCGTCACCTCTTTAGGGTATGATGCTGGATGGACAGTGAAAGCAAGCTACGTCAATGAAGATGGCGTGCAGGTCAATGAAGACTGCCCGACTTATAAGCTTGATGGCGGGTTCGTCGGCTTCATCGCTCCATCGGGAGAAGTCTCTTACACCCTTTCCTATATGACTCCGACGCTTAAAGCAGGCGTGGGCTTATCAGTGGCAGCCGTCGTCATTTATTTTGGCTACGAGCTGACTTTGTATTTGCTTTGGAAAAAGCATAGAGAAAACAAGAACTTGGATTTAAAAGCCTAAGGTCTTATTTCATCGAAAGATAAATATCGTAAACGCGGTTTTTCGGAAGGTTATGGTCTTTGGCGATTTTGCTGACGGCTTCTTTCCCTTTTGATGTTTTGAGAGCTTCGGATAAAAGGGATTTAATTTCATCTTCGCTGAGCTCGGCTGTTTCTTTCTTTTTCCCATCAACGACGATGACCATCTCTCCGATGAGAGTTGAAGGATCGATTTCGGCGAGCTCGGCAAGGGTGGCGTGGATATATTCTTCGTGCATTTTCGTGAGCTCTCGGGCAAGGCATGCTTTCCTATCAGCGCCGAGCGCCTCTTCAAGGGCTTTTAAAGTACGTCCGATGCGGTGGGGCGATTCGTAAAAGATGGTTGTCTCTTTTCTTTCTTTTAATTCATCTAGCTCACGTTTCATTTCGCTGGATTTGCTAGGCAAAAAACCTTCGAAATAGTAATGGGAGGTATCTAAGCCGCTTCCCGCGAGAGCGCATAAAGAAGCACTGGGCCCGTTTATCACCGAAACTTTGATGGAATTCTCGATGGCTTTTTTGACCAAGCGGGCGCCGGGGTCACTGACAGTGGGGTAACCAGCATCGCTCACATAGGCGATTTTCTTTCCTTCTAGGAGCAGCTCGATAATTTTCGCCGAGGCTTCTTCCTCATTGTGCTCATGACAGGAAATAAGAGGTTTTTTGATATTAAAACGCGAAAACAAAAGACCAGAGTTTCTGGTGTCTTCGCAGGCTATAAAATCCATTTCCTGAAGCAAGCTTATGGCGCGCGGAGAAAATTCGGAAACATTCCCTATTGGGGTGGCCACCAAATACAAAAGTGGCCTTTTGCCTTCGAAATTTCCTTCGCGGATCATTTAACGAGCTCCTTCGCTCGAAGCTTGTTTTTGGTAAGTGGTGCGCCCTTTCTTCATGAGGTTATTGAACTCATCAAGCGGGATGACTTTGCTGTCGAGTGGGTTATCCAGTTTGACGGTTCTAGAAAGGATGTTGAAGCCGGATACGGTGTATTCGCCTTCAGGCAAACGCAAAGACGTGCCGATATGCGGATAATCCTTTTTGGCTTCGGTATACATATCGTCTTCGTATAGCAAGCAGCAGATGAGCTTTCCGCATGGCCCCGAGAGCTTCGGGATATTGAGAGTCAGCATCTGGTTCTTGGCTCTTGAGATCGAAATGCCATCGAATTCATTGATGAAAGTGCTGCAGCATAAGGGCAAGCCGCAGATAGCGATTCCGCCAACCATCTTGGCTTTGTCGCGACTTGCGATTTGATGGAGTTCAATACGGGCGTGGAGCTGCGGGGCAAGTAGCCTCAATAACTCACGGAAATCAACGCGCGCATCCGAGGTATAGGTAATGGTGATTTTGCTTCCGTCCAAGGTGTAATTGGCGCTTAATAGGTTCATGCCTAAACCCAATTTTTTCACCTCTTCTTGCGTAATATCCATGGCAATTCGGGCCTGCTTTTCATAAAAACGGTAATTGCTCTCATCGTCTTTCGTGGCTTTTCTTAGGATTGGTTTCAAGGCTAAAGAGGAAGAATAAATGGCGGTTGATAAAGGAGCGGAAGCCACAACCCCAAGCTCGAGCCCAGAGACTGTATCAACGATCACGTGATCGCCGATTTTCAAATCAGAGAAATCGGTTCCGAAATAATAGGCTTTGCTCGCGTTAGTGAGACGTATCCCAACATAATATTGATAATCGGTTGCAGGCATATAACTACTCCTTTGTTAATTCGTTCGCTAAATGGTCGAGTAAGAGAGATGGCGATAAATTGAGATCGAGTTCAGATCTTACTCGCAATATGGCTGATAAAGACCTCTCGGGGTTCTTGATTCTCTTCGATAGAGGAAGAAGCAACTCATTATAGCAACTTAGAGAGCCTTCGCCTCCATGACGAAGCGCGATTAAGTCGTGATAGGCGAGAGAGAGCATATCCAGGAAATATCGGCATCCCTCCTTATTCCCAACGAGTTCGCAGATATCCTTTTCGAAATTGAAGATTGCTTCGTTTCGAGAAGAAGATAAAGACTGGAGAGCGATTAGAAACGCGCTTTTGGCCTTTTTATAAGCATCAGTGTCTTTTTCAACGGCGATGATGTCGGCGTTGTTGACGAAGTGAGACAAAATCTCGGCGTCGGCTTGTGGCACATTGAGATCAAGGGCATCCTTGATGACTTCTTCAACCGGTAAAAGCAAAAGCCTCAGCGTTTCGCAGCGGCTTACGATTGTGGGCAAGATCCTCGCCGGGTTTTGGCTCGTCAAGATGGCGTAGCAGTTTTTCGAAGGCTCTTCTAGGAACTTAAGCAAAGCGTTCACGGCTTCGCTTGTCATATTCTCGACGAGATGGATGATATAAACCATGACGCCTTTTGCTTCGTTCGGCGTTTTCGAGAAAGAAGTCACAAGCGAGGCAACATCGTCCTTTTTGATGGAGCTAGCGCTTCCATCCAAAAACAGAAGATCGGTGTATAGTCCTTCTTCGACACGTTTGCAGTTAGAGCAAGATTCGTCCGCTAAAGGGGAAGGATGGAGGCAAAGCAAAGACTCGGCGATAAAGTAGGCCGTTTCTTTTAATGGCGCTCCGCTTTCGCCGGTGACTAAATACGCATGGGAGACTTTTTGATTAGAAAAAGCTTCAAGCAGCGCTTTATAAAGGAGAGGTTGATGATTTTCCAAAAATGCCGAAAAGCGCATATCAGTGCAATCTCTTTATGATTTCCTCATATACTTCGTCAGCGACTTCTTCCGCGTTTTTGCTTGCGTCGATCCGCACGATGCGGTTTGGGAATTTCTCGCAGAGAGTCTCGAAGGAGTTATAAACCTTCTCATGGAATGTTATTTTCTCAACGTCCAAGCGGTTTACTTCTCTAGCGGCATTGGCTTCGATTCTCTTCAAGCCCTCTTGCGGTTTGAGCTCAAAGAAAATGGTGAGATCGGGCAATAGGCCATCCGTGGCGTATTGATTGAGTTCATAAACTCTATCGATTCCTAAGCCTCTCGCACCCCCTTGATAAGCCAAAGAAGAATCCAAAAAACGGTCGCTGATGACGATTTTCCCTTCTTTTAGGGCTGGCTTGATTTTTTCGACGATGTGTTGACGGCGGCTTGCAGCATAAAGAAGAGCCTCGGTCATCGGGTCCATCTCGGTGTTTTTCTTGTCCAAAATGACGTTGCGTATCTCTTCGGAAATCGGGGTGCCGCCTGGCTCACGCGTTAAAACAACCTCATATCCGAGCTTTTCTAAACGAGGAACGATTATTTTTATGGCGGTGCTTTTTCCTGATCCTTCTCCGCCTTCAAGCGTGATGAACATTATAGCTTTCTCCTTCCTTCGAAAGCCTTGGATAAAGTCAAGGCGTCGGTGTAATCAAGGCTTGCCCCCATTGGTAAGCCATATCCTAAACGGGTAACCAAAACGTTTTTCTCTTCGAGCATTTTGGCGATGAATAGGCCAGTTGTTTGTCCTTCTAGGGTGGGGCTTATGGCGATGATGACTTCTTTCACTGAGCCATCTTCAAGGCGATGAAGCAAAGAAGCGATGGCAATATCGTCGGCCCCGATTCCTTTCGTGGGGCTGATAAGGCCGCCAAGAACATGATAAAGACCATGATAGGAATTCATTTTCTCGATCGCCAAGGCATCTTTGTATTCACTCACCACCACAATGGAGGAGTGGTCGCGGTTTTCGTCTGAGCAGACTGAGCATTCCTCACCTTCCATATATAACCCGCAGATGGGGCACTTATGGATTTTCGAGCCAACGTCGATGATGGCGTGAGCGAACTGCTCTTTGCTATCTTCGCTCATCGTTAAAACGGCGTAAGCCATTCTCTCTGCCGATTTATTGCCTACGCCAGGAAGCTTCGAAAAGCTATCCGCTAACGATACGATCGAAGACAGTTCTTTCATGAAAATTTAAAAAGGCAGGCCGGATTTGCCGGTGATTTTCTCTTCAATGGCGTCCGATTCCTCTTTGACTTTCTCAAGTCCTTCATTGACCGCCATCTTGATGGTGTCTTGAAGCATTTCAACGTTATCCGGGTCAATGGCGTCTTTGTCGATTGTGATGGAAGCGACTGTTCCATCACCTTTCAAAACGACTTCAACCATGCCGGCTTTGCTGATTTTGAACTCTTTCTCGGCAAGCTCGTTTTTCGCTTTCGTTAATTCGCGTTGCATCTTTTGGGCTTGCATGAGCATTTGCTGCATTGGATTCATATTTTTATCTCTCCTTATGTTATTTAGTTTGGTAGATTCACCTTGGCCGTTGCCTTATCTGGCAATTTCTTAACTTGCTGAAGCGAATAGTAATAACCGATGACGCGACTCCTCTCGTTGGGGTCGAGAGTGAAGACGAAGACGCGCCTGCCTAATAGTTGAGCAACCATTTCCTGAATCGTCTCCTGATTGGCTTTGAAGTTTGCTTTATTGCGCAGCTTCGTGAAATCGGTGACGAGAATCAGGGCTTCCTTCGATAAACATAAAGGATGGGTGCTCGCTAGAAGGGTGGCAAACGGGCCGAGGTCGGGATCTTCTCTTAGAAGAAGGAATTCCTTCCAGTTATCAAGAAGCTTGGTTCTTTCGTTTTTGTCTCCCCTCACCATGATTTTGATGATCTCATCGTCGGGAAGCTCGTACATTTCTCCCTCCGTGGCGATGGGGAGTTTCTTGATATCGTTTACGTTTATTAAGGAAGGAGCTGGCTGTTTCGGCTTTGCCTCTTCCTTATTCTCTCCTTCAAATAAGAATGATGGAGGCTCTTCGAGCGGCTGACCGTATTCATCATCGCTCAAGATGACCGGTTCTTCGACTTTTTTGGTTTCCGTTATCTCTATTTTGGGTTCTTCTTTTTTCTCTGGCTTAACAGGCTCAACTTTCTTCGGCTCAACGACTTTTGGAGTTTCCTGAACCGGCTCTTTTTTCTCTATTGGTTTATTTATCGTCTTACTGGGTGCTGGTTCTCCAGCTGAAGCCACTTTTATTAAGCAGAGTTCGAACAAAGACAAGACGTCGCTGATGTTTTTGTAGCTATTTTGGGTAGCCACGAATTCATAAATCGTTTTTAAGGCCTCATCATAAACGAAATGAGTCGATAAATCCTGAGCATTTTTCTCGCTGATCTTTGATAATAGAGAAGCATCAAGCGTCTTTTCGTAGACGATCAAGTCTTTCATGACGGCGATTAAATCCGTGGTTAGACGACGGACATCAATGCCGTTTATGCTGTAGGTTTTCACGCGGTTCAACAAAGAAGCGATGTTCCCGCTTGCAACATCTTCTAGCAAAGCAACTTTCTCATCATTAGAGGCGAGTCCATACAAATCCAAGACGTCTTTTTCGTGGAGATGATTGCCACTATAGGCGAGAACTTGATCCATGATTGATAAAGAATCGCGCATTCCTCCATCAGCCAAGGAGATTACGGCTTCGATTCCGCCATCATCGAATTCGGCTCCCTCGCTTATTAAGACCTCTTTGAGCTTTTTGCCCATGTCTTGCTCGGAGATTTTCCCGAAATCGAATCTTTGGCAGCGGCTTAAAATAGTCGGCAAAACTTTATGTGGCTCGGTCGTGCAAAGGATGAAAATAACGTTTTCCGGCGGTTCTTCGAGCGTTTTTAGTAAGGCATTGAAAGCGCCCGGGGTCATCATATGGACTTCGTCGATGATGTAGACTTTGTATTTTCCTTTGATAGGGGCGTATTTGACCTTATCGATCAGTTCGCGGACTTGATCGACGCCGTTATTGCTCGCGGCATCGATTTCGATGACGTCTGGATGGGAACCATCGGCGATCGCGAGGCAGTTTTGGCATTCGCAGCATTGGTGCCCGAGGCCCTCTTCGCAGTCTAGGGCTTTCGCGAAAAGCCTCGCCATTGTCGTTTTGCCAGTTCCACGGGGGCCAGCAAATAAATAGGCGTGGCCGATTTTGTTCGCGGATAAGGAATTGCGCAAAGTCTGGACAATAGCTTTTTGACCAGCGACCTCCTCGAATTTTTGGGGACGGTATTTTAAATAAAGGGAACGATATGCCATAGGCAAGATTATAAACCAGTGGCCTCTTTCTAACTAGTTAGAACATAGGCCAAGTGCTATAATCGCACCGCAAGAGGACGAGTTATGGAAGAAAGCATGCGTAAACGCCTTGAAACGACGAAAAAACGTTTCGAAGAAATTGATCAGGAATTGGGCACAGAAGACTTCTCCAATAACGTCCCTAAACTAACAGCGCTCTCCAAAGAGCAAGCTTCTTTAAGAGACGCTTACGATGCCTATATTCAATATCTGAAATTAGAGAAAAACGCCGCTGACGCCAACGAAATGGCTAACGGAAGCGATGAAGAACTAGCCGAACTCGGCAAAGAAGAGAAAAAAGCCTGCGAAGAAAAGATGGCCGAAATCGAAATCTCCCTCCGCGAGCTCCTTTTGCCGAAAGATCCCAACGATTCAAAGAACATCATCGTCGAAATCAGAGGCGCCGTCGGCGGAGACGAGGCCAATATTTTCGCCGGGGACTTGCTTAGAATGTACACGCGTTACAGCGAAAACCAGGGTTGGAAAATCCAATACCTTGATGGAGAAGAAGGAACGGCTGGCGGTTACTCATATGTTTCCTTCATGGTCAAAGGCGAGAACGTTTATTCGAAGCTCAAATTCGAAAGCGGCGCTCACCGCGTCCAAAGGGTTCCAAAGACCGAGGCGAGCGGCCGAATCCATACCTCGACCGCCACTGTTTTGGTGATGCCTGAAGCTGAAGAAGTCGATGTGCAAATAAATCCTGCCGATTTGAAAATCGACACTTATCGTAGCCAAGGCGCTGGCGGGCAAAACGTCAATAAAACCGAATCAGCGGTCCGTATCACCCATATACCGACTGGCATTGTCGTTTCATGCCAAACCGAGAAAGCCCAACTTCAGAACAAAGAAATCTGCATGCGGATGATTCGTGCGAAAGTGAAGGCCCATTATCAGGAAATCGAGGACAGTGCTCGGGCAAGCGAAAGAAAACTAAAGGTAGGGACTGGCGAACGTTCTGAGAAAATCCGCACCTATAACTACCCACAAAACCGCGTCACCGATCACCGCATCGGTTTCACCACGAATACGCTTGATCGCGTGATGGAAGGCGAACTCGACGATATCATCGCTGCCTTAATTCATTTCGACCAAGAGCAAAAACTCCTAGAAGAGGAACAAAGAAATGGCTAGTGTCGGCGAAGTCTACAACAAAGCCCTCGCACGAGCGAAAGAAAATGACATCTCAGGTGCCGATATCCGCCGACTAATTGCTCACGATGAAGGCTATAGGGAGCAAATCGACGTCATTTTCAACCGTGAGAAGGAGATGAAAAACGAGAAACTTTTCCTTTCGCAACTCGCGGAATTAGAAAAGGGCAAGCCAGTCGAATACGTCATGCATGAAGCCTCCTTTTTGCAGAATAAACTATACGTTGATGAGAATGTCCTCATACCTAGAGGGGAAACAGAGGAGCTTGTTGCTTCTATCACCGAGCGTATCCGCGATTATTTCGATCCACGAAACTATTTGGTGTGCGCCGATATTGGTACCGGAAGCGGAGCAATAGCTATCGCCCTTAAGCAGTTTTTCCCAAATTGGCTCATCAGCGCGAGCGATATCTCGCCTGATGCTCTCAAGGTCGCCAAAAAGAACATCGATGCCTACGCTTTGCCGATTGAGACACTTGAAGGTGATGCTTTGGAGCCGTTCATCAAGAAGAACCAGAAACTGGACGTCATCGTCTCCAATCCACCTTATATATTGAACAAAGAAGACGCTCAAGCCTCCGTTAGGGATTACGAGCCCTCTTCCGCTTTGTGGCTCGATAAGAATGGCAGCGTCTACGAGAAGATATTCGCCAACGCGTCAAAAGTTAAAAAACATGCCCTCTTCATTGCTTTGGAGATATCGCCAGATTTGGTGAGTTGGCTCACTAGTTTAATGAAGCAATATCTTGATAATTACGAGTATGAATTCGTGGACGATTTGAACGGAATGAAGCGCTTTTTGTTTGTGTTTTTGAAGGATAACGATGAAAACTATTAAATTTGAAGAGAGCGATATCAAAAACGCCGCAAAAGTCCTCCGAAATGGCGAAATCCTTGTATTTCCCACGGAAACTGTTTATGGCTTAGGAGGCATTTTCGACAACGAAGAAGCCTTCAACAAAATGGTCGAAATCAAAAGAAGGCCGCCGAATAAGCCTTTCTCGCTTATGTGTTCTTCCTTGAGTGAGGCTTTTGCTTATTGCGTGGTTGGTGAGAAAGCCAAACGCGTGATGGAAGAATTCTTGCCAGGTGAGCTTACTGTCTTGGTCAAAGCAAAAAAGGACTTGCCGCATTGGGTAACTCTTGGCACTGACGTTATTGGAATCAGGGTGCCGGATGATGACTATATCCGCTCGCTTTTTAAAGCCGTTGGGAAACCTTGTTTAGTGACTTCAGCGAATAGAAGCGGGGAACCGACGAGCCGTTATTACGAAGAGGTCGTCTCTATATTCGATGGCGAATGCGCAGGCATCGTCAAAGGCGAATGCGTTTCTTTAACACCCAGCACCATCATCGATTTAAGTAAAGACGATGAACTAACTTTGATTCGGAAAGGGCCAATCCCTTTTGAGAAAATAGAGCAATATTGGAGGAGCTTAAAATGATTATTTCCTTAGGTTCAGATCACGCTGGCTTGGAGCTTAAAAACGCCATCAAGGAACACCTAGAAAAAGAAGGGTATCAAGTTATAGATGAAGGCACTTATAGCGCAGAAAGCTGCGATTATGCCGATTTTGCCGCCAAAGTCGCTTACGATGTGAGAGATAAAAAAGCCGAATTCGGGATAATCTGCTGCGGAACGGGCGAAGGCATCTCCATCGCCGCCAATAAAGTGAAAGGCATTCGTTGCGGAATCGGCTACGACTTAGAAGTCACCAAATTGACGAGACAACACAACAACGCCAACATGATTGCTTTCGGGGCCAGATTCATGAAGACGGAAGATGTTCTAGCCCGCGTTGATGCATTCTTGACTACCCCTTTTGAAGGCGGACGCCATCAAAAGAGAATCGAAAAGATCGCTGAACTCGAAAAATAAACCAAAAAACTCCGTCCAATTTGTCTAGGCGGAGTTTTCTTTTTGCAAAAATAGGCAAAACCACTCTATTAATGGGTGATGAATGAGAATGCTTTCGTTTGCCCAAAATGCGGGAACAAAGATGAACGCTATATTGGTCATCTGAACGGCAAGCCATATTGCCGAAGATGCATTTCTTTTATCGGCGAAACGGCCGCCCCTTCTGAAGTTAAACCATCCAAAGCACCTCTCATTCTCCATTATCCTTTAAGTGATGATCAAAAGAGAATTTCCGAGAAAATCCAACAAAATTATTTAATGGGAATAGACACTTTAGTCTATGCCGTCTGCGGGGCTGGAAAAACAGAGCTCAGCTACGGGGTTATCGCCACCGCCTTAAGAGCAGGAAAACAAGTTGGGTTTGCTCTCCCGAGGCGCGATGTCGTCATTGAGCTTTTTTGGCGAATCAAAGAAGCCTTCCCTGAGAATAAAGTCGTCGCGGTTTATGGCGATCATACTTACGATCTAGTGGGCGACATCATCATTTTGACTACCCATCAGCTATATCGCTACCGTCATTATTTCGATTTGCTTGTTATGGATGAAATAGACGCCTTTCCCTTCAAGGGCAACGAGGTGCTGATCTCGATGTATGAGGCATCCAAAAAAGGGCCATGCGTCATGATGAGCGCAACCCCATCAGAAGCCATCTTGAAGGAGTTCAAAAAACCGAATCATGACATCGTTGAGCTGCGTACCCGCTTCCACAAAAAACCTATTCCGGTTCCGCGTTTCGTGAGGCTTCCTGTTTTCCTCCAAAAGCTGTATTTGATCAAAAAACTAAAGGAATACAAAGAAAAGAAAAAGCCTTGTTTTGTCTTTGTTTCGACAATCGAGAAATGCAGGGATATTTTTCAATTTCTCCGCATTTTCCAGCCAAATGGCAACTATGTCAGCAGCGTTAGAAAGAAACGTGATGAAATCATCAGCAACTTTAAAAAAGGAAAATACGATTATTTGGTCACAACCTCCGTTTTAGAACGTGGAGTGACCATCAAAAACCTTCAGATAATTGTCTTCGGGAGCGATGACGAACGTATCTACTCATCTAGCACCCTCATTCAAATCGCAGGGAGAGCAGGGAGGAAGATGGACGCGCCAGATGGCGAGGTTATCTTTTTGTCCTCGCGAGTTAATAAACACATGGAGAAAGCAAAACATGAAATCGAGTTCTGCAACACGTTTTTGTAGGGTCTGTTTTAACGATCTCAAAGATAATGTCATCAGCGATTTATGGGGAAAAGAGCGTTTTGTTTGCTCTCGCTGCCTCCATAAGATGAATCCCCATATCGAGCGCTTCAAAATGAAAGGAACGGAGATTATGAGCGTCTATGATTACAGTGAGGAAATAAGGAATCTTCTCTTTCTTTTCAAAGGGTGCGGAGATATCGAACTTGCCCCCGTTTTCCTCTCTGAGCAAGCACGCCTATTACACTTGCTTTTTCATGATTTTTATTTAGTAAATTCACCTAGTTTTCACACTAGGGAAGAAAAGCGCGGATTTTCGCACGTAAAAGAGATGTTCAAGGTCTTAAACTTGCCCTTTATTGACTGCTTAGAGAAAACAAAAGACGTGAAACAAGCCGACCTCAATTACAAGCAAAGGCAGAAGGTCGGGGAAATAATCAGAATCAGGGGTTCCCCGAAGATAAAGGGGAAGAAAATCCTTTTCGTTGACGACGTTTTAACTAGTGGCGCCACTTCAATGGCTGCCGTCTCTCTTTTGAAGGAAAGGAGGCCTAAAGAAGTCAAGGTTTTGGTTATGGCGCACACGCACTTGTCGTAATGTCATTATTCCGTTATTTGTTTCTACCTCCGCTTGTCCGGATTGATGATAAAAT
>CAVIFQ010000011.1:0-59856 GCA_963642055.1 Roseburia hominis | reverse complement strand
CCAAAAATCGGGGTTTTCTTTCGCTGGGGGCCTCGAATACAATTTCCTATTCAAAACAAAAAGCCCCGCTACTAAGGCGAGGCATATCAACTTTCGCTAACTCGATTAGTCAACTTTCTTGACTTTGGCGGCGCGTGGTCCACGCTCCGACTCTTGAACCTCAAACTCAACGTGTTCGCCTGGGTCCGCAGTCTTGAAGTTGTCCATGATCAACTCACTGTAATGGAAGAAGTAATCTTTATTGTCTTCACCGTGGATGAAGCCATATCCCTTCTCCTTGTTGAACATCTTCACAGTTCCCTTCATGAGAATCCTAACCTTCCTGGTTCGTTCTAACGAACTTACCGCCGATAAATATACCACACCGCTTTAAGAATAGTGAACAATCTTTCGAAAATTGCTTGAGTTAGTCGGCTGATCACCTCCCTTCCTTATGGAAATCGCGGGTTGATAAGTACCAGCGAAGCCCCAAAAACAAGCTGATCGCGGCGATTAAAGAAGCGCCGAGAATGAAAACGTGCGGCAAAAAGGAGAAATTGAACGATAGATTGGCCCCGCCGAAAGACTCGGCGATTTTCTGATGGATGAAAAATTCCACCAAAGAGACGAGAGCAAGAGAAATGACGGAAGAAACGGCAATTGGAAGGAGAGAAGAGGAAAAATACGCCTTCACGATCTCTTTTCTCGCTAAACCGAGCTCAAAAAGCATCTTGCCTTCCTTGCGGTTCTCCCGGATCGAGAGAACGGAAATCGTCACGAGGAGAAGGAAGGAAAGAACGAGGCTGCTAGAAGAGGCAAAAACGAGAGCCAGTCGCACAAAATAGATGACGCTCTCCGTGCTTGAGGAAATGGAAGAAGAGGGGTCGATGAAACTATAGGAAGGATAATCGGCTTTCATTTTGGCGATGAGCTCTTTGCTATTGCTGCCATCGGTTTCGAAAATAACCTGCGTCGGCTCAAGAAGGAACGAGCTCATGCCAAGCTCATTCCGGAAGAAATCGATGCTCCAGGATGAGGTGACGAAGAGGACATCATTACTATTTTCTATAACCCCGGTCACTTTAAGCGCCCCCATCCGGTAATCGCGCTCCACATAGCCATCGCGCTCTTTCTCATCGATCATCCCAGCGCAATAAATCGTGGTCGGCTCGCCCCACTCCTTATAGAGCTTCTCGGATAAAGCCACTTCATTCGCTAAAGTCGGAGAACGCCCGGATTTCAGTTTTTTGGAAGAGGAAGAGATGGTGAGCGAACTAGAAAAAGGAAGCTTGTAGGAACCTTCTTTGATGCCAGAAGGTAATTGAACCGATAAATCCTTCGCTTCAAGAGGCACAATCGAGACTGACTCAACAAGCGAAGAAAGCGTCTCAATTTCCTTGCTAGCATAAAAAGAGAAAGCGAATCCGCTCATAAGGGAAGAGGGAAAACTGACGTAACTATTCTCCCCAAGCAATAGATAGGATGGCAGATTGTAACGTTTTTTGATTTCCTCAACCTCACTCAAAGAGAAGGAATTTCGTTTGACGAAATACACGTAATATCGGTTCAGCCCACACTTACTGCCATACGTGCAAAGAGTGGAATTGTATTCCTCGTTTGGCCTTTCGAAGAGATAAGAGGAGAAAGAAGGGTTCAAGCGGACCTCTTTATAAAATTCCTCTTCCGAGAAAAGGGAACGGAGATAATAGACTTTCTGCATGAGCCAAGGATATTGGCTCTCGGAGCCGTCAGTCGTCGGGAAACGCATACGCGTCTCGTAAAAATACTGATTCCAGAGAGGGTTTGTGTGGTAAATCACCGGCTTCTCGCTTTGAACAACGCCTACTAAAAGGAAAAGCTGAGAATCCTCGTATTTCCACGATTCATTGGCCACTTCGAAAAGAATCTCAACTTCGTTTGTCTCCAAATACGTGCCCAAAGATTCATAATCGCGGAGAATCTGGAGACCAAAGCATAACTGAGCCATGTTTTTATAAGGCAGACCTAAGATGATCTGGTCATCTTCTAAAATCTCCGGCGCATAAGGATAGACGAATAAGTCATCAGCCTCTTCAAACGTCGAAAAATCATTCGGGGTACCCGCTGAAAAGGAGGCCAGTTCCACTTTGTGGCTCCCCGAAAGAGCGTAAACGGTATCAAAATCCGGGAAATAGGAACGGAAATCGGCAAAATAGGTTATTCCATACCCTTCCGCGATATTGGGGGCAAAAGCCATAATCGCATCGATATCATCTTCCGTGGCAGCATAAGCTTTCTCAAGCGAACTCGTTTCGCCTTCCTTTTCCATGACGATCGAGCTTTCGCCGATGAGGGAGGAAAAAGCGGATTCGATTTCCCTATTCGTGTCGAAAGAAAGGAAAATGGAAGTTCCCAAACTGAACAAGGAAAGAGAGAGGATCATTATGGCGAGCGCGCTTCTCCTCTTTTTGGCCAAGCACAAATGAAAAGCGTGGCTGAGCCAATATAGAATTGGCACGAAAGCCTCTTTTTTCCTTTTCTTGACGGGCAAGGCAGCGATTTTCTCCCCTTCGATTTCGTTTTTCTGCTCGTGAAAGGTAATTCGCTCATGCCGAAGCAAAAAGACGCCGTCAGCATATTTATAAGCCGCCTCTTCGTCATGCGTGACAAAAATGACAAGCATTGATTCGGCGATTTTGCGTAGATATTTGTAGACATCTTCGGATGTTTTTGAATCAAGCGCCCCGGTAGGCTCATCGCAAAGCAAAATGCGGGTTTTCGAGCTGATGGCTCTTGCTAAAGCGACACGTTGTTTCTCGCCACCGCTGCAAGTGCAAACGCGGGCCTTTGTTCTTTCTTTCAAGGAAAAAGCCGTCAATAAGTCCTCACCACGCTTGTTTATTTTGCTTTTGTCTTCTTCGGAAGTGGCAATAAGAGGCAATGTCACATTGGACAAAGCCGTCTCTAACTCAAGCAAATCATAACCTTGATGGATAAAGCCTACTTCGGAAAGCCTATAATCCGATAAACGCTCCTCGTTCTTCTTAGAAAGCGGCTTTCCTTTAAAAGAGATAACGCCTTCATAATTCCCATCCATCCCCGCGATAATCTCCAGGAGCGTGCTCTTCCCGCTTCCGCTCTCCCCTAGGAATGCGTAGAGGCCTTTATCCGAAAAAGAGTAGGAAAAGTCGGAGAAAAGCGTTCTTTTTCCATATCGTTTCCCTATCTTTTCTAAGGTCAAAAGCTCACTCATCGTTCAACTCCTGAAGCAAGCTGCTGCGCTTGAAGAAAGCCATCGGAAGGACCGTTCCGAAAATAGAGAGAAGAGATGATAGAAGGAAAGCCAGAATCAGCAAAAGGTAAGGAATACCCAAGAACGAAACAAAAGGAATCTCGATCAAGAAAGGGATTGAGGAAAGAGAATAAAGCAGACTATTGAGCGGATTCTCCAAAAAGAAAGAGACAACCAAAGAAAAGGAAATCGACAAAAGGGCAATGAAAACCGATTCGTAGGCATATAGGGCGATAATCGAAGAAAAAGGAGCTCCTAAAGAAGTCAAAATAGCGGCTTCTTTCTTCCGTTCAAGAAAAGAGGAAAAGGCGATGGCCCCGCTATTGAAGATCGAGGCAAAGAGGCCAAGGATCAAAAAAGGCACAAGAACATCGCCAAGAGCCGAGTGCAAAGATGAGAAACTCGCGATCAAAGAATAGGCATAAGAGGAAAAGGAAAGCCCGTTCCCTCCCTCTTCAGAGCTCTCCGCCAAAGAGAACATCCTCTTTTTTCCTTCTTCATCATGCGCAAAAAGGAGATAAGAATAAGAAGAGAGAATCTCATCCTCATTCGCGTTCTCAACCAAATCGAATAGGCTCGTCTCGGATTCGGGCAGTTTTTGCTCTCGAAGCCTCTCCTCGCTAGCCAAATAGGAATAATAAATGCGTGGCGAATTGAGGAAACCAAATTCGAAAATGACCCCAGAAACAACGAAATCGTTACTGAGTTTCGCGAGATGATTCGCACCATCCACGGTCACGTTTGTTTCAATAGGCACATGGATGAAATCGCCAACATCGATTCCGAATTCTTTTTTGAAGGCATCGTTGACGAAGCATCGCGAGAAATCATCTTGCTCAAACGGTTCACCTTCTAGAAGAAGGTTGTCCCCAAACTCTTGAAGCGTTGGATCAAATATCGACTCAAAATAGGCACTGTATGAGTCATCGCCAAAAGTGAAGGGAACGACGGATGGATAAAAATACGAGTAATCGTTGTGAACGCTTATCTGATCGTCGAATAAATCGAAAAGGTCTTCTTTCTCAGGCCTTGTCGATTTAAGAAGCGACAAAGGCGAATTCTCAAGCGTATAAGTTTCGCGATTCGACACCTGCCCTTTATAAAGGAGCATCAGTTTCTCCTTTTCCTCATTGAGGGTGTCATTGCTTCCGAAAATGAAACCAATCGAGCATAAAAGGAAAACGAAGGCGACGCTTGAGGAGAGAAAAGAGAGGAAGTTCTTTTTCTTATCCTTAGCCAAATGGCTTTTGAAAAGTTCTTTTCGCCATCCAGCGTGCGAAGAGAAACGCGGAAAGAGAAACTTCTCTTTTTTCAGATTCGTTTCAGTGGATGTGTTCTCAATGATTTTCCCGTCTTTGAGGATTAAAAGAGCATCGGCGTATTGCTTCGCGAGTTTTTCGTTATGCGTCACCAAAATTACTAGTTTGTCTTTTCCTATTTCTTTGAGGGTCTCCATCACCTTGACGCTATTGCCTTCATCTAAGGCCCCGGTAGGTTCATCGGCGAAAACGACCTTGGGGTTATTGATGATGGATCTAATAATGGCAACGCGCTGTTTTTCGCCACCCGACAAGAAAGAAACTTTGCGGTTCTTGAATTTGCTTAAAGCGAATTTACTCAGCAAATCCCCCACCTTTTTTTTGATTTTCGCTTTTTTCTCGCCTCTAATGAGTAAGGGAAGCGCCACATTATAAAAGACGGTTTCTTCTTCCAAGAGATTGAATTTCTGATGAACGAAACCACATACGCGGTTTCGGAAGGAGAGTTTTTCTCTCTCCGATAAATGAGCCAGGTTGCGGCCACGGAAGATGATTTTGCCTTTGCTTGGAGTCTCTAGAAGCGAGAGGAGATTGAGCAAAGTGCTCTTCCCGCTCCCGCTTTTCCCCATAATCGCGAATAGACCTTTTTCGGGTGTAAGAAAAGAGACGTCGCTTAAAGCCGTCACGGCGCGCTCCTTCGATCCGAAAATCTTATCTACGTGCTTGATGGAGAATATAAGAAAATCCCTCCTAATAATCACTAGGAGAGATATTCGCATTTTGCCAAAATTCAGCCGATTTTAATCGGGCCCTCGTTTTTGGAAATCACTTTTTTGATGCTTTGATTGAACTTGTCGCGAGACATCAAGATGAGATTTCCGCACGATAAGCAGCGTATTTTGATATCGGCGCCTACCATTACGATTTGAAATTCGCGTCCTCTTTTCGAGCATGGGTGCGCCTTTTTCATTTCGACGACATCATATAAGCCATAATCGCTTACCATGGTTCATCCTCCATCTTCACGGCGGCTGGAACTTTGGGTAAACCCGGCATCGTCATGACTTTTCCAGTGAGCGGAATCACGAAATTGCTGCCTGCCGCAAGTTTCACGTCACGAACGTGAATGGTGAATCCTTTCGGCGCCCCAAGCAAAGACGGATCGTCGCTGAAGGAATTCGGTGTTTTCGCCACGCATATATAGCTATCGGAGAATCCCATCTTCTCGTAACGTTCCAATTCTTCGTTCGCGAGATCGCTATATTCGACTTTATCGGCGTGATATATCTCTTTGCAGATGGTCTCGATTTTTGCTTTAAGCGGGCTATGGATAGAGTAAATAGGCGCATATTGGCTCTTGTTTTCCTTAAGAAGCGCCAGACATTTTCTCGCAAGATCAATCGCCCCTTCCCCACCTTTGAGATAAGAATCGAGGAAACTATATTGATAGTTATGCTCTACGCACCACTTCTCCAAATATTCGACTTCTTTCGGATCATCGGAAGTGAAGTGATTGATGGAGACGATAACTGGAACTTTGAATTTGGCGATATTGGACAAATGAGCCTCAAGATTGGCGATGCCTTTTCTTAAAGCTTCGATATCACATTTGCCTAAATCCTCATAAGCCATTCCGCCATTGAGTTTAAGTGCCCTGATAGAGGCGACCATCACGCATAAAGATGGATGGATATTTCCGATTTGGCAAACGATATCCAAGAATTTTTCAGCCCCTAAATCAGCGGCAAAGCCAGCTTCCGTGATGACATTTGGGGCTAATTTCAAAGCCATTTTGGTGGCGATGAGGCTATTGCAGCCATGGGCGATATTGGCGAAAGGCCCACCATGAATAAGGACGGGATTGCCTTCGCCTGTCTGCACCAGATTCGGTTTTAAAGCCTCTTTCATCAAACGCATGACGGCATGAGAAACCTTCAAATCGCCGACTGTCACTGGCTTATCATCGTAAGTATAAGCAACGATAATGCGTTTTAAGCGCGCACAGAAATCATTCTCGTCTTTCGCAAGGCAAAGAATCGCCATAAGCTCGCTCGCCACTGTGATCGTGAAACCGTCTTTTCTCGGCGTTCCGTTTTTTTCACCCTGCGCGACCGTCACTTCTCGTAGGGCGCGGTCATTCATGTCGATGGCTCTAGTCCAAACGACTTTGTTTGGGTCGATATTGAGGGGATTCCCTTGAAAAATCGAATTATCGATAATCGCGGAAATAAGGTTGATGGAGCTCGTCAAAGCATGCATATCGCCAGTGAAATGGAGGTTGATTTCTTCTTGCGGTTCCACCACGGCTTTTCCGCCGCCCGTCGCTCCGCCTTTGATACCGAAAACAGGGCCCAAAGCCGGTTCGCGTAAGCAAAGGAGAGCCTTCTCGTTAATGCGAGCAAAGCCGTCCGCTAAAGCGATCGAAGTGGTCGTTTTCCCTTCGCCTGCTTTGGTTGGCGAAATGGCGGTCACCAAAATGAGATTGCCGTCTTTTTTATCCGCGAGCGTCTCGTTGATTGACGTATTTATCTTTGCCTTATAAAAGCCATAAGGTTCAAGAAAACGCTCGTCGATGCCTGCTTTCTTAGCTATTTCATTTATCTTCTGGAGTGCCATATTCCCCTCCTTTTGCGTTACCGCTATGATAGTGCGTCAGGCTCTAATTTCCTAGTTTTGAGATTATATCGGAAAGGGATTTGACCTCTTCACACGGGAATTGATGAGCGAAAAAAGTCTCCTGACGGCGTATGTAATGCCTGGTGTTGTCTTTGATGGCGGCTTTTGTTTCCTCTAAGCTAGCCGTTCCATCGATATAAGGGAAAAGCTCTTTCACGCCAATCGCTTTGAAAGCTGGAGCGGAACGTCCATATTTCTCAATAAGTGGGATTGTCTCTTCAAGTAGTCCATTTTCAAACATCGTCTCGACGCGTTTTTCAACCCGCGGATAAAGGAGCCCCCGTTCCATCACCATGCGGAAAAAACGGGTTTCGTAAATAGGTTTGTGGTTTTGCTCGGAGATCATCTCCGTTTTGCTTTTGCCGATCGCTAAGCAAATGGCGATGGAGCGAAGCACCCTCCTACGATTATGCGGATGGATTTTCTTCGCTTCCTTTTCGTCGAGCTTCTCCAACGCTTTATGTAGCTCATCGTCCGATAAATCCTCATAAGGCGTAAGATCGATTCCACTTGTATCAACGGAAAAATCATAATCAAAAAGAGCACTGCGGATATATAAGCCGCTCCCTCCGACCAAAATCGGAGTTTTGCCTCTACTTATGACTTCTTCAATCGCTTCTCTTGCGTCCTTTTGGTAACGCGATACGTTATATTCCTCATTCAAAGGGACATAGCCATACAAATGGTGAGGAACCGTAAGCATATCCTCTTTGGAAGGAGCTGCCGTAGCGATTCTTAAGCCTTCATATGCCTGAAAAGCGTCGGCGTTGATGATTTCACCATCCAGCGTTTTCGCTAAAGGAAGAGCCAAGGCGCTTTTGCCTATCCCTGTTGGTCCAAGCAAAACGATGATCATTCAAGGATGCCTCGAATCCGAAGTAGTTCGCTTTCGACTATTGGGGTGAGGGTTTCGATATTGGATAAGACAGGATTGTTTTTGATTTTGCTTACGATTTCCTCGTAGTCTTTTTTCGCTAGAGCGTGTTTAGAGGAATCGCCAATCGATTCAGCGAGCGCCTTCTTGCGTTTTATGTACTCTTCGCCAAGATCTTTGATCTCTTTATCGTTTGATTTTTCTAGGAGCGTGGTGAATTCCTTGAAAAGCGGGTCGCAAGAAAGTAGATATGCGACGTCTTTCGCTTTGAGGATAAGCGGGTCGCCCACAAGCTCGCCGATAAGACTATAGGCATGGGACTCTTTGATCTTCACTGGCACGATCGCACCTTTTAAGTAAGAAGGCCCTTTGAAGTTCACAAGCTTCCCGTTCTCGCAATATCCGCTTAAGACGCTGGCGTCCTTTTTGCTTTCTCCGGTGACCAATACATCATAGGTCCCTCCGACCATCGCTTCGCTGTGGCGCGCGGTTGATTCCTCGATGACTTTTTTGAGACGGTCGAAGCGCTCATGCTTCTCTTTATCGCTCGTATGATCCTCTATCGCGGCAGCTGGCGTTCCCTTGCGGGGAGAGTAAATAAAGGTGAAGGCAGACGAATAGGAAACCTCCTTGCATAAAGAAAGAGTATCCTCAAATTCCTCTTCAGTCTCATTCGGGAAACCGACGATAATATCGGTCGTTAAAGCAATCGAGGGCATTTTTGCGCGGATTTTGCTAACAATTGTGAGATATTCTTCGCGCGTATATCTTCTGCCCATTCTCTTTAAACAGGAACTGCTCCCGCTTTGGACAGGGAAATGCAGCCATTTCATGATGTTATGGTATTTCGCCATCACTTCAATCGTCTCATCGGTGAACTGGGATGGGTAAGAAGTCAAAAAGCGAAGGCGCGGAATCCCAAGTTTCGCGACGTCTTCCAAAAGCGAGGCAAAGCTCGTTCCGTCTTGCAGGTCGAGCCCGTAGCTATTCACGTTTTGGCCTAAAAGAGTAATCTGCTTATACCCCTCTTCCACCAAAAGTTTGCATTCTTTGATGATATCTTCTTTCGCCCTGCTTCTCTCTTTGCCTCTTGTATAAGGAACGATGCAGTAAGTGCAGAACTTGTCGCAGCCATAAGAAATGTTGACGAAAGCTTCCGAATCATTCAAGCGGACGGAAGGAAGGCCTTCAACGACATCGCCGGGGAAAGAGGCAACATCGACCACGCGCTCCTTTTTGGCGATGATGTCAGTCAATAAGGATGGCAAAGAGGGGATATTGTGGGTTCCAAAAACAAGAGAAACGAATGGATATGTCTTCATCAAGCTCTCCGCCACTTTCTCTTCCTGCATCATGCATCCGCAGACGCCGAGGATGAAAGAGGGGTTGGCGGCATGATTCGCTTTGAATGAGCCGATCTCTCCATATACCTTATCTTCTGCATTCTCCCTAACGGCGCAGGTATTGATGATCGCTACATCAGCTTCTCTTGGCTCATAGGTTCTGCTAAAGCCGGCCTTCGCGAAATACCCAGCCATGACTTCCTCATCACGGATATTGGCTTGGCAGCCGAAGGTGCGAATGAAAAACTTCTTTCCTTTCGCAAAATCGGTCAAAGTTTTCGATAAAGCGCCGTCATCGACTTTTCGATTGGCTTTATCGTGACGGTTTCGCGCCTCCGATAAAGACGGCAAGGAGCGGTAATCGCATTTCATAAATTGTCCTCCCTTAGGTTGATTGGCGTTATTTTTAAACACATATAGGTCTCATCATCGAAGTCCATCACGGCCCCATTCACGATGGCCGAACCACGTTTTGCGAGCTCGAAATGGTTTTTCTCGCCAAAGACGATTTTATTGATGACCGACTCTTTCTCAAAGCCGATCACCGAATCATACTCTCCAACCATCCCGGCGTCTGTCGCATAAGCTGTGCCGCCTTCTAGGATACGCATATCGTTTGTCTGCACATGGGTATGGGTACCAATGACGGCAGAAACCCGACCATCGAAATAGTAGGCGAAGATCTCTTTTTCGCTCGTCGATTCGGCATGATAATCGATGATGTGGATGCTTTCTTCATTATCTTTGAGGAGTTCTTCCACGCAGTCGATCGGCGAAGATACCTCCTCATTCATGAAGGCCGTCCCTAAGATGTTTGTTACTCTGATAGGAACATCATTCACTTCGAAGAGAGCTGAGCCGCAACCATGATTGTAGTGCAATAAATTGAGGGGCCTCACCAAGTTATCGGCTTCATCGATATAATCATCGATCGCCACTTTGTCATGATAATGGTTGCCCAAAGTAATGCAGTCGATCCCTAAATCGAGCAAGAAGCGGTAATGAGATTCGTTGAGGCCTTTCCCGTGCGAGACATTTTCACCGTTCGCGATAATGAAATCAGGCTCGTATTTGCGCTTAAGAAAAGGAAGAGCCCGCTTCAAAGCGGACCTTCCAAGCTCTCCTACGATGTCTCCGAGAAAGATAACCCTCATTCTTATTTGGCGGTTTCGACGACTTTGTATTCGCGGATGACGCTGACTTTGACGGTTCCTGGATAGACCGCTTCATTTTCGATCTTCTCGCGGATCTCAAGAGCCATTTTGGTGGCCATCGCATCATCGACTTTCTCCGGCATCACCATGACGCGGACCTCACGGCCAGCTTGCATGGCGAAAGCCTGTTGCACGCCTTCGAAGGATTTGGCGATGCTCTCGAGCTGCTCAACGCGTTTGACGTAAGTCTCAAGCGTCTCGCTTCTAGCCCCTGGGCGAGCGGCGCTTAAGGTATCGGCGGCCGCCACTAAATGGGCGATGACGCTCGTTGCTTCAACATCGCCATGGTGCGAGGCGATCGAATTGATGACGACTTCCGGCTCCCCATATTTCTTCGCAAGCTGGACTCCTAATTGGACGTGGCTTCCTTCTTGCTCGAAATCGACGGCCTTGCCGATATCGTGCAATAAGCCAGCGCGGCGCGCCAAAAGCTGATTTTGGCCTAATTCCGCGGCCATGATTCCGCACAAGTAAGCAACTTCAAGAGAGTGGTCTAAGCCGTTTTGGCCGTATGAGGTGCGGTATTTGAGTTTGCCAAGATAACCAAGCAACTCGCGGTTGATTTTCGGTAAGCCAAGGCGGAAAGCGGCTTCTTCCCCCGCTTTTTGCGTTTCGGCTTCAAGGTCTCTTTTGCATCTAGCGGCCACTTCTTCAATGCGGCCTGGCTGGATTCTGCCATCTTTGACGAGGAACTCCAAAGTGCGTTTGGCGATTTCGCGTCTGATTGGGTCAAAGCAAGAGACCGTGATGACTTCTGGGGTATCATCGATGACGATATCAACGCCGAGCGTCTGCTCGATGATGCGGATATTCCTTCCTTCACGTCCGATGATTCTTCCCTTCATATCATCATTTGGAAGAGAAACAACGGAGACTGTTCTCTCGGTTGTGACTTCCTGAGCGTATTTGGCGCAGGCAAGTGAGAGTATCTCGGCGCTTTTTTGCTGAGCGCTTTCTTTTGCTTCGTCCTCTTGGTTTTTGATGTAGGCGGCGATTTCGCTGCTCATCTTGCTTTCCACGCGGGCCATGATCTCATCATGGGCTTCTTTGGTGGACATCCCAGATACTTTCTCAAGCTCTTTGATGATCGAATCGATTTTGGCATCGTATTCGGCCATTTTCTTGTCGCAGTCGGCCATTTTCTTCGTCAAATTGTCGTTGCGCTTATCTAGTTCGGTCTCTTTCTGCAAGAGCTGGTTGTCGCGTCTATTGATGGATTCTTCGCGCGCATCGAGCTTGCTTTGCTCTGCCAAACTCTCGGCCTTCATCTCGCGGATTTCCTGCTGAGCTTGCTGCTTGGCCTCGAAAACGGTCTGCTTGGCGTCAAGCTCGGCGTTTTTCGCGATTCTCTCCGCTTTGATTTCGGCATCGCGCAAAATCTGTTTCGCCTGCGCATCGGCGCTCTTCTTTTTGAATTTTGGAAGCAGGTGATGGAGAAGAATAACCACGCCAGCCCCGATAAAAGCGCAGCAAATGGAAACGATGAGCCAAACCCACCAGGAAACGCCATTCGCGTCCGCTAAAACGATCAAATCGACTATCATAAAAATCTCCTAAACAATGTCCGAATAGGGACTCGCTCCAAAAAAAAGGGTGATATGTTTTTGTATGACACGGCCGCAGCCGATAAGACAATCAACAACCAATCTATGGTGTGAGTACCTATTTAGGTACGGGCATATTTTAGCAAGTCCGCATGGATGTGACTATATAAGATAGAAGAAAAAGCGGAAGAGGGCGAAAAATGACCTCGAGAAAGAAAAAAGGCCACAGGTTTTTCGCCCATGGCCACTCATTAATCCTCGGTTTCGATACCTTCGCCTTTTTTGAGTTTCTCTTTTATCGCCGCGTCGAGCGTATCGGCGATTTGCTGATGTTCCTTTAAGTAAGAAGAAGCAGCGTCTTTCCCGTTCCCGATTTTCTCGCCATTATAAACGAACCAGCTGCCGGTTTTTTGTAGTAGACCAAGCTGCGTGCCGAGTTCAAGAATCTCGCCTTCGCGGGTGAATCCCTGCCCATATATCATTTCGATCACGCAGGTTTTAAAAGGCGGTGCGACCTTGTTTTTGACGACTTTGACTTTCACGGTGTTCCCGATGATGTCTTTGCCGTTTTTGATGACGTCGGCGCGTCTGATGTCTAGACGTATCGTCGCATAGAATTTAAGGGCTCTCCCGCCGGTCGTCGTTTCCGGATTCCCGTACATGACGCCGACTTTTTCGCGGATCTGGTTGATGAAAATGACCAAGCATCCGGTGCGGTCGAGCACACCAGCTAGTTTTCTCATCGCCTTTGACATGAGGCGGGCTTGTAGGCCTACCTGGTTATCGCTCATGACCCCGTCGAGTTCAGCTTGCGGGACCAAAGCCGCCACCGAGTCGACGATGATGATGTCGATCGCGCCGCTTTGGGCAAGCATTTCAACGATTTCGAGGGCTTGCTCACCGCTATCGGGCTGCGAAAGGATGAGCTCATCGATATTGACGCCCAATTTTTCGGCGTAATTCGGGTCGATCGCGTGCTCAGCGTCAACATAAGCCGCTCTCCCGCCCTTCTTTTGGGCTTCCGCCACTGCTTCAAGAGCGAGTGTGGTCTTGCCGCTGCTTTCAGGTCCGTATATCTCAACGATCCTGCCGCGCGGATATCCGCCAACTCCTAAAGCTTGGTCTAAAACCAAACTGCCGCTTGGGATAACGTCCACATCCACTTTCGGATGGTCCCCCAAACGCATGACCGAACCTTTTCCGTATACTTTTTCAATGCTTCTGAGCGCTTCCGCTAAAGCTTCGTCTTTTTTCTCCGCCATAGATTACCTCCATCCATATATAGCCAGGCAATTGCCTTTTTTCAAAAATAAAATCAAAAGATTTCAAAAAATCATTTTTTCGGCTCTTCCTTGAACACCCAAATATTTTGGATCACGTAGATGAATCCGCTCATGAAACTCGCGAATGTCGCTAGATAAACGAAGATATTCGCTATCCGCCAAGCACCCCAAGAGGCATCGAAATAAGTGAAGGGCCAACCATTGAGGAAAATGAGCGAAATCGCAACCATTTGGAGCACCGTCTTTATTTTCCCGAAGATATTCGCGGCCAAAACCTTGCCTTTCCCAGCGGCGATGAAACGCATCGCATCAACCACCAAATCGCGAGCGATCATCACAATCACGCAGAAAACGGAAATCGTGAGAGTCGAAGTAAGGAAATGGGGAAGAATTAGGTATATCAAGCACGAATCGACAAGGAGCTTATCGGCCACCGGATCCAAGAATTTGCCTAAAACGGTCACCTGTTTCCATTTTCTCGCCAAATACCCGTCGAGGAAATCGGTCGTCGAGGCAATGATAAAGATGATAAAGGCGATTAGATAATAAAGAGTAATCCCGCAGTCCTTATTGCCGACATAAATAATTGGAAGATCGGGAATAAAATTCAAAACCAGCAAGAAAATGATCAGAGAGATGTCCAAGACTATCCGCGTAACAGTGATCTTTGTAGGAATGTTCATTGTTTTCTCCTGAATGAGTATCCGGCTCTATAAGCCATGTTTTGTCGAGGGCGAATATTAATCTCAGGTTTCCCTGGAAGAGTTGCCTTCGTTTAAGCTCCTCTTCTTCCTCTACCAAATTTGAGTTTCTCGCTTGTGGGGTTTACCTCGTTTCATCTTGGCGTCGCCGCCAAGCTCGTCTCTGTGGCACCTTAGGGAAGGGCATCTGCTAGAGAGCCATTCCGCCGTTACGCGCTCCCGCGTACCTAGGGTTATTTATTCCCCTAGCGCAATCACTACGGCCATCACAGGCCGTGCGAGCATGGACTTTCCTCTACTTCATGAAGAAGCAGCCATCGCCCGAGCCGGATTTCTCTTTATCGAAGATCAGATTCGGAGAAACCGTGCTGATAAAGGAAACTCTCCAATTTTCGGCAACGCTGAATCCACTCCATGTTCTCGCTGTTCACCTTATCGCCAGGTTTGATTCCATCGAGTTTGTTTTTGAGGGAGGCGTTTTCGATTTCGAGTTGCTTCACTTGCTCGCGCAGCGCTTTAAGGCGATCATCGGATGAGGATGATGCGTCATTATGCGCGCGCAGTTCTTTCTCCAAAGCGCTGATTTTGGCATTCTTCTCGGATAGAAGAGCGGTATAGACCTGATAGTCATGAATGATCTTATCGAGATATGAATCCACCTCGACTGGATCGTATCCTTTGACGTTCTTGGTGAACTTCTTGTCCAGGATTTCTTTCGCTGTCAGATTCACGCTCTTTTCCATAAGTGAAATGCCTCCTAGATTATAGGTAGTTGAAAAGTCTTCTTCAATGAACGAAAAAGCCTTTAAGAGTGCTACAATATCGCTCGTGAAAGCCTTAAGAAAAGCCATCCGCGACAAAAAAATCCTGGTCTTCTTCGATTTGGAGGGAACCCAGTTTTCCCACGAGATGATCGAGATCGGCGCCTACAGTGTTTTATTGCACGACGACTTGACCGTCAAAAACATCAATCCGCCCTTCAAATGCTACGTCAAATCCCAGGAACAGGTTGGCAAAATCGTGACTGAACTAACTGGCATCACCGACAAAAAACTGCACGATGAGGGTTTGCTTTTCCCTAAAGCCTTCAGCGAGTTTGAGAGATACGTCCGTAAATACGAAGACCGTTGCACTTTCATCGCTTTTGGCAATCAAGACATCAAAATAATCCAAAACAGCGTCTATTTGAACGGCAACGCCGGCATCTCCTTCTCGCGGATCATCAAAAAGAACTATCTCGATTTCAGTTCTTTCATCAGTTCCTATATCAAAGACGAGAAAGGGAACCCCTATTCTCTGACCAATTACCTCAAAATCTTCGGCGTGCCGTTTGCTGGTCACGCGCATGATGCCGCAAGCGATGCCTATAACCTTATAGAATTATATAAGGCCTTCCTCTCGAAAAAGGAAATCGTAAGAGAAGAGTATGAGAAAACCCTTTCTCGTATCTCCCATCTCCCTAAACCCATCCAGACCGTGATGAACAAACTCCAGTCCGGTGAAAGCGTGAGCCCGGAATTTTTCGATAAAGCGGTTGAGGATTCGCTCAAATGATCAATTATCCAAACGGCAAAAAAGCAGCCGAGGTCAACAAAGAGAAACAGAACCTGCGCTTTGGGAGCAAAAAGAAGCGCAACGCCTTGACCGCGGGTAACCGCGGCATGGATTTTGAAGCTGACATCAACGATTCGAATGAATATTACACCGAGCATGAAATGGCTCTCGTAACGAAAAGGCCGACGCCCATCAACATTGTGAAAGTCGATTATTCGAAAGGGGCGAAAATCGTCGATGCCTATTTCGAGAAGCAAAGCACGACCGACTATAACGGGGTCTATAAAGGCCGTTACCTCGATTTCGAGGCCAAGAGCACCAAAAGCAAAACGGCTATCCCCCTCATCAACATCGCTCCTCAGCAAGTGAAGCATCTCCGCTCCGTCAAAAAGAACGGCGGCATCGCTTTTTTCCTCATCCGTTTTGAGGAACGCAATGAGGTTTATTGCATTGACGCTGATTTCATTTGCGATTTTTACGATAAGCGCGAAAGGAAATCGATTCCCTACGAGACCATCAAAGAGCACGGCTATCTCGTCAAAGAGTCATATCATCCCCGCATCGATTATTTGCCGATCATCGAAGAACACTTCTTGAAATAAAGACAATATTGCTGAAGCGGGCAAAGCTCGCATCGCGGGTTTCCTTTTCTACATATATCGCGACCGAATTCGATGAGAGCATGATGAAGGAAACGCCACTCGGAAGAAGGAAAATTCTTCTCCAGTTTCTTTTCGACAGTCAAAGGCGAATCGTTTTTATAGGCGTAACCTAATCTTTTGGCGATGTTATCAAGATGCGTATCGACTGGGATAAAAGGAATATCGCTTCTTTCTAGAAGGAAAACCCGGGCGGTTTTTTCGCCAACCCCGGAGATTTTGCGGAGTTTTTCTAAATCGTGAGGAATCTCGCCTCCATAATTAAAAACGATAAATTCACCCATTTTTTGCAGGGATTTTGATTTATTGCGGTATAAACCAAGCGAATGGATGCATTCCTCAATATCGGCGATATCCGCTTTCATCAAGGAAGATGGATCCTTGTACTTTGCGAATAAAAGCGGCGTGACTTTGTTGACGGAGGCGTCGCTAGTCTGGGCGCTACAGAGGACGGCTACCAAACATTCAAAATCATTGGAGAAGATGAGACTGCAATGAGCGTCAGGGTATCTCTTTTTCAGAAACGATAAGAGGTCCTCATTTCTTCCCATCGTCAGACCCCCACATAGATTTGGCGATATTCATCGTTTCCTCGATGTCTTTATCCCATGTGGAGGAAGAAGCAGTATATCCTTCCTTCTCGAAATCGGAGGTCATGCGTTTCGAGCGCAAGACGCGGTCGATATTCTTGATTGTTCTTTTCTCTTCGCGGAAAGAATCCAATAAGGCGTTCTGGATTTCCTCTTTTTTGTAGCCGGCGTTGATCCAATTTCCGATCATTTCGCGCTCTAAGGGAGAGATTGTCCTTTGAAATTTAGCCTGGAAATAAGTAAGGAGATCCTGCAGATCTTTTTCCTTGTTCTCGGATAGTAGGCCAGAGCTTTCTTCATCCATCGATTTCTTGAACTGCTCATAGGCTTTCTCTTTGAGAACGTCAATCGAGGTTTTGATTTTGCCGTTTTTGGTCTCCAAGCTGACATATCCGCGCTTCATGAGCCCTGCCACGATTTTGTCGATCTCGCTCACGGAGTAATTCATCTTCAAGGAAAGCATGTCGTTGGTAATAAAGGAGTTCCCCTGCTCAAGGAGCAAATCGATCATCAAAAGAACGAGAACCTCATTCTCCTGAATATTCATTTTCTTGTATGAATTGAGCAAGGCGTAACGGAAACTTACGGCGCTCATGATGCTTTTCTTATTCATCTTTTTTCCTCTTTCTTTCCTCTTCTTTGATTTTATCCGGGTTCAATTCCGACAATAGGTAACGCTTCCTCTCGATCGCCATTTTGCTTTTTTCTTCAATCTTGAAGGAAAGTTTCTCCGCGAAGCGCTCAGCGCGCAATATCCGAAGCGGATCTTCCTCGATTCTTTTCTCTGGGTCCCCGATGAAGCGGATGAGACCGTTTCTCAAATCATCCAATCCACCATGGAAATCGCTTATCTTATAATCCTTATTTATATATAGGGCGTTGATCGTGAAGTCGCGCCGATAGGAATCTTTTTCTAAATCGTTGATGAAGCGAATATAAGAAGGATGACGATGATCTTTATACTCCCCTTCCTCGCGGAGCGTTGTGATATCCACTTCCTCTTTATCCACCATCAACCGCACCGAGCCAAAACGCGCGAAAGTGAAATTCGCCTCAGGGATTATTTCCTTCATCTCGCTAGGTAAGGCATCGGTCACGAAATCGTGATCGGAATATTCTCGTCCAAAAAGAAGGTCGCGGCTGCTGCCTCCGACGATATAGAGGCTTTTCCCGTGCTTGAGGAAGAGAGAGGCAAGTTTATCGAAACGTTCGTCGTTACGCATAGAGAATAGTATAGCAATCACTTAAAGCCCTAAAAAGAAAACCCTGACCGAAATCAGGGCAACTCATCTAGATTAAGGCTAACTTAGTTGAGTTTGTCTTTGAGGGTTTTGGAAACCTTGAAGTTGACGGAAGAGCTGGCTGGAATTTGGATCTTCTCTTGGGTGGAAGGATTCGTGCCCTCGCGAGCCGCTCTCTCTTTCTTGGAGAAAATACCAAAGCCAGAGACTTTGACGTCTTCGCCTTTGACCAATGACTTTTCGATGATCTCGAAGACCGCATCAACCGCAGCTTGGGCATCGCCCTTCGCGATTTCGGCTTTTTCGGCAACTGCTAACGCTAATTCAGCTTTGTTCATGAGTGACCTCCTATATTGCTAAATTGTATCAATAAGTTAGCACGCCATCGATACTTTTGCAAATTTTTATTGACTTTCAAATGGCTATTTAGTCCTTAAAAAGAAAGCGCTTACTTAAAAAAGACGGGTCTCAAGCCCGTCTTTTGCTAGATTTTTTGCGATTTTCTTTCGATAAAACCTGAACTTTTCCGTTTTCTTGCTCGTAAATCCAAGAGAGAGGAAAACGCAGAAAAAGAAAATCATTTTCTCATTCGATAAACGATATCTATCGGGGAACCATCGAAGGAAAATGACTCCCGCAACCGATTTATAAGGTATCTAGTGTAAGAAAAATGGGCGTAATCTGGGTTATTGCAGAACATCACGAAAGTGGGCGGTGAGGTTTTCACTTGATTCGCGAAGACGATTTTTAGGCGCCCATGGTTGAAATTCGGGGTCGGGTTCATGGCTTGGGCGTCCGAAATGATGCGATTTAAGACCGGGGTTGGGATGCGGCGGTTATATCCTTCATGCGCCAAGCGGACGGCTGGGAGTATCTTATCGACGCCTTTGCCGGTTTTCGCGCTAGTAAAAAGGATCGGCGCATAATCCAAGAACTTGAAGTTGGCGCGGAAATTCTTGATGAATTCATCGGCATCAGATTGCGTGTGCTTATTGACATCCCACTTATTGACCACTACGACAATCGCTTTTTTGGCTTCGATGGCATAGCCTACGACATGCGCGTCTTGTTCAATCGTGCCGACTGATCCATCGACGACCAGTATCGCCACTTCCGAGCGGTCAATAGCTTCCATGGCGCGCAAAGCGGCATATTTATCGACGGCCTCATAAATGCGGCCTCTTTTCACTAAACCGGCGGTATCGATGACGACATAATCTTGGTCGTCGCTAGAAAAAGGCGTATCGATGGAATCTCTGGTGGTTCCGGCGATGTTGCTCACAATCGTGCGCTTTTCCCCAATCAGGCGGTTAGCCAAGGACGATTTGCCGACGTTCGGGCGACCAATCAAGGAAAAACGGATGGCTTCGCCATAGGCTTTTTCCTCTTTTTGCGGCAAATTTTTGACAATGGCGTCAAGCAAGTCGCCGATGCCGATGCCGTGCGCCCCGCTCACGATGAAAGGGTCACCAAAACCAAGACGATAGAACTCTGATTGGTTGGCGATTTCCTGAATATTATCGATTTTGTTGACGGCCAATAGGACTTTTTTCTTTTGTCCGTATAAGAGTTTCGCGATGAATTTGTCATCACCTGAAAGCCCGACTTTCCCATCCGTCACGAAAAGGATTAAATCAGCCTCTTCTAGAGCGATTTCCACCTGCGCCCTTATCTCTTCCTGAAAAGGGGCGTTTTGGATTTGGATGCCACCGGTGTCAATGACGGTGAATTCCTTGGTAAGCCAGCTCGCTTTGCTATACAAGCGGTCGCGCGTAATGCCGCGCGTTGGCTCCACAATCGCTTTTCTTTCTCCAACGATGCGATTGAAGATGGTGCTTTTCCCAACGCTTGGGGCGCCTACGATAGCTAGAGTCCCTAGTGACATTGTTTCTCCAATCCCGTCTTCTCTTTCACGATTGCTAAAACGGCATCGACTGCCCCATCGATCGTTAAGGATGAAGTATCCAAAAGAACGCTGTCGCTCGCGGCAACGAGCGGATCGAATTCGCGCCCGCTGTCGATTCTGTCTCTTTCGCGGAGATTCTCCTCCACTTCTTCAAGCGTAGTGGATAGTCCTTTGCTGAGGTTTTCCTCGTAACGGCGGAGAGCTCTAGTTTCAATGCTCGCCACTTGGAAAATCTTAACTTGGGCATCAGGTAAGACATAAGAACCGATGTCGCGCCCATCCATGACGACGGATTTGCTTTTCGCGAGTTCGCGCTGAAGCTCGATTAAGGCTAGGCGCACTGGCTTCATCGCCGCGATATAGCTGACGTTATTGGAGACCAAAGGCTCGCGGATAATCTTCGTGACGTCTTCATCGTTGCAAAAAATCGTGCCATCCGGCAGCATATCGATTTTCAAGGTAGGCAAAACGGTGACGGCCTGCTCTTCGTTTTTGGGGTCAAGCCCAGCGGCAATGACCGCATGAGTGACGGCCCGATACATGGCGCCGGTATCGATATAGGTGAAATTGAGGGCGGAAGCCACTTTCTTGGCGACCGTGCTTTTCCCAGCCGCGGCTGGCCCATCAATTGCGATTGCGATATGCTGTTTTTCCATAATCAACTATTCCTTCACCCAGTAAAAATAAAAAATCGACAGAGCCGCGACCACCGCGATCAAGAGCACGATTTTGAGCACCAAATAGACGCGTTGCCTCACTTGGTATTCTTCATACGGCGTGCTGTGATATTCTTTTCCACCAATGCCAGCGAGAGATACGGCGCTCTTACTGACCGCCGTATGTTTGATGAGCTCCCCATCCTCTTTCGAGATGTCGCTCGCATAAGCTTTGCGGGCGGGGAATTTCGAATCCGGCATCGCCATTATCTTTTTGCGGTAATGGGCCCATTTTTGCATCCTGCTTTTCATTGGCGCCGATATTTTAGCGCAACGAGCCCTCAAGAGAAAGGAGCGGAGTTTCGCATTGAAGGGCAAAAACATAATGCCTATAATGTCCCTATGCCTAGGAGGAACTAACATGGCTAAGAAAGTAACGGTCAATGCTGATGCTTGCATCGGATGCGGACTTTGCGTCGGAAGTGTTCCAAGCGTCTTCTCATTCGGAGATGATGGAAAAGCCGTCGCAGGCGATGTCGATGATGAAGCCGCGGTCGATGAAGCGATGGCGAATTGCCCAGTCGGCGCGATCGAAGAGAAATAAATCCAACGCAGAAAAGGGCCCTCTCACGAGGGCTTTTTTTGTTTGTTGTCGCGCGGCAAATATGTATGAAGATGCCGATAAACGAAGAAAGTGAGAACGATCACGCAGGCGTTTTTGATGAGATTGAGCGGCAAGACGCAGAAAAGGACGTAAGGCCAACCTAAACTCGTCACGTTCTTGTTCGCTAATTGGCATAAAGCAAGAATCTGCTCATAAGAAAGGCCAATCGCGTTCATATAGAAAGGCAAGAACACATAAACGTTGAACAAAGAACTTACAAGTAGCTGCAAAATGGAAGATACGCAAAAGCCAAGCGCCACTCCACGCAGATTCCTTTTCTTCTGATATATAAAGGAAGAAGGCAAAACGAAAGCCAGGCTAAAGAGGAAATCGGCCCATTCCCCGACCGTGAAAGTCGAAGAGAAAGGAAGCTTCAGGATCGTTTTGACCAATATGGAGGCCACTGCGGCAAGAGGTCCATAAGCAAAACCGGCGATAAAGGCGGGCACCTCATCGAAATGGATTTCCATGAAAGCCGGCAAAAAGGGCAACTTAATCTGAAAAATCGGGACAATATAGAGAATCGCGCTCAATGCCCCGAAAATGCCAGCCCGCGCGAGCAAACGGGTATTGTCGTTTTTGTCTTTATCCGATATCTCGCGGTAATAAAGCGCAAAAGAAATCGAGAGGATGACAAGCCCCACCAGCATCGCGTATTTTCCAAATTCATTCATAAAAAGCCTCCACTTCAGGGAGGCTATAGAAAGCGATATCTCACTTCTATCATCCGGACTGTACCGTTGGCTCTGGAATCTCACCAGATCATGTCCAGCACCTAGCTGGACTCGCGGGCTATTGACCGCCAGTTGACGTAATTCTCGTCACCCTGAAGCACCTTTATTATAAAGAGGCTTTCAAAGGGCGCAAGAGTCATGATGCGTTAGATGAGACTGGTCCTCTTTCATTGAAGATTTCATCGTAATCGAGAAGGTCAATCAAATACTGATAGATTGGCGAATATCCACCGGAAAACGTGCGCTTGCGGCTGAGCTCCTCTTTATACGTAGTTATGTTGGCCTTGCCATAAAAATAAAATAGTTCATTTTTGCTCACAGGTGGATGGAGATAAGCGATTTTCCGCTCATCGATGATCTCCTCTTCTCTTAAAAGGAGCAATAAATAGGCCGTATCCATCCATCTTGCAACATCGCAGAATTCGCAAGAGAGATCGAAAGAGGCTGTCTCTTTGCAAAGAGAAACGAAATTCTTGTCGAATTCGGCCTTATTCTTACTAGAGTTCAAAGTCCGCAGAAGCTTCGCTTTTAAGTTGTTTTCCATCGAAAAGCGCCTATCCCCCGTTGGGAATATAAGCCCCTCGAAAGCGAGTTTGGCCGCTTTTTTGATGGCGGAAAGATAAGAGGAGGCGTTATATGCTTCACCTAAATCGCTTTTCGCGCGATTGAGCAAATAAAGCGAACGAGGGGAGATAAGATAAAGCTCATCCGGCTTATTTGTAGGATAGCCCATGATTTGCATATTGCTCACAAGGTTATTCCACTCATGCGTGAATTTGACGATTTTGTTGTTCCAGCGGGCTTTCCTCGCATCGTCTATCCTGAGGTTTCTTAGATATTTCTCATCGGTTTCGGCCAAAGATCCGCGGAAGAGGAGTCCATCAAGCTGCATATAGTACTGCGATACCGAGGGGCCTTTGAAAAGTGAATCGGTCGGCGCATCGACGAATTCATCGTGGGCGCGTTTCAAGAAGGAAGAAATCAAATTGTATTGTTCCTTATCCCCTATGACGCATGAACTGATTTCGTTATAAGAATCGTCCATCGTCTGCCTAGGCGATTCGCTCACGATAAAATGGCCATCTTTAAAGAAGGAGATATCGATACGGCTCCCAGTAGGGCTGATATCGCCTGGCTCAACCATGAATGACAAAAGACGATCATTTATTTTCATTGGCGCTGATCCTTTCCACAAATTTCTGTTTGCTATCTTCGTCGGCGAATTCAAAAGTGATAGAAAAACGCCGGTCAATCACCGTTTTGACTCCCGTAGCCTCTTTCAATATTTCAATTGAATCAGGGAAAGGAGAAGAAAGACGGTTCGATAATTCTCGAGCGAGCATTTCCGTATCGCGCACCGAAAGATTCTCCTCGTGGATCCTTTTGACGGTTTTTTCAATCTCTTCATCGCTTAATGAGAGAATGGCTCTGGCGTGCCCATAAGAGAGACTGCCATCGCTCACTTCCATGAGTGTTTTCTCGGGCAAAGAAAGTAGACGCATGATATTGGTTACTTGTGAACGGGATTGGTGAGAAAGAGACGCCAAAGTGCTTTGGGTATAGGAAAAACGCTCAGTGAGAGCTTGATAAAGAATAGCCATCTCCACCACGTTAGCCTCCCTTTGGTCGCGGTTATCGGCCAAGAGCATGAGAAGCATCTCTTCATCCCCCGCCTCGACTTTGACGCACGGCACTTCCGTCAAGCCGGCTTTCTTGGCACCAAAATACCTTCTTCTTCCGAGAATAAGCTCGTAATGGGAACCGCTCGGCCGCACGATGAGTGGATTGAAAAGTCCTCTTTCCATGATTCCTTTGGAGATGCGGTCAATCGATTCGGCGGAAAGCCGCACTTTCTTCACGTAGGAATTATCGTCAATCAAAGAAATGGGCACGCTGTTGCCGCCCTGCGATTGGTATTCCTTCTCCATCCTCGCGATGACATCGTTCTCGGAGAATTTCTTCACAAGTTCATTGAGCGAGGTTTTGATGATGGTTTTCTTGTTTTTACTCATGATTTAAAAGGATTTCGCGCGCGAGCGATAAATAAGCAACGCTGCCTTGGCTCGTCGGTTTATAGGTCGTGACTGGCTCTCCTCTAGCACTAGCCGCAGGAAGAGAGATATTGCGCGGGATCATCACTGAGAAAGTATTCTCTTTGAATAAACCGCGGACTTGCTGCGCCACTTCCGTGCACAAAGAGGCCCTTGGGTCATACATCGTCAAAAGGAAGCCCTCGATTTTAAGGCCATTGTTGTACTCGCCTTGGATTTTGCGGATTGAAGCCAAAATGGCGGCCACCGCTTCCATCGCGAAATATTCGCACTGAACCGGAATCAAGACGGAGTCGCTTGCGATGAGCGAATTGATTGATAGAAGTCCCAAAGATGGCGGGCAATCGATAATGATGTAATCGTAATGGCTTTTCACTTTCTCCAAAGCGTTTTTGAGCAAGAAGAAAGGTGAGGATATTTGACGCGATTGGATATCCGCATCCAAAGAAGCCAAATGGAGATTGCTTGGCAAAACGTCCAAATTGCTCACCGCAGTCGAGACAATCGCCTCCTCCGCGGAGCAAGAGGAAAGCAAAACGTCATTTATCGCATAATGGAGCCCGTTGATATCAATCCCGAGCCCACGCCCCGCATTTCCTTGCGGATCCATATCGATCAAAAGGACTTTCTTGCTTTTCGCGATAGCGGAAGAAAGGTTGATGGCGGTCGTCGTTTTGCCGACGCCTCCTTTTTGATTGGCGATGGAGATAATGAATGACATGGGGAAATACTAGCATCCGCGCGAGCTTTTTCCTAGACTCGCTCTAGAGGGGTTTGGCGTGGATCTCGCTCCACTTGCGCGGGAAACGCTTTTGGGTTTTCGCGCCTTTCTCGAAGAAGATATTCACTCTTTTGCCTTCATCGTTAGGAAGCTCGTCGACATTCTTCTCTAGTAAATGCAAATCAAGGAGAGAGATGGCCCGGTGGCTATTATCGAGCTCTTCTTCGCCTTTATCGCCTTTCATGGCCAAAACGGTGCCATGGACTTTCGCAAAAGGCGCCGTTATTTCAAGAAGAATAGGGAGAGGAGCAACCGCTCGAGCGCTCACCAAATCAAAATGGTCGCGGTCATTTAGCTCTTCGGCCCGCTTATTGATGATGGTCACATTGGCGAGTTTGAGCTTGCTCGCGACCTCATTCAAAAAAGCGCATTTTTTGCCAGTGGCATCGACAAGCGTCACCTTCTTATCGGGGAAGGCGATGGCGAAAACCATGCCGGGGAATCCCGCTCCAGAACCGACGTCCAAAATCGATTTTCCTTTAAAATAAGGGCTTTTTGCGGGGATTAAGCAATCATAGAAGTGTTTTTCGATGATTTTTTCTTCTTCCACGATCGCGGTTAAATTCATCTTCTCGTTCCATTCTTGAAGCAAGGCGCAATAGAGGCGAAATTGCTCAATCTGCGAATCAAGCAAGGGGAAATAAGGGGAGAAGGATTTTTGGAGATCAGCGTAATTCATAAAATACCTCGTTTCCGTAAAAGCAGTAACAAAATGGAGACATCGCTTGGGTTCACCCCGCTGATGCGGCTAGCTTGGCCCACGGTGCGCGGCTTGATTTCGTTGAGCTTTTGCCTAGCCTCTAAGGCTAAGCCATCAAGGGTGAGATAATCAATATCGTCTGGCAATTTGATGTATTCGAGTTTTGCGGCGTTTTTGGCATCCCGCAGCTCTTTTTGGATATAGCCTTCGTATTTGACTTTCGTCTCCAAAGAGAGGACGGAGGCATCATCCATCGCGAGTTTCCTCGTCTTGGCGATATATGGGGATAAATCGCGATAACCGATTCCGGGCCTTTTGAGCAGTTCGATGGCTTTATGTCCAACCTCATAATCGCGGAAGCCCTTTTCTTTCAAAACGAAGCGGAATTTGCTCCGTGAGCTGATACTCGTATCCAAAGCAGCAATCGCTTTATCGATGCGCTCATACTTCTTTATGAAATCTTTATGCCTCTTCTCGGAGATTAGACCCAATTTATAGCCATATTCAGTAAGGCGTTTATCGGCATTATCGTGACGGAGCAATAAGCGGTATTCGGCTCTTGAGGACATAAGGCGATACGGCTCATCGGTGCCTTTAGTGACCAAATCGTCGATCATCACGCCAATATAGCTTTCATCGCGCCGCAAGATAAAAGGCTCCTCGCCCCTCACGAAAAGCGCGGCGTTGATGCCAGCCATTAAACCTAAACCAGCGGCTTCTTCATATCCGCTCGTTCCGCATATTTGACCAGCCCCATATAAACCTTGGTATTTTTTAACGCGCAAGGTGGCATCGAATTGCAGAGGTTTAATGGCCTCATACTCGATTTGATAGGCGTCTTTAAGAAGAACGGCTTTCTCACACCCTGGCAAACTCCTGACGAGTTCTTCTTGGATAGAGTGAGGGAAGCCATTCGAAAAACCCTGAAGGTAAATGCTATCGCCATCTTCGAATTCGGGCTCAAGGAAAAGCTGATGCTTCTCTTTGTCGGCGAATCTGATGACTTTGCTTTCTATTGAAGGGCAATATCGAGGCCCAACCCCTTTGATGGTTCCATTCGTCACCGCGGATTTATCGAAATTTTTCCTGATGATGCGGAGAGTCTCATCGGTCGTATAAATGAGATAGCAAGGAAGCTGTTTCTCTAAAGGCGTAAACGTTTTTGTTTCATAAGAAAAAGCAAGTTCGCCATCCATTCCGGGCTGAATGAGGCCTTTGGAGAAATCAATCGTCTTCTTATCTAGACGAGGTGGGGTCCCGGTCTTCAAACGGAAAAGCTCGATGCCCATCTTCCTTAAAGAAGCACCTAAACCAACGGATGATTTTTCGCCATCTGGCCCACCCGAATGGACATCGTCGCCCGAGATTATGGTGCTGTCCAAGTAGGTGCCAGTCGTTATGATGACGGCTTTTGAAAGGATATCTTCCCCGCTTTTTAAATGGACGCCATAGACTTTCGTCTCGTCATATAAAAGCTCTTCTACTTCCGCCTCTTTAACGTCGAGATTCGGCGTAGAAAGAACCACGCTTTGCACAAAAGCCGGATAGCCATGCTTATCCTCTTGTGCCCTTAAGCACTGAACGCCCGGCCCTTTGCCGGTATTGAGCATCTTGATTTGAAGCGGGTGGTGATCAGCCGCGATTCCCATGAATCCGCCCAAAGCATCGATTTCGCGAACCACGATCCCTTTCGCGCTCCCCCCGATATGGGGATTGCATGGCATATTGGCGATCATTTTTTTGTTAAGGGTCAATAAAAGCGTCTTTAAACCCATATGGGCGGAAGCTAAAGAAGCCTCTACCCCGGCATGACCTCCTCCAATGACGACGATATCGTAATCCATCTTTAGCCTATTGAATCCGACATATCGAGCTTGATGAGCTGATTGAGCTCAACAGCGTACTCCATCGGAAGCTCCTTCGAGAACGGCTCGATGAATCCCATGACGATCATTTGGGTCGCCTGCTCTTCGCTTAAGCCCCTGCTCATGAGATAAAAGAGCTGCTCTTCGTTTATTTTCGAGACCGTCGCTTCATGTTCCAAAGTGCTTGAGGAATTGAATACCTCGTTCTTTGGGATCGTATCGCTGTGAGAGAAGTTATCCAAAATCAAGGTATCGCATTCTTCATGCGCGAAAGAGCCGCTCGCCCCAGGCATAATGCGCACCGTCCCCCTATAATTGGCGGTCCCGCCGTTTTTGCAGATTGATTTGCTGATGATGGTCGAGGAGGTATTCTTGCCAATATGGATCATCCTCGCGCCATTATCCTGGAATTGGTTTTTGCCGCCTACGGCGATCGAGATGGCGCTTCCTTTGGCCCCGTCACCTTCCAAGATGCAGGCTGGGTATTTCATGTTGCGCATGCTGCCAATATTGCCGTCGACCCATTCCATGAAGCCGTTTTCCCCGACTTTCGCGCGCTGCGTGACGAGATTGACGATATTGCTGCTCCAATTTTGCACGGTGCTATAACGGCAATGTGCGCCTTTAAGCACCACGATTTCAACCACGCCGCTGTGCAAGGACTCCTTGCTATAAATCGGAGCCGTGCAGCCTTCGATATAATGGATATCGCTCCCTTCATCGCAGATGATGAGCGTTCTTTCGAATTGCCCGGTTTTCTCGTTATTGATGCGAAAATAGGATTGAAGCGGCTTCTCGAGCTTGACGCCTTTTGGCACGTAAATGAAAGAGCCTCCGCTCCAGACGGCGCCATTTAAGGCCGAGAATTTGTTGTCGGAAATCGGCACTACCGTCCCAAAATACTTTTTGAAAAGCTCCGGATAAAGCTGCAAGCCCATGTCGGTCGAAAGGAAAATGACGCCTTTCTCTTCGACTTCCTGAAGCATGTTGTGATAGACGACCTCGGACTCGTATTGGGTCGTGACGCCCGAAAGGTATTTTTGCTCAGCCTCGGGAATACCGAGTTTGTTGAAGGTATTTTTGACGGCGCTTGGGACCTCATTCCAGTCTTTTGTCTCGCCAGAAGCCACACGGGTGAAATAGGTGTAGTGATCGAAATCGAGGAAACTCAAATCGGGACCATAAGTCGGCATTGGGAGTTTCCGGAATTCATGGAGCGCCTTCAAACGGAACTCGAGCATCCATTCAGGCTCGTGCTTTTCGCGACTGATGGCTTTCACCACCTCATCATTCAATCCTTCACCGGTTGAAAAAAGGACTTTCGCGTCGGTTTTGAAGTCGTATTTGTATTGCTCGTCCAAAAATTTCGTATCAGCCATTATTCGTTCCCCTCTTTCTTCTTGAGGAGCTCATCCATTGCCGTCCAGCCCATGGTGGCGCAGTGGATTCTCGCCGCTTGTTTCCCCGTGTTCATAAAAACCAAGGCCTCGTCGAGGACCGAATCGTCATACGGTTTTTCCTCGATCATGTTCATATATTGGGCGATCATGTATTCGGCGGAGACGAAATCCTTCCCAATCACTTGCTCGCAGAGGATATCGGTGCTGGCGCTAGAAATGGTGCAAGCCACCCCTTCCCATTTGGCGTCGATCACGATGTTGTCTTTGCTTTTTAGATAAATATCGAAATCATCGATGCAATTGACCGAATCGGTGTGGATTTTTGTATACCCTTCTTCAGTAGGCACGCCTTTATGGCTAGGAGAAGAATAATGGTCCATGATGATTTCTCTCATCATCGACGGGGTTAATTCAAATGAAGTAGGCATCCAAGAACTCCTTTCCGTGCCTAATGGCATCAACGAGAGCGTCAATATCCTCTTTGCTCGTATAGAAATAGAAAGAGGCGCGCACCGTCGCAACGGTCTTCAAGAAATCGTTGAGGATTTTCGCGCAGTGCTGCCCGCTTCGGCAGGCTATCCCTCGCGAATTGAGGAAGGTGGCGGCATCTTGCGCGAAGACGTCTTTGATATTGAAGGTCACAATGCCAGCCTCGCTCTCTTTGTTATAGATGATGGCGTTATTTGTTTTCTCGATTTCCGCAACGGCGTAGCGTTTTAATTCGCGCTCATGGGCTTCGATATTCTCGATACCGATGGAGGAAATATAATCAATCGCGGCTTTTAGCCCGAGAATGCCTTCGATATTTTGGGTTCCAGCCTCGAAACGAAGAGGGGGCTCTAAATAGGCCACATCCCCGCATAAATCGAATTTGGCGTTCATCCCTCCGCCTGTCATAAACGGCTCCATTTTCTTGAGCAAGTCGAATTTGCCGTATAAGGCGCCGATACCAGTTGGTCCACACAGCTTATGGCCGCTGAAAGCCAAAAAATCGCAATCGAGATCCTGGACGTCAGTCTTCATATGCGGCACCGATTGAGCGCCATCGCAAACTAGAAGCGCCCCAAAATCATGGCAAATCTTGGCTAATTCCTTAATCGGGGCGACATATCCCAAAACATTCGTAACTATGGCCACAGAAACGATTTTCGTATTTTTGGTGATGGTTTTGCGGAGATTTTCAGGAGTTAAGCGCCCAGTTGCGTCTAACGGAATGAACTTGATTTTCGCGCCCGTCATTTCGCTCACCTTATACCAAGGCAAGACGTTGCTGGCGTGCTCAGCCTCAGTCAAAAGGATCTCATCTTCCGAGGTTAGATATTTCACGCCATATCCAAAAGCCACAAGATTGAGCGAATTGGTCGTGCCGGAAGTGAAAACGATTTCTTCCGTTTTCGCGTTGAGGAAACGCGCAATCGTCTCTCGGCAATCGAGGATTTTCTTATCGATATTCGCGCAGAGATCGTAATCCCCACGGTGCGAATTGCTGGTCTCAAATTCGTAATAGGTGTCAACTGCTTTCTCGACACAGTATGGCTTAAAGGTAGTTGAGGCATTATCAAGCCAAATGAGCGGCTTCCCCTGCATCTTGATTTGATTGCGGAACATCGGGAAGTCTTGACGTAACTTATTGACGTCGAGCATCTTATACCCCTCCCTCGATGGCTTCATCGATTCTTTCTTTGATTGTTTCCTCTTCGAACTCGTTTTCGATAGGTTTGAGATATCCAAGAGTGATTAAGCGTTTAGCCTCTTCTCGCGATAAGCCCCTGCTCATGAGATAGAACAAATGCATCTCACTGAGTTTGCCTACCGCCGCCCCATGGCTTGCCTCAACATCGTTTTCCGAGATATTGAGAACGGGCGAAGCTTTGCCCCGACATTTCTCATCGAAGACGATGACTTTTGCTTCTTGACGCGTCTTGGATTTCACTGAGTCATGCAAAATCGAGGAATCGCCGAAGAAAAAGAGCGATGAGGAATCACGGGTGATACCATAGTTTTTCACAAGGGCCTCGGTATGCGGGGCTTTATGGAAAACGGAAGGTGCGAATTCTTTGATGCATTTGTCTTTTGATAAAGAGGCCAAATTCCAAAGGAAGGAAGCCCCTTCTTCTAGAAGATTCACGGAGGCGGTGACTTTGCCGCTTTTAGTTGAAAAATCCGCGAAAGCGATTTCCGCTCTCCCGTCTTGCTTAACGTTTATTTTGATATCGATGTCGCCTAATTTTTCGAAGGTTGCGAACTCAAGGCGCAGCAAATCGCCTTTTTCGACCGTTAATTCGATTTTTGAAGGGATATCGTCGATGTAGCGGATTTTATTTACTGCCATTCGTCTTTTCCTTCGTGGCGCAGACGCCGATGCTCACTTGGTTCATCGGGGCGTTCGTCTCTTTTTCGATGTTGATTCCGAGCTCACGATGAATCCATTCATAGCCTTCTTTATCGACTCTTTCGATGAGCTCAGGCCCGCCCGTCACGGCGATTTTGCCGTTGATCAAAATGGCGGCTTTGCTCGGCTTCAAAAGCTCATAGAGTCTCGCGTAGTGGCTGATGATAAGGAAACCGGTTCCTTCTTTTTGCTGCTTGAGGATGCTATCGGAGACGATTTGGAGAGCGTCGACGTCTAGACCGGAATCGATTTCATCTAGCATCGCGATTTTCGGTGAAAGGAGGCGCATCTGAAGGATTTCGTTGCGCTTTTTCTCGCCGCCCGAGAAGCCTTCGTTCAGGTTGCGCTTGCTCATTTCGAAGGGGATATCGATCTCCTTGTAGGCTTTCTGCAGCATGTTATAGAACTCGAAAAGCTTCATCGGCTTCTCGCGGTGGGCGTTGATCGCGGCTTTCAAGAAGTCGGCGGAATTGAGCCCTGGGATCTCGCTTGGGTACTGCATACCGAGGAATAATCCGGCTTTTGACCGCTCATCGGTGGTCAAGGAAAGCACGTCTTTGCCGTCGATAGTTATCGATCCTTCGTTGACGGAATAGGAAGGATTTCCCATGATGGCGGCTAACAAAGTGCTTTTCCCGTGCCCGTTTGGGCCGAGAAGAGCAACGGTCTCGCCTTCATTGACTTCGAGGTTCACGCCGCGCAATATCGGCGTCCCTTTGGTCGAGACATGCAAGTTATCAATCTTTAATGTAGACATCGTTCGCTCCAAAAAATGCACTTAATTCTAATATCGCGTCAAGGCGTGCGCAAATAATACGAACGCAAAAAAGAGCCTCGGCAAAATGGCTTATTTTATATGTTGCGCCCATTCTCTAAAGAGAATAAACTTATCGAGCAATTATGTTTAAGGAGGAGCGAATCATCCAATGAAGAAAACTAAATCCGCTCTATGTCTAGTAACGTTGCTTGCCACCTGCGCTGCCTTGGCTTCCTGCAATAAGCCGACCCAGTCCAACGATGGCACAATTTTTACTTATACTACTGCGCAGGGAAAGACCATTTCCTATACCGCCAGCGAGCTTTTGAAGAGCTATCAGACAGCTGGCAACAGCGCCTCGACCGAGTTCGACAAGGTCTACGAGGTTCTCATTCGTAAGCTCTACACGACTGACGAATACAAAGACAGCCTCGCCAAGTGCGAAAGAGAGGCTGAATCGAGCGTCGCGAGCCAAATCCAGACCGCGAGCAAAAACGCCGACAGCAATGGCACGACCGTTCGCGAGGAACTCGAGAAAATCTTCGATAACCTCAACGTCGACAATCTCGTTGAGCTCAAAGATTACTATCTCTACCAAGAAGAGAAGAAACAGTACGAGAACGATTGGAATAACAATAACCTCGCTTCCATCCGCGATGGCTCTGCCAAAGGCTTGATGAGCGATGAATATCTCATGCCGGCAAGCGATAACTACGGTATCGAGAACAAAGGCTGGATCAAAGAGCAAGTCCCGATGAATATCCGCCACATCTTGGTCAAAGTAAGCGCCGCGAGCGGCGACTACACCCAAGGCGAGATCAGCGAAGATAAGAGCTCGGCGGGTGAAGCCACCAAACTCGCGACGATGATCATGCGTTTAGCGGGCGCCAATACGCAGGATGGCTCCACCGCGGCAAACAAGCGCGAAAAATTCTGGGAAATCGCCAAAGACTCCGAGGATACTTCAAGCGCCGCTAATTACGGCGAACTCGATAATCCGATGACCAAAGTCATGGAAAGCGATCTAGTCAATGAGTTCAAACTCGGCACCTATGCCTTCGAGACCCTTTATAACCAAGCGTACAAAAATACGACTGGCGATGAGAAAAAGTTCTACGATAGCAACGTCGCTACCCTCACCCCAGGTTTGACCGAAGGGGCCACCGAAGTGAATGATGACACCGTCGATGAGGAGCAGGCTCTCGATGATGCGGACAACACCACGATTTACGATTTCTTCAAAAACGGCGAAACGAATGACGCTGGCGAAAGCACCGGCATCGGCCAAATCCCTTATGGAGCGGCCGTAGCCCTATTAAAAGCGGCCAAAATCACCACCGATGACAACAACACCGAAGTCTGGGGTGGCAAAGCCACTTTCTACCCGCGCAATATCCTCTTTAATAAATATTTTAATAAGCACAATATCTGCGTCATCACCCCGAACGAAATCGCCTATAACGACAGCTCCGTTTCCGCTGAAAGCTATAATGGCGTCTACAGCGAGAAATACCAAGCTCTCCCAGGCTTCCAGTTCGATACCACAAACGTCTTGCCAGATTTTGAGCACAACGTTTTGACGAATGATGAAGGAAATATCATCTTGGCGGTGCGCGCTGGCGCAAGCAGCTATCAAGGCGTTCACTTCATCGTCGTCCAACGCAGCGGGCTCGATCTTGATGGCAGCTTCTACACTCCACAAGTGGATGATGATGCTACCACGAGCACCCTCAGCGAATACTACACGATGTATAAACCGGGCGAGAGCGGTTATCCAACCGCAACAGTCGACGGGCAAACGACTGACAAACTCACCTACGTCAACTACAACAACGAGAGCAAGTCTCAATCCGCCACTTGGAATACGAGACAAAGCCGTATCTCAAGCGCCCTTAAAAACTACAACGGCGCCTTGAGCACCTATATCTTCCAGCAGCTCATCGAAGGTGGCACCGTCAAATTCAAAGACGAAGATATGGAAAAACGCATCCAGAATTACAGCGCCACCAAGCGTCTCAGCACCAAAGACAGCAATTACGAGACCTGGACCAACAACTGGAAAACCTATGCCGAAATGATCGAAGAGCAGAATCGCCAAAGAAGCATGGAATTCAATTTTGAGAAAGAAGGCGGAACCTATAAAGGAAACGCCACTAGCAAAAAGCACATGCTCAGTGAAGTCTGCGCGATCGGCTATGGAAAACACGACAGCAATGATTGGAAAGAAGGAGGGAGATGCTACTATGTTCAATAAGAAAAGCAAACTCTACGTATTCGGCCTATCGGCCATCATGACTGGCGCTATGCTCGCTGGTTGCTCCACCATCGAAGCCCTTCCTCCGACTGAGGAGTATGATGGAGCCGCGATCATCCTCGATTCCGACGGAAATAAAATTGATGTCTCCAATAACACCATGAAGCAGATTTATGATGCTTTGGTGAATGAAGGCGATACCAACAGCGAGAAAATCCTCAACAACGTCCTCGTCCTTTATAGCAAGAGCGTTTTCGGGGACTTCCTTGGAGAAGTCAAACCAGCTTTCGACAGCAAAGACGAGAGCAAAGTCCAAGCCATCGCCGACAAATATGAGATTTATCATGACGATAATGGCAAAGGGTCGACCGTCAAACTCGAGATCATTTATCGCAACTTCCTCTACCGCATCATGAATACGTTCTATGGGTATGTGAAGAACAGCACCTATCAGGAGCGCAGCGAATTCATCGAGAAGAAATTCTACGATGCCCAGACGAAAGCCTCCTATTCTTTAGGCAGCGTCACCGATGAGCAAAAAGAGGCGATGAGCGACCATAAGCAAGTCGATGGCGGTTATCACATCAATGAAAAAGACGAAGATCTCGCCTATGAACTCGATGACTACTTCGTCGATTTGTTCGGAGTCTACGGCAAAGACAAAAACAACGAGACCGCGAATTCCTATATCGAACTCGCCATTCTCCCGGATATTTACCGCGATGAGCTCGTCTGCGAATATCTCTACCGCGAGAACTACCGTACCCTCGGCATCTCTTATGCCCGTAAGGTCAATTACATCAAATTAGCCGATAATAGCGCCTATCCTGCCGCCACGAAGAATCTCGTGACCTCTTACGCCGAGAAAGTCATTGAAAAGAATAAACTCGACAAATATCCTTTCACGATTCTTGACGCCATGGTCAAGGGAACTGTCTTTGATAGCAGCTATGAAGTGAACGAGGAAGACGCCGAATTCATCAACTCGATCTACACTGACGCTGGCTGGACCACCTTTACCGACAGTGATTACGCTGGTATCGATGCTTCTTTCAAGGAGACAATCGATAGCTACTCCACCACCGTTTATAAAGAATCCACCTTCGGGGGATATGTCACGAACTATCTCAAGATCGGCAGCGATACCACCGACGATACGGATGTGGTGAGCGATTTCACCAATTCTGGCGCTTATACCCCAGAAACCGGCTTAGCCATCAAATACCGCGCTCTCTTAGCCCAAGATGACACCACCTCTGGCTGGTACACCTCCACCGGTTTATCCGATGCCCCAAGCGATGTGAAAAACCGCATCTTCAATATGGGTGTGGCGGATGAAGTCGATTCTGATCACTCGACCTCCAACTACGTTTATTACCGTAACGGTGAAGTCGATGCGGAAGGCAACGAAATCGGTGAGGACCACTACTTGGTGATCCCGAAGAACGTAGCCACCGGCAATAAAACGCCTTATGTCATCGGCGATTCCGGCAACTGGTATCTCTTCGATGTGGAAGAGGCGGTCAAGAGCTCCAAGCTTTCCAAGACCGATACGACCAACTACTACGACGTTCTTAAGAATGAACCGCATTACGCTGAGTATGTCGCTCGCGCGATTGCCGGCACTCTATCTAGCTCTGACACCTACAAGAAGAGCAGCAACCAATATTTCGTGAAGAAGATGGCCTTGGTCTATCACGATCAAAGCGTCTACGACTATTTCAAGAAGACCTTCCCGGACCTCTTCTAAAATAGGAAAACGAACTATAATATAGGAGCGATTGATTTCGCTCCTTTCTTCTTAAATAGAGGTAAAACAATGAAAGACATTTTCTGCAAAATCATCGATGGGGAAATCCCTTCGACGAAAGTTTATGAAGATGATGACGTTTTGGCGATTCTAGACGTCTCCCCCGTCAGCAAAGGCCATACCTTGGTCATGCCGAAAAAACATTACGACAACTACCTTTCTTGCCCACAAGACATCATGCACAAGGTCTTTGACGTGGCTCAGCGCATCGGACAAGCCGAAGTTCAGGTGCTCGGCGCGAAAGGCATCAATATCCTCACCAATGCTGGCGAGATGGCTGGGCAAAGCGTCAATCACTTCCATGTTCACGTCATTCCTAGATACGTCGCTGGCGAAGGCGGATTCCAAATCACCATGAAGAGCCTCAATACCTCTTCGCTCAATCTTCCTTCTCTCGCTTCCGATATCGGTAACGCCCTCAAGAAATAGAAGAGAAAATGAAAACGTGGCCAAGGATTCTCTAGAGCCACGTTTTTCTTTTGCTTATTTTTTCTCGGTTGCGGCAAAGGGCGAATTATAGAAAGTCCTGCCATCGAAGGCGAGGATTCTTGAGGTCCAGCCTCCTATCTCGCAGTCTTTATAGGCTTCCGACAGTATTTCCATCTTCGCATCGAAATCGTCAATCATAGCAAGCGCCACCGCCTCTTTCGTCTCTGGGAGCTTCGCGGCCCCGAATTCGAGCTTGCCATGGTGCGAGAGCATCATATGTTTAAGAAGCAGTATCTGCTCGCTTTTTAAACCAAGTTCACGAGCTTTTTCATCGATCATTTCGCTCGCGATGACCAAATGCCCCATGAGTTTCCCTTCAACCGTATACTGTGTCGCGACAACACCCGATAATTCCTTGATTTTGCCTAAATCATGGAGAAGGGTGCCAGAGATTACAAGGTCACGGCATAAGAAGGGATAGAGATTGCAGATAGCGTTCGCAAGACGCGTCATGCAGACGCTGTGATAAAGAAGGCCATGCGCATAGGCATGATGGTTTTTGGTGGCGGCGGGGAAAGAAAGATAGGCATCGATATTCTCGTAGATCAAAGATGAGACCAATAGATGTAGGTCTTCATCCTCGATTGAAGAGACGAACTTATCGAGCTCTTCTTTAAGCGCTGTCTCATTCTCCGGGGCCGATTGGACGAACCTGCTGGCATCAGATTGCTCCTTCGGCACGACGTTACCCGACAATACCTTGATCTGCAGCGAATTGTTGTAGAGATTGACCTCACCGCGGATCATGACGATATTGCCAGGTACGTAGATATTCTCATCGCCTGGGACTATCTCCCATTTTTTGGCATCGATTTTGCCACTGCTATCCTGAAGGACGAGATTGTAATATTGCTTGCCGTTATTGCTCACGCAGTTCTTCACATCGCTTATAAGAAACTGCATGCTTTCGATGTGGTCACCGCTTTTAAGATCCTTAATGTTCATTCATCATCCTTTCTAGGCACGTAGAGATATCTTCGCTCTCATAGCCTTTTCTATATAAATAAGAATATACGCGCGCGCGTAGCTCCTTGCCTTCATATTTTTGCTGGTAACGCGTATAGGCGCGTTTGGCTTCTTTCTCGAGTTTCGCGGCGACTTTATCCTCATCACTCTCTTCTAAAGACTCTAAAGCTGAGCTGATGCTTTCTTCATCGAATCCGCGTCTAAGCAAGATATCGTGCGCTTTTCTTTTCTTGGCGATATATGGATAAGAAGAAAGCGATTTGGAGATTGAAGAGAGGTATTTCTTCGCGTTTTCTTTTTCGTTAACGAAGCTTAAAGCCATCACGATTTTAGGCGATATCTTTTTCTTGAAGCGGAGATCGTCGGTGATTCTCTTTTTGCCATACAGCGCGTTTTCTTTTTCTTCTTTATAGTCTTTGGCGTACTCCTCATCATTGATGAGTCCGTACTCCTTTAAATCGTTTATCACCGCAAAAACGGCCTCTTCGTTCGGATATTTGCCTAAAAGCTTATCTTTTATCTCCGCTTTGCTGTAACGCTTTCTCCCCAAAAGAGAGAAAGCGTAATCGCGGATTGAGGCAGTCTCTCCCGCCTTTCGAAGGTCTTCTGCGTCCTTCTCGCTTAACTCTTTCCCAACGTAAAGAAAGAAATCGGTGAAGGTATTTTCATCTAAAAGCACGGTGAAAGAGGTAGTCGCGACTTCGTAACGTTTATTGCGCTTTTTAATAATAGAAAGAACTTCAGTAGTTTTTCTTGATGGCACGTTGGTACACCCCTTTTATCGATTCGTAGAATTGCTCCAAGGAATATGGCTTTATGGATTCATGGGCAAAGGAGAAAATACTGCTTCTTTCATTCGCGGATAAAGCAATGACACGTTCTATTTTTTCTGGCATATCCCGTTCATCAAAGAAGAAGAACCCGTTTTCCCCATCGTGGATCAAGTCGGCGAGCGTATCGTCGTAACGAGCGAGGAGGATATTATCGCTTGCCATAGCCTCCATGAAAGTTAGCCCTTGGGTCTCGCTTGTGGAGGCGCTTACGAAACAGTCCCCAAGCGCGTAATAAAATGGCACGGTATCGGGGTCGACTGGACCAACGAAGATGACCTGGTCTTTGATGCCCAGCTTTTCGCATAAGGATTGCAGTTCCCCTACGGCTGGCCCACCGCCGACGATGACCATGACCGTTTTCCTGCTTGGTTTTTTCTTCAAGAACGAGGCGTAGCCTTTAATGCAGATATCAATTGATTTCTCTTTGGCTACCCTTCCTAAAGATAGAATCACATACGCCTCAGGATCGATGCCGAGTTTCTTTTTGAGCGAAGCAACATCGCTAGAAGGGAAATTGGAACGCGCGAAAGCATCGAAATCGATGCCAGTCGGGATAACGGCGATATGCGCATCGACGCAAATTGAGCGCATATATTCGCGGATTTTCTCACTTGGAGTGATGAACTCATCGGCGGATTTCGCTTTATAACGGACATAGCTTCTGACCACGCTTTTGGCGGCCCGATCGAAATGCCCTCTGCTCGCATAATACGTGTAATCCTCAATCATCGTGTGGAAGGTGTAGACGCTTGCCACATGCTTCTTGGAAGAGAGAAGGAAGCCCATCTGCCCAACCATGCCGTCAGTTTGAATATGAACGACGTCTGGCTTGAAGTCTTCGATGATACGGGCGCCTTTCTCGTTCCAAGGGAAGGTAGGGAAAACATAACCATAGAGCTTCTTGATGGTGATGCCAGGGATACGCATGATATCGTCTTGATAATAAAACTCATTGTCAAAAGGATTCGTCGTGACGACGATCACCTCATCCCCATGCGCTTTAAGAGTGCGATAGAGGTTACGGGCGGAAGTTGCAACGCCATTGATCTCTGGCGGATAAGTATCGCTAAATATGACGACCTTCATCACTTTTTCCTCGTCCTCTTATTGCCAGTGCCGCTTTTTTTCGTCGTGGGCTTTTTCTTTTTGCTGAGCGGTTTATCCGACTCGTAGTTCTTTAAGCCAGCCTTAATCTGTTTTTTGCTGAGCTGCCTCGTCTCATAAAGGGTGTCGGCGCTCGCTTTCCTAATTTCATAAGTCTCAAGCTGAAGCGTCACGAAAGTCTGACGGTTGACGTAGCCATATTGCACTCTTCCTTCGCCACGGCTCCGATAGAAAGCAGCCACAAGTCCTGAAACGAGCACGATAAGATGGAAGGTTGCGAAACGCCAAACGATCTGAGCGGCATTCATATTGGCTTCCGCGCTTCTTACGATCACCCCATTAGAGACCGTATCGGAGAAAATATCGCGGAAAATACTATTGAAGAAGAGCTCGCTGACGCCCGCTCCGCCTGGGAGAGGGAAAACGCCAGTCACCATTTGGTGGAAGGCGCTCAAAAAGCAAGTATCGAGCATATCCATCCAGGAGAAAGAGCCGCCTGTAGCATCAAGAGCGACCGCTGAAAAATACGGGATGGCGTAACGCAAGAAGAAATTGAGCTGGAAGAAAACGCTCAAAAGGATTGTGACTGGGATATTGCTTTGGAGGCGACGGAGCTCCATCTTGAAGTTCTCGACCTGCACGCGGAGTGATTCTCTGCTTTTCTCGGGGTTTTTGACGATATGCATCTTCGCGCCGAGATTGATGACGTGATGAAGAACGAAGCCGTGGAAACGGTGCGAATAGCTCATCAAAGTCAAAATGGCGAGCGTCCCAAGATTGAGGACAAATCCAAAAGCGATAAGCGGCAAAAGGGTGATTTTGATATCGCCGAAAGTGAAGACGAAGGAACTGAGCGACATGATTTTGTTCCACTCAACGCCAATAGCGATGAAATCGAACACGATGAGGTTCGATTGGTAAAGAATGAACCACATCACCATGATGGAAGCCGCACTCGATATCTCAACGCCCTGCTTTTTGAGAGTGTAGACCTGCATTACTTGCCCTCCGCTTGCGCCTGGGGTGACCGCACTATAGAAGGCGCCGATGAGCGAATTGAAAAAACCTTGGTACCAGTGATATTTCCTAGTGTAAAGACGGCAAAAAACGTAAACGATAAGGCCATCAATGCAATAAGTGACGAAAACAATGCCAAAGACAAGGATTAGCCATGGGATAGAAGTAGAACGAATAGCTTCCCAAATAGTGTAAGCGCCCGAAACGATATCCTCTTCTCCCGCGCTCCAAAGCGAAAAGAGGAGAGAACCGCCGGTAAGAAGCAAAACAAGGCTTACCGTAACCAGGTATTTCCAAGCCCCATTATTCTCTTTTTTGGCTTTCTTCGGCTTTTCAGGCACGCTATTTTCTTTTGTTTCGTCCATAAACTCGCGGATATTATAGCAACAAAAACGTTTCTGCACTCTTCGAGTGTAGAAAAATAACCAGCAATTGAAAGTCGGTGCGCGATAAAAGAAAAGGAATTATCATTCTTTCATGCAACCTCGTCTATTTGCTCTAGTCATGAATTCCCGCGATATCGGCAGATATAACTCTATCTATGGCACCGCCAAAAGAGGGATTATTTTCCGCTCGGGCTCTCTGAGCGAAATCGATGAGGAGACAAAACTCGAAATGCTGAATAAAGGCATAACCACCATCATCGATTTGCGCTCACTCAAAGCCAAAAAGAGAGAGCCTGACCCAACTTCAAGCGACCCGCGCTTCCATTATTTGTCTCTGCGGCTAGAGAGCGGAGAAAGGCTACCAAACTCTCGCTCGGATGCCTTGAGGATATATGAAGAGATGTACACCTCAAAGAAGGAGGTAAAAGACATTTTGCTTGCCGTATCTTCAAGCGAAAAAGGCGTATTGATCCATTGCTCAGCGGGGAAAGATAGAACCGGAGTAATAATATCTTTGCTCCAATATATCGCCGGTGTCTCCTTGAACGACATCAACAAGGAATATCTTCTCTCTTACGATGACATCAAACCGCACATCAATCACCTGCAAGAACTGGGCACTACCTTGTCTCCAGCCTATTACAGCAAGGATGAGTCTTTTTTGCCTGAGTTATATTCCATTCTGAAGCGAAGGTTTGGGAATGAGGAGGCGTATTTTACTTACATGGGCCTCGATAACGATCTTTTAGAGGCCATCAAAAGAAAGGAACTCGCATGAAAATTCTCATTTTGGGCGGAACTGGCCGCATATCTTACAAAGTGAGCCAGTATTTTATCGACAAGGGCATCGAGACGTATTTGCTCAATCGTGGGCATAATGACAATCTAGGCCTAGAGGCCCATACCTTAATCGCCGACGTCAACAATAATGAGCAAGTTGAATCCGCTTTAGGGGATAAAGAGTTCGACGTCGTCATCGATTTTCTCGCTTTTACGCCCGAAGATATCAAACTGCATTTATCTTATTTCAAGAATCATCCCCACTACATCTTCGTTTCATCGACCGTCGCCACAGATCGGGCCAACAATAAGCCTCCTTATAATGAACTCACCCCTTTAGGCAATCCCTATAGCGAGTACGGCGAAAACAAAGCGAGGTGCGAACGCTACTTAAAAAACGGCGACTGTCAAAAATACACGATCGTTCGCCCTTCCCATACTTTCGATGAGCGCGCTTTTCCGGTCTTAATCCATGGCAAAGGTACCTATACCATCATCAACAGAATGATAAACGGAAAGAAGATCCCGCTTCTTGATGATGGTTCTTCTCTTTGGCCCATTCTTTACGCTGGCGATTTTCCCAAAGCGCTCCAGCCGCTTTTGCTGAACGAAAAAGCTTACGGGGAAACTTATAACCTCACGCCGAAAGAAGCCCATAGTTGGAAAGAGATATTCATTATGGAAGGCAGGCTTTACGGGGTTACGCCGAACTTTGCGTTTTTGCCCAAGGAACGCTTCTTTCTTGATTACCCACGCTTCCATGATGGCTTAAAAGGAGACAAAGCCATAAGCACCGTTTTCGATAACGCCAAAATCGAAAGCGTGGCCCCTGAATTTAAAAATCAGACATCATTATCAGAGGCTTTGAAAATTACCAAAGACTACGTCGATAATCATTCTTCTTCGCGAATAATCGATGATGAATTCAACGCGCTTTTGGACGAGATTTGCAAAAGATACGCCTGATTTGCGGTGATTTTTCTAATTTTGCACTTTCGCGATGACTTCCTTTAAACCTTTCGCTGAAGCATAAAGTTTTTCTCTTTCTTCGTCCGTCAAAGGAAGCTCCAAAACCTTGCTGACGCCTTCTCTTCCCACTAAAGAGGGGATAGAGAGAGCGAGCCCGCTTAAGCCATACGTGCCATCGAGCTCAACGGAAACCGGAAGCATGGTGTTGGTGTTATTGACGATACAGGAAACGATGTGCGATACGCTTAAGGCAATGCCGTAATAAGTCGCGCCTTTTCTTTCGATGATGCGATAAGCCGAATTGACGACCTCATCTTGGATCCGTTTCATCCCGCCATCATGATCGGTATAGCCACGGAGCGCGCAGAAATCATTGAGCGGGATCCCGCTTATATTCGCCCCGCTCCAGATGGCGGTTTCGCTATCACCATGCTCTCCGATAATGACGGCGTGCACGTTTTTGGCATCGACTGACAGATGTTTCGAAAGAAGGTATTTTAGACGAGCCGTATCCAATACGGTGCCGCTACCGAAAACGCGGTTTTTGGGAAGGCCGCTTTCAACAAGAGCGATATGCGTCAACACATCCACCGGATTAGCGACCACAAGCAATATCCCCTCAACCTTCACGCGTTTAAGTTCAGAGACAATCGAACGCATAATTCGCGCGTTCGTTTGGATTAGATCGAGTCTCGTCTGGCCCTCTTTTTGGGCAGCGCCAGCCGTGATAATGATGACGGAAGCATCAGCAATCTCTTCGTAACTTCCAGCATGGATATCCATCGAATAGGTGTAAGGGAGCCCATGCGATAAATCCATCGCTTCTCCTTCGGCTTTGCTCCTATTGGAGTCAAGCAAAACAAGTTCGTTGAACTGCCCTTTCTGCATCAAAGCGAAAGCGATGGAGCTGCCGACGAATCCGCAGCCGATGATGGCGGCTTTCTTGATATTGACCATAAGTTTGCCTCTCTTTCTTCGTTTCCATTATAAAGGAAGAGAAAAGAAGGTTCCTCTTGGACGCTTATAACATCGGAGCCATTGAAAATGGGGCCGCATTACCTAGTCTTTTCTTCTTTAGGGAAAGGAAATAACGATATCGGTGCCATACCCTGGCACTGAGGATAAGGAAATAACCCCTTTGTATTTATTCACGGCGTGCTTCACGATCGATAAGCCTAAGCCCGTTCCGCCACTTTCCCTGCTTCTAGATTTATCAACCCGGTAAAAGCGTTCAAAGACGCGGTCCTGGTCTTTTTTGGAGATGCCAATGCCGGTGTCCTTAACTTCGATTTTGCCTTCATCGAGAAGCAAGTCGGCTTTCCCACCTTTGACGTTATAGAGAATGGCATTCTCCCAAAGATTCTTGATGATGAGTCGCGCATCAGACTCGCTGATTTTCAAAAGGCAATCCCCTTCTAAAGAGATGGAGACTTCTTTCTCCTTAGCAAGAGGCGAGAGCTCCTCTTTGATGGATGAGGCAAGCGCAGCAAGAGAGATTTCCTCTAGCCCTTTATCTGCTTCGCTTTCTTCTAAAGCACTCAAAGAGAGCATATCCGCAATCAAAGAGAGCATGCGCGAAGTGGCCTCCGCGATTTTCGCGGAATATTCTTTGATTTTCGGATCGCTAGAGCCTATCGCGATGAGCTCATTGAAGCCCTTGATGCTCGTTAAAGGGGTCTTGAGCTCATGGCTTGCCGCATCGACGAATTCCTTTCTCCGCTTCTCGTTCTCCGTTTGGATGCTGATGTCACTTGCAACATAAAGAGAGAAAGAGGAATTGACGGCCTTATTGACCAAATAAGTCTTTTTCTCGCCGTAATCATAGAAAATCTGACCATCGGAAAAGGAAAAATCCTCACTCACTTCTTCGCCAACAACACCGAAAACCTCTCTTCCGGCTTCATTCACGAAAACGACGCGTTTATTTTCGAGTGCTAAGATCGGGCTAGGGATACTCGAAAGAACGAAGGACAATTTGTCCTCTTCCGCTTTCCTTTCCTCCAATAAAGAGAGAAGACTCAAAGAGATATCGTTTATGTCTTGATAGATGTCACCAAGCTCATCGTGGGGATAACTAGCCGTATCGATCTTCTCTCCTTTCTTTATCTTGGATAGATTGTTTTCAATATCCTTTAAAGGCGCAAGCGAGCGGCTCGAGACATAGATTATGGCGAAAATCGAGCACGACAAAGATAAAGCCAAGATAAGAATCAGCCACGGGATGTAACTAGTGAGGAAACGGGTTAAAGAGGAGGTTTCCATGGCAACTCTTATTACGTAAGTCTCCTCGCCGATGGTTTTGCATTCCGCATAATAAAGCGATTCAACGCCGAGCGTCGAAGAGGAACGGATGATAACCTTCGGAGTGCCATTTATCGCGGCGATGAATTCTTCGCGGTCTTTATGAGAAGGTAGTTTGCTCGCCTCTTCTTTCGAGTCCCACAAAACGGTCCCATCTTTATCAAGGATGGTCTCGCGGACATTCTCATCGACCGCCTCAAGAGAAGAGAAGTCGCCATTAAAGGAATTCTTATAGGCTTTATTGAGAGAAATCAAATGCGTTTCGGCTTCCTCAAGCAGACTGTTCCTCGAAAAATAAATCCCGAAAGAGCAAGTGAAAATAAGAGCAAGAGCAAGAATGAGCGAATTCCAGAAAACGAGCTTCTTTTTCATTTGAGAATGTATCCTAAACCTCGTACGGTTTCGATATTCGCGCTCGAAGAAGCGATTTTCTTCCTTATTCGAGAGACGAACATATCAAGGGTCCTCGTCTCAATATCCGCGTCAATCCCCCATATTTCTTTCAATAATTGATCTTTGCTGATAACGACGACGGGATGAAAAATGAAATAAGACAATAAATCGTATTCCTTATTGGATAAGGATAAGGATTCGCCATTGAGCCTTATTTCATGGAGAGAGGAATCAACCTGGAGTTCTTTGTAAGTTGGGTTTTCGCTTTTCGCGCTCTTTCTTAGATTCGCGTTGATTCTCGCGATGAGTTCCATCACCCCAAAGGGCTTGCTGAGATAATCGTCCGCTCCTTCATTGAGCCCTTTGACTTTGTCGGTCTCGCCCCCTTTCGCGGAAACGAAAATCACCGGAATCGAGGAAAATTCCCCGCCCTTCATCATTTTGAGGATATCCATCCCGCTTGTATCGGGGAGCATGATATCTAAAAGCACCAAATCGGGCTTTTTCTCTTTTAAAGCCCGATAAAAAGAAGAGGCGTCTGCGAAGGTAAGACAAGAGAAGCCTCCTAAAGGCAAGGCTTCCTCATAAAGCGAGCGGATGCTTTCTTCATCATCAAGGCAATAAATGAGTTTGTTCATGATTAGGAATCTAAGTGCGTGCCAGTCGAGGAATAGTCAACCCATTCGCCGACATTCACGGCGTGATCGCCGATACGCTCAAGGTATTTGGCGATCATCATGAATATTATAGACTGCTCGGCATTACTCTCATCCTTCTTTATCAAAATGAGCAAATCCTTTTTGATTCTCTCGTAATAGTCATCGACCCTATCGTCATCTTTCTCCAAGGATCTGGCTTCTACTACATCTTCTTTGATGAAGGATGAAACAGCCTTTTCTACCATCGAGGAAACGCATTCCCCCATTTTCGGAAGGTCGATAAGGGCTTTGATATAAGGCTCATCGGGGAAAGAAATCACTTCTTCAGCGATATCGACGCTGTAATCCCCGATGCGTTCCAAATCGGTGATCATCTTAAGGGCGCTTCCGACAGTTCTAAAGTCTTTCGCAACAGGCTGATCGAGCAGCAAAATGCGGAAACAGCCGTTTTCGATATCTTTCATCAAGCCATCGATGCGTTTATCTTCCTCAATCACGTTTTGGGCGAGTTTCGTGTCTTTCTCCGTTAAAGCGGTCAAAGCCTTATTCACGGAAAGAGAAGCGAGCTTCCCCATCTCAATCAGCTTGTTTTTGATCTCCGCGATCTCTCTTTCAAAACGATTTTCCATTCTATCCGAACCTCCCTGTTATATAGTTTTCCGTCCGTTTGTCGGATGGGTAAGAGAATAGTCTCTCAGTCGGTGCCGTTTCTACTAACTCGCCGAGCAAAAAGAAGGATGTGGTATCGGCGACGCGGCTAGCCTGCTGCATGTTGTGGGTGACGATGACGATGGTCACATCTTTCTTTAGAATCGTCATAAGCTCCTCGATTTTCGCAGTCGAGATAGGATCGAGGGCGCTTGTGGGCTCATCCATCAAAAGCACTTCTGGCTCAGCGGATAAGGCACGAGCGATGCATAAACGCTGTTGTTGCCCACCCGATAAAGACAAGGCGCTTTTATGGAGCGAATCCTTCACTTCATCGAAGAGAGAGGCTCTCTGCAAACTCGTTTCCACGATTTCGGTGAGCTTCTTTTTATCGCGGATCCCGAAGGTGCGCGGAGCATATGCGATATTATCGAAAATGCTCATCGGGAAGGGGTTTGGCTTTTGAAATACCATGCCAACTTTCTTCCGTAAGGCATTCACGTCGACGTTTTTCTCGTAAATGTCTTCGCCTTTGAAATAGACATGGCCCTCGATTTTGCATCCCGCGATCAAATCATTCATGCGGTTAAGGGAACGGAGAAAGGTGCTCTTCCCGCACCCTGAAGGCCCAATAAGAGCGTGAATTTTTCCCTTTTCGATATTGAGATCGATGCCTTTGAGAGCTTCCTTTTCGCCATAAAATAGATGCAAGGCCGAACTCTTTAAAATGTATTCATTTTCCATTCTTTTTCCTCCTTTCGAAATACGATGAAAGCGAATAAGCGAGCAGATTGAGAAGGAGCACGATGATGAGCAAGACCAAAGAGGCGGCTCCCGCTTCTTTGGTGTAGCCAAAGGAAGCGAAATAATAGATATCGAGCGCTAAAGAGGTACCAGCCCCCATCAAAGAGGCCGGCGAGATATTGACGACCATCCCGATCGTAAGAAGCAGCACCGCCGATTCGCTCACTACGCGCCCCACCGATAAAACAATCGAAGTGACAATGCCTGGAATGGCACTTGGCAAAACGACTTTGAAGATGGTTCTGACTTTGCTGGCCCCTAAAGCCAAAGAAGCCTCGCGGAGAGAATTAGGAACCTCTTTAAGCGCCTCCTCGACGTTTTTGACGATCGTCGGAAGAATCATGATGGAGAGAGTAAGCCCACCCCCAAGGAGCGAGTAGCCCCAGCCTAAACTGATAACGAAAACCAAGTATCCGAATAAGCCGTAAACGATGGAGGGGATAGATGAGAGAGTCTCTATCGCAAGGCGAATGACTTGTTTTATTTTCCCCTCTCCTTTCGCGTACTCGACTAGATATAAAGATGTAGCGATACCCAAAGGGAGGCCAATCGCCAAAGAAATGAGGATAAGGCGAAACGTCCCGATAATCGCCGGCAAAATCGAAATCTCTTCGCCGTAATTACCAAAAAGGAACTGGAAGGAAATGCCGCTCCCTCCCGTAACGAAGATAAAGATGATGATGGCTAATAAGGCCACTAGAGACAAAATGAGGCAAAACAAAGAAAGACCCTTCAAGGAAGAAAAGAAGCGTTTGTTGTTTTTATAGGCACGAGCGGATATTTCCATCATTTTACCTCCTTCTCAAGCAGAGAGAACAGGATATTGAGGAGAAGCGAAAGAAGAAACAGAATCACGCCCGAGCAAAATAGAGCACTCATCGCATCAGGTACCACGTTTAGCTCCATTGCCCCCAAAGCGATATTCGCGGTCAAGGTACGGGCTGGGGTGGTCAAAGTCACTGGCATCTGAGGCGAACCGCCGATGACCATGATGACAGCCATCGTCTCCCCAAGCGCGCGACCAATTGAGAGGACGCTTGCCGCTAAGATACCTCTTTTGGCGGCTGGCACCATCACTTTGAAGATAGCTTGCGGCTTGCTTGAACCTAAAGAAAGCGCACCTTCGTAGTATGCTGGATCAACCGAATTTAAAGCATCAAGGCTCACCCCTACCATCGTTGGAAGAATCATGATGGCAAGAATGATCGAGGCCGCCAAAACGCCATCCCCGATCCCATTTGAGGATAGATTGTTCTGGATGAAGGGCACGATGACCATCATGCCGAATAAACCGAAAATGACCGAAGGTATGCCGGCCAATAAATCGATTAAGGCGCGTAAAGCTTTCACAAGGCGCTTATTCACGAAAGCGAAAAGAGCAATCGCTACGAATAAACCAATGGAACAACCAATCAACGAAGATAAGGCCGTCACATAAAATGTAGTGACGATCATTGGGAAAACGCCGAAAGAGGGAGTTGCGGCTAGCGGAGCCCAATCCATCCCGAAAAGGAAATTACTGACGCCGTATCTGAATAAAAATGGCGAACCGTAAACGAAAAGGAATACGACAATCGCCACCAAAGCACCCAAAGAGAGGAAAGCGGAAAAGGCGAAGGTGTACTTCGCCGTATTCTCTTTGACTCTTTCTCTTTTTATCGCTCCGCTGATCATGCAATTAAGCTCGACCAAGTCGTGATCGGCGTGGTCGCGTCCGGATTATAGATAGTTGAGAGATTCGCTTTGCTGATGCTCTCGACTGGGTTATTGAGATTCGCGATGAGGGCGATGCCGTCTTTGCAGACCGTGAAATAGGTGCAGCTGGCGGCTTTGCTTGAATTGAATTCCTCGGAGATCATCCCGAAATTCGAGACGCCGTTCTCAGCATTGTTGTAACCAGTTCCCGAGCCTCCGCCACTCACTTCGACCGTGACATTCTTTTGATGCTCCATGTATTTGGCGGCTATCTTAAGCATCAATGGCTGCAATGATGTGGAACCAGAAATGGTGATCTTTTTGGCTTCGGTGTAGGTCGGAGTTGAATATTCGGTGGTTGAAGATAAAACCGAGACGTAGCCTTCTTTGGCCGCCAAATTCTGGACTTCTTTGGACGAAAGATAGTTGTAATAGTCTTTATAGACCTCATCTTCCAAAGTCGCGGCTTTGTAGATGACGTTCAGTGGTCTAGATAAGGCATAGCTTCCATCTTTGATGGTGGCACTAGTAGGAGCCACATTATCGACTTTGACGATTTTCACGGAAGAATCAACATAGCCTAATGAATCATAAGCAATCGCATATTGGTTGGTGGAAACTTTCGTCAAGACGGCGGAAGTGCTATTGGCGGTAAGAGCACCTTTGGGGTCTTTCGCTCCTTTTAAGCCAAGAATCTCGAGGAAGGCACTTTTGGTGCCGCTTCCATCTTCTCTAACGACGACGACAATCGACTTATTCGCATCGAAGGCGGTATTGCCGCCGCATGAGGTGAGGGCCACTACGCTTAATGCCCCCAATAGAATTTTCAATTTTCTCATTTGTTTCTCTTTTCTGTTGCAAGTCCACTATCCGCTTTTGAGAGAAAAGGCGAAATCAACGTAGAGAAACAAGTTTGTAACAAAATCGTAAAGAGGGATTTTTCCTGACTCTAGGGTATACTATGGGGGTGCTTAAAAGCTTATCGATCAAAAATTTAGCCATCATCGAGAATATTGATATCTCTTTTTCTAGTGGCTTCACCGTTTTAACGGGCGAAACCGGAGCTGGGAAGAGCCTTGTCATCGACTCTCTTTCCCTTTTATTAGGAGCCCGGGCCTCCAGCGAACTCATCCGCCAAGGGGAAGATAAAGCTGTAGTGAAGGGCGAATTCTCGTTAACTAGCAAACAGCTTGAGGCTTCTTTCCGCGAGAAAGATATCCCCTGGAGCGAAGGGAATATCGTTATTGAAAGAAGCATCGGAAGAAGTCGCAATCTCATCAAGATAAACGGCGTATCCGTCACCCTCAGCGATTTGGAGAGCTTCGCCCCCTATATCGCCGATATCCACAATCAGCTCGATTTTGCGAAAATCCTCAATCCTGATAACTACTTATCGATCATCGACGGCTTCTCGCGCGAGCTTATCTCTTCATATAAGAAGGAATATCAGGAAGCTTATTCCGACTACAAAAAGAAGAAGCAGGAATACGAAGAGGATCTCGAAAAGCAAAGGAAGGTCAATGAGAGCCGTGACTTCTATGAGTACCAGCTAAAAGAGCTCTCTTCTTTCTCTTTGAAGGAAAACGAAGATAAAGAGATTGAGGAAGAATTATCATTACTCCGCAACTACGACAAAATCTACTCGCTTGAAGAGGAAGCAAAAGAAATAATCGATGGTTCTTTCCTTGATAATTATTATGACCTCAACAAAATCCTTGCAAAACTCGCTTCTTTTCAAAATCAATACGAAGAAACGCACAAGAGGCTCGATGAGGTCTATTACGAAATCCTTGACCGCTTGTCAGACCTTAAAAAAGATTTCGACAAGACCGACTATGACCCCTCAAGGCTCAATGAGCTTGAAGAAAGAGAGAATGATATAGCCTCGCTTGAAAGGAAGTATCGCAAAAGCTACGCCGAGCTCCTCTCTTACCGTGATGAGCTGTCTCAACTATTAAAAAACGCCGACAACTATGAAGAAGAGATAAATAGCAAGAAAGAAGAAAGGGAAGCAAGTTTCCTAAAAGCCATCAAAAAGGGCCAGGAGCTTTCCTATATCAGAAAGAAAACGGCGAAAGCCATCGAAAAAGAGCTCACCGAGAGCCTTTCCGATCTCTTGCTAGAAGCGCGCTTTGAAATCGCTTTTGAAGAGAGCGACCTCTCCTCTGATCTTTCCTTAAACGAAAACGGAGTAGACAAAGTCGATTTCCTCATCGAGACGAATATCGGGGAAGGGCTCAAGAGTTTAGGCAAAGTCATTTCGGGCGGCGAAGCTAGCCGCATCATGCTCGCTTTCAAGGCTCTTTTCATCAAAGCCAACAAAATACCCACCGCGATTTTTGATGAGATCGATACGGGAATCAGCGGCGAAAGCGCCGAGGCCGTCGCAAAGAAAATCAAGGAAATATCTTTATCTTCCCAGGTTATCGCCATCACGCATATGCCACAAGTTGCCTCTAAAGCCGCTCACCACATTCTTTTAAGCAAAGAGGTGCGTGGCGAAAGAACATATTCTTACGTCAAAGAACTGAATTTAGAAGAAAAGATAAGACAGGTCGCCTATTTGATATCGGGTGGCAAAATCACCGAAAAACAGCTTGAGTACGCCAAAGAGATGGTGCTTTCGGAAAACGATTAGTCCTCCTCTTCTTCCCCTTCTTCTATCCGTTTGATATCGTCGGCGTTTTCGATTTCCTCTGGCTCATCATCGAATTCGACTTTCGCCACTTTATCGAACTTATTGCCAATCTTATCTACGGTCTTTGAGAAACTATCGCTCTTCTTCGTGAGTGACTGAATGCTGTCATTGAGACTCTTCCAGCGTGGGATGAAGCGATTGAATTCCTTGCTCAAGGCATTGAGTTCGGCATTGATGAGAGCGATATTCTTGCTCTTTTTCGCATCGATCTGGATGACGCGGAAAGAGGCTAAAAGAGGCTGCAAGATGGTTGGAGAAACCATCACTACCCCTTTGCCTTTTGCAAAATCGATGAGGTCGGGGAATTCGTTGTGGATATAGGCGAAGATGCCATCATTCGGCACGAACATCAAGGCATTGGAAATGGTCTTTCCCTTAATGATGTATTTGCTGGTCTCTTCGATTCTTTGCTTCATCGCGCTCTTGAAGGCACTCTTGCATGAGGCTATTTCAGCGTCAGTCAATTGCTTATCTTTATTGAAGAGATCCTCATATCCCGTCAAAGAGAACTTGCTATCGATGCAGACGATCTGATGATGCGCTTCCCCGTCTAGGAAAATGACAGCATCCGGTTTTAAGGCGCTTTCATCGCCTTTGGCCGCTTGAAGAATATATTGGGTATCGTAAAGGACACCTTTGGAGCCTTGGAAGAGGTTATCGAGCAGCATCTCAAGCTGGAGTTCGCCGTATTTCCCCCGCTGCTGGTTATTCGAGAGGACATCTTTCAAAGAGGTTATCTCGCCTTGGAGGTTCTCGATGTTTTTTTGAGCCGCTTCCACCATTCCGAGCTGCTTTTGAAGACTCGTCATCGATTCCGAGGTGCCTTTGAAGCCTTCGCTTAAGGATTTATCGACTTTCTCGTTAATTGTCTTAAGCGAAGCATCGAGTTTTTGGTTCGTGGCATTAAAATGGAGAGCCACTGTCTCTTGAATCGTCTTTTGAAAGCCGTTCAAGCGGACAGTATCGCTTTCCATAAGCGACTTGAAGGAAGCCTGCATCGCATTCATCTGCTCGTTGGTTTTGGTGGTGATTTCCGAGAAACGTTGGTTGATGGTGTCGTTCATGCTCTTGACTTGATTCGATAAATTGGTGGACATGCTCGACTGGAAATCATTGAGGCGCTTGCTATCGGCATCAGCCTGCTCTTTCATCGTTTTGACGATTTCCGTTATTTGCCCCTGGAGCTTGCTATTGAGCTCCCCTTCCAGCTTAAGGGAAATGCTTTTCTCAAGATTATTCACCGCCATCTTAATCTCGGTCATGCCTTCGATCTGGTTCTTCTCTAGTTCCTTAGAAAAAGAAGGGTCGGTATTCCCTTGTCCGCTTTTCTTAAGGGTAATAAGCGATAAAACGACGGAAAAACAGGCGGCGAGAAGAGTGATGATACTGATAATTAAGATGACTAATTCCATAAGTGACCTCGAATCCTTTTTATTATAGCCGCAATTTCGCTCTCTCCTCTTTTTAGGAAGAAAAAAGTTCCTCTTTTTGGCTTTATGGCTTTGAAATGCTTTGCTTTTCCCTTTCTCTATCCGTAATGTAATTTAACCAATGGGGCAAATGAAGAAAGCTAATATCATCATTGCTTGCGTATGCGGCTTTTTTATCGCTCTCGTTCTATCTCTTTTCTCGGCTCTATCACTCAATTACAACTCTTTTTATAACACCCCGAAAGTCAAAGACTGCTCGCTTGATCTCACGAGTTACCGCATCAAGGATAGGGAAGTCGATTACTTATTGAACGGCGAATGGGAATTCTTCTATAACGAGTGGATCGAAACGGACGGAGAAGCGGAAAAAACCGGCATTATCTCTCTCCCGTCGCACTGGAATGACGTATATTCCCTCCCAAGCGTTGGCTACGCCTCATACCGTATCTCGATAATCGGAGTAGAAGAAGGTGAGGAGTTCGGCGTCTGCCTCAATGGCTTCAGAGCTCCTTTCCGCGCCTTTATCAATCATAAGCTCGTCTATGAATCAGGGACACTCAGCAAAGAAGCGCATGGAAGCAAAGTGGCTGGCATCGCCACTAGTAACGATCCCTACAAAGTTGAGGATGAGGCTTCTTTAACTTTGACTCTCGAAATTGGCTATAACACCTTTGGCGGATTTTACGATGCGCCTTGGCTAAAGAGCATCGATATCTATCGCGGGGTCGTGACTTTCTCCGACACCATTCTTTTCACTATCATCTCAATCTTCGGCATTTTTGTCATTTTGAGCGTCGTCTCTTTCTGTTTCTTCAGGGGCGTTAGGAAAAGCAACCGCTTCTTCATCTTCGATTTTCTCACGTGTCTTTTCTTGCTTCTCAATCTGGCGACTTCCAAAGACGGGAATCTCATCATCTCGCAGTTCGGCCTCCTCGATTATCGCGTTTTTGCTGCTCTCTCTTTCCTCTTTATGCTTGGAGCGATCGTCTCTTTCGTCCTCAAAATCAATAAAAACACGAAAAAGGCTCATTATTCCTTATGTTTATTTATTCCTTTATATCTCCTCATTGCCATTTTCTCTTTCACGCGCTGGAACCTTGTTTTCGTTATCGCCTACGCCGTTATTTCTCTTGCTCTCCTCTTCTACTATTTATATAAGAGCTCTGATTCCCTTCGCGAGAAAATAGGGAACGCAATATCTTTATCCCTCATTATTCTTCTTTCCACCGTGGAGATGCTCGATTACCTCGGCTTCTTCATTTTTGGCACCGAAGGCGTGATATCGCTCGGGATGGGATTATTCGCCCTTAATATGGCTTATGGAATCGGGCGTGAAATCGCCGTCTATGCGAAAAAGAGCAAGGAAGGGGAAGAGGCAAAAGAAGGTTTAAGCAAAGAGAAAGCCCGCTCCTTGGCTCTTCAAATGGAGCCTCACTTCATCTTCAATAACCTATCTTCCATCCAGGCTCTATATCGGGAAGGCCTCGAAAAAGGGGAAGATGCCTTGCTTACCTTCTCCTCGTATCTCCGCCACCAGCTCGAATCCTTCGGGAACGAGCTCATTCCCTTCAATGAGGAGATAAACAATATCACGAATTTCGCTCACCTCATTTCCCTTCAAAAAGGCCATGAGGTTGATATTGTCTGCAACATCGAAGAGGATGACTATCAGGTTCCGGCCTTTTCCATCGAGCCTTTCGTCGAGAATGCCCTCAAGCACAGCGGAATCTACGAAAAAGAGGATGGGCACATCATCATCTCGAGTTTTGAGAAAGATGGCTATATCAGTATCGAAATCGCGGATAATGGGCATGGCTTCTCTTTGGAAGAAGTCAACAAAAACGAAAAAGCCTGTGGCATGAAGAACGCCAAAAACCGCTTGAAGATGCTACTAAACGCAACCACATCAATCGTCTCAAGCGAAGAAGGCACCATCGTGACGATCGCTTTTAGGAGAGTGAAAAATGAAAAACATCCTGATCATCGACGATGATATAAACGCTATCCATAACATCACAAGCATCTTGCTCGACGCTAGCTCCTACCATCTTTCCTTATTCAAGGATCAACCTTTAGCCGCCATATCTTACGCCGAGAAAGAACCGGTCGATATCGCTTTCCTCGATATCCAAATGCCAGCGATGAACGGAACTGAACTCGCCAAAAAACTCAGCAAAATCAACCCCAATATCAAAATCGTCTACATAACCGGTTATAGCTATGAAAAAGAGGAAATCCTTGCAAAATCCCCACCAAATGTGGTCACGATCCTGTCAAAACCCTTCTCTTCGAGCGAACTCACGAGAGTACTCTCTTCTTTGTCTATTTTGAACCCCTCTATTTATCTTTCGACCTTCGGGAACTTCGATTTATTAATCGACGGGAAGGCCATCTCCTTCTCCTCGAGGAAAAGCAAAGAGCTTCTCGCCTATCTAGTTAACCAAAACGGCAAGAGCGTGACGATGGAGGAGGCTATCTGCGCCTTATGGCCCGATACCGAAATCAATAAAGCCAAAATCCTTTATCGCGATGCCGTCTGGAAACTCCGGAAAAGCCTCAATGAGCATAATCTCTCTTCGCTCGTGAACTTTGAGCGCGCCTTATTAAGCGTCAACAAAATCATCCCCTGCGATTATTGGGAAGCACTCAGCAACAAGAAGAGTGAAAGCTACCGCGGCGAATACATGAACGCCTACGAGTGGTCGCTCGAAACCCAGTATTTTTTGAATAGCCTCCTCTCCTGTTAGCGCTTCTTTAGCGCACCGCATGCTAAAGTTCACGAAACAGGAGGGCAAATAATGCCAAACAAAGAAGATTTTTACGCTCCGAGCAAAGATGTTCTTGCGCGCCATCTTGATATTTATCTCGAGGGCATGAACCCGGATAACGTCATGGTCGTGAGGAAAACGCTCAGCAAAGAAGAAGCCATTCAGAAAGTCGAACGTTATCTTGCGGATGATTTCCTCAAAGAAAGACGTTTGAGTAAAAAGACGAAAGAGGCTGTCAAAGCCAAGAAAGACGTCGCGAAGATCGAAGGGGTGTATTTCCCTTGCCTAGGTTATTTGTATCATGTGAGCAGAGTTGAGTTCGGCTACAGCTACCACTATAACGGTAAACCTATCTCTATCTCCCCACACGTCTATGACTGCAATATGGACATCAATGCCTTCTTCTTGCCTTACGATATCGATTATCACATCAGTAGCCTCGATCACCAAAAAATGCCCAACAAGGATTATGAAGACGTTCCGAATGAAGATATCGTCAAAGACCTCGAGAGCGATTTCAGAATCCGCACCGTCGGTAACGTCGAGCATGATTATGCCAGCAACAAAGCCTCAAGCGATTTCGTCAATAAATTAAAAGAAACGCTCAAAGAAGAGAAACAGAAAGAGAACGGCGTAAGCAGACCCATCTTCCATATCGCTTTGGCCGATTACGACTGCAGCTGCACGAAGATGGCTCTCTTGCTTCCTTTCTATCTCTTCCATTACGATACGGGGAAAGAGATCGTCACTATCGCGGTCAACGCCTACACCGGCGAAGTCAGCTCGCCATTGCTCGCTAATCCTGTTGCCTCTATTTCCTATGCCATGGAAGAAGGGCTCGTTTATCCATCTTTTTCCATCGGAATTTTCATTATCGCCTCACTCGTTATGATTATTCTAGGCGGTGTTATTTATGCCTTAAAACACATGCTCGATATAGCGAAATATAACGCCAAAGCCAAAAAGCTGCCTTATAACGAACAGCAACTGCTAATCTGATCAATTTAAATGAAAGAGGGCTCCCGACCGGAGCTCTTTTCTTTTGCGTTATCCTTCAATCTACCGCAAAAGCACAAAGTTAAATACCACGAAAATATAAAATGAAACGCAACGAAAGTATAAAATGAAATGCCACGAAAATATAAAATGGTATTTAAAAAACGCACATTTTGCCTATAATAATGGTGAGTGAGTTACCATGGGCTTCATTTATAAAAAGAGAATCATCGATCAATGCTTGGACAAAATCACCAAGGTATATAACGCGGTCAATATCGTTGGCCCAAAAGGCTGTGGCAAGACAACAACGGCAAAGCAGAGAGTCAACACCATAATCGAATTTCAAGATGAGGAAAAGCGCGAAAATTATTTACTTATCGCTTCCGCTTCCCCTTCGCAATTCCTGAAAAATCCAAAGCCTATTTTATTCGATGAATGGCAGGACGCCCCCAAAATATGGGGGACAATCCGAAAAGATTGCGATGATAATCCCACGGATGTCGGCTCCTATTTTTTGACAGATTCAAGTTCAAAAAAGATAGACACCCCTCATACAGGGACATTACGAATCGCAACGATCAGAATGAATCCGATGAGCCTTTACGAAATGGGCAAGTCAAACGGAGAAGTAAGCCTAAAAGAACTGTTTGAGAATCCTGGCTCATTCCATGGATGTCAATCAAACATGACAATCGACGATGTCATCGATGCCATTTGCGTTGGCGGATGGCCCCGAACGACTCTATTTAACGATATCGAATCGCAACAAATAATCGCGAAAGATTTGTACAAGCAAACCTATACCGTTGATATATCGAACGTTGACAAGAGGAAGAGAAACCCGAATATCGCAAAAGCTATTCTTCAATCCTACGCTCGCAATATCTGCACATTCGTAAACAGAAAAACAATCGTTGCGGATATCAGCGCCAACTACCCCTTAACAGAACCAACCTTCGATGATTATCTTAACGCCCTAGAAGAGCTTTACGTCATCGAAGATATTGAAGCATGGTGCCCAGCCATTCGAAGCAAATCGAATCTCAGAAGCGGAAAGAAAAGAAACTTCGTGGACCCCTCTTTAGCGGTCGCCGCTCTCGGCCTCTCCCCTCAATATTTCCATAACGATTTCAAAACGTTGGGATCCTTGTTCAAATCATTATGCATTCGCGATCTGAAGATATATTCGCAGAGCCAAAACGGGACTATATCCTATTATCATGACCGGTATGGCTTAGAAGCCAATGCGGTTTTGCATCTAGAAGACGGGAGATACGCTCTCATTGAGTTCAAACTCGGGGAGGCAGAAGTCAATTACGGAGCAGAGCACTTAAATAAAATCGAAGAACTCATAAAAACGCACAATCAAAAAGAAGAGCAGTGTCCCTTGCGAGAACCAGACCTGAAACTGATAATCACCGCAACGCAATACGGCTACCGGAGGGAAGATGGCGTTTTCATCATCCCGATCGGTTGCCTAAAAGACTAAAAAACGGCTTTTGAAGACCGTTAAGAAAAACTTTCTTTTTTACTGAACGTCCCAGTCTAAAACCGGAAGGCCATTGATGTCGGTGAAAGTGCCAGATGCGATTTGAATGATATCGACTAGCGTGCCGATGCCAAAGCATCCACCCGTGAGGAGCCATAAAACGCCAGTCCCGATTTTGCCAACGTAAAAACGATGGATGCCGGAGATGCCGAAGCATCCTAAGCAAACAAAGATAAGCGACAATGTCCTTGAATAAGGGGAAGAGGAATCCTTTTTGCTGACGGTCACCACTTCCGCTTCTACCGCCGCTTCTTCCTTTAGTTTCGCCCCGCAGTGTGGGCAAAAAGATGCATCATCGCTTATTTCTTTTCCGCATTTTTTGCAAAACATATTGAGTCTCCTTTATTACATTATGGTAACGGTCGAACCGCTGATTGAAGGGGTTGGCTGAGGATTTACGCCAATCGATATTTGCCCAATGATAATCAAAACGATAAAGACGATGAAGAACACATACGAGAGTATCGCAAGAATTAGCCCGATGATGCCTATGACGCTCCCCGCCTGCGCATAACTGCCTTTACCTTTCTTCGATAAGACGATCGCAAGGATCGCACAGGGAAGATTAAGGAAAGGAAGAATGAGGGACATAAGGCCAATGACCATGCTCGATATAGCGTATTCCTTGCTCTCTTCTTTCGCGCGCCCCGCTTCTAATGGGCTCTCTTTCGTCGCTTTCCCGCAATGCGGGCAATACGCGACATCATCGTCTATCTCTTTGCCGCAATTCATGCAAAACATAAGCTATCTCCTTTATTGCTTAAATCCCGAAACGGAAAAGGCAGATGCAGCACCAAATGTAATAGGCAAGCACAACCGCTGATAAAACAATGCCGATGATGCCGGTTATTTTGCCAGCGAGAGAATAGGTGTTCTTTTCGCCTTTGCTAGATAAAACGACGGCGATAATGCCAAGCGGCATCCCCGCCACCACGCCTGAGACCACAAGCGAAAGAATACCCAAAATCATGCTGACGAAACCGTAATTGGTTTTCGCCTGTTTCTTATTTGCTTCCTCGGCGAGTTTCGCCCCACAACTAGGGCAATACGCGTTATCTTCTTGGACTTCTTTTCCGCATGTAGAGCAAAACATATTTTTTACCGCCCACATTATAGAGCGATGATCCTCCTATAGCAAAAAGAGCGAAGAGGCAAGGTCGCGTTTCACAAACGTATGTTGAATAAATAAAAGCCCGCTCCCACAATGTTC
>CAVIFQ010000010.1:0-62697 GCA_963642055.1 Roseburia hominis | reverse complement strand
ATTTTATCATCAATCCGGACAAGCGGAGGTAGAAACAAATAACGGAATAATGACAGGAAATTAAGAACGGAGAATTTCCGCCAGGTGAACGAGTCTCTCCTTCACGCGTTTTTCACCGAGTATCTCGATGATTTCATGGAGGTTCGGCGACTGTTTGGAGCCCGTCAAGGCGATGCGGATGATTTCGGCGAAATCGCTCACGTTGCCTTTATAGGCACTCGGATTGGCTTTATAGTCGCGATTAACTATTGCGAAGTTGAGAGAAGAAGCCACTTCTTTTAAGGCGTTCCACCAGGTCGCTTCATCAGTGCCGAAGAGCATCTTATCAGCGATGACGCTTAAGCAATCCGCAATCGTTTCTTTGCTGAGCTTTTCATTCCATGGCAATGGGTTAGCGATCAATTTCGCGTAATCATCATCGAAGAAGAAAGCGGTCAAAGGAGCGATATCGCTATATTTGGCGTAGTCTTTGCGGGGATTCGGGCGGTCTTTCTCAATATCGAGGATTTTGGAAAAATAGACGGGATCTGCATTGATTTTGTTGAATAAGGAAGGATCATAGGTTTCACTCCACTCCCTTACTTTATCTAGGAGCGTCGAAGCGCGCTCCTTGGCGAGCACCTCTTTGCAGAAATAATTGAGTTTTCCTTCATCGAAGAGAGCTCCATCGAGCGACATCTTCTCGAAAGTGAAATGGAAGGAAGAGATATCAAGGCTCTTGTTCTCAATCGTCCACTCCTCGAAGTTCGAGTTGGCGATGCTCATAAGATAGACCTTGACCCCTTCAACCGGATAACCGAGCTTCAAGAAATAAGAAACGGCAGCTTCCACGTCTTTGCGTTTCGAGAGTTTCCTCTTATTGTCATGATCGAGTTTCATGATGACTGGCAAATGGGCATATTTAGGAGCTTTCCAGCCTAAAGCGCGGAAAAGCTCAAGGTGAATCGGGGTGGAAGGAATCCACTCTTCGCCCCTAGTGACGATGGTCGTTCTCATGAAATGATCATCGACGACGTGTGCAAAATGGTAGGTTGGCAAACCGTCCGCTTTATAGATGACGATATCGACATCATTGTCCGCCAAATCGATGTCGCCGCGGATTTCATCGTGGAAAGTGATTTTCTTCTCGTGATCGCCGTTGCTTCTAAAACGGATAACCCATGGGGTACCGTTCTTTACGCGCTCAATCTCTTCATCGACGGAAAGATTGCGGTCGCGGGCGTATTTGCCATAGTATCCCGGGATGATTTTATTGGCTTCCTGGAATTCGCGGAGCTTCGCGAGATCTTCGCTTGTGGCAAAATCAGGATAAGCAAGTCCTCTTTCGATAAGGCTTTTGATGACAATACGGTAAATATCCGCTCTCACGCTCTGCTGATATGGGCCGTAATTGCCTTTATCGCCATCGACGAAATATCCTTCATCGGCGACGATACCGAATTTCGCGAGCTGCTCGATGAGTTCAGCGGCGCTTCCAGCGATGGTGCGCTTAGTGTCGGTATCCTCAAGCCTAAACATATAAACGCCACCGCTATCTTTGGCAACCGTATATCCTAATAAGGCCGTAAACAAAGAACCGGTGTGCAAAAAGCCCGTCGGAGAAGGCGCAAAACGCGTCACTTCCGCCCCTTCGGGCAATGACCGCGGTGGGTATCTCTTTTCAAGATCATCAATCGTTCCCGTAACATCAGGGAAGAGCAATTCTGCCAATTCTTTAGTGTTCGCCATAAATATCACTCCGTAAGAAGCAAGAGAGATTATAGACCTCTTGTCTATCCTCTTCCACGGCTTCTTTCTTTTAGAAAGAGGGGAGAGGGAAACGCCTGCCCGCCATTTTTCTCTTTTTTCACCTTGATATAGCTTTTTCCATTCTCTATAATAACTGCGCTTCGAGCGAGTGCAGGTGTAGTTCAATGGTAGAACGCGACCTTGCCAAGGTCGACACGCGGGTCCGATTCCCGTCACTTGCTCCAGTTGCTACTTACCCCGGATATGCCGGGGTTTTCTTTTACCCGTTAATCGGAATCGTTATCGTCTTCGTCTAGATAGATATAGTCAGCTTCGTCATTATCCTCAAGTTTCTGGCTCTTTTTGAGTAAATCGTCCCTCTCTTGCTTGGTTTTTTCGATGTGCTGATTAATTTCTTTTTTCTCCTCTTCGCTCATCTCCGAGATGAATCTCTTGTAATCATTTTGCATCATGGCGAGCGAATAAGAGAGGAAGGAAAAACTGTATTTCCGGAAAAGGAAATCAAGGGCATACACGTAATAAGACAAAAATGGCAAAAGCGCGAATAAGCCAAGAGCGAAAGCAAAGGCAACAATCCCTACTGGCGATAAGTAACGGCGCAACAAGAGCCATCCGATCGCCACTCCGGCAGCGAAAAAGAAGAAAAAGATGAGGAAAATAGGGAAAAGAGAGGAACGATAGTCGCGACTATATCCAGGGCGCGCTTTCTTTAATCCCCCTAGATAAATCTCATTGAGGACGCGTCGAGGGGCCCCACCTAAATGGGCGCGCAAGAAGGGATTCAAGGCATAAGAAGATAACCTAAAGATAAGAATGAGAGAAAAGGTTATGGCACCTATTAAAGCGATAAGCTCAAAAAACAGAGAAAGCGTCTCATTCGAACGAATCATCTTATATGCCCCTGCATAGTCCCTATACTGCGAAATCTCCAGCAAAACCCCGCTCAAATTTGCGGAAAAGTCGTTAAAGGCATTTGAGAAAATGGGATTAAAGATGAAATAAGCGATTAACTCAGCAAGAAAAGCGAAGAAGAAAGAAATAATGGCGTTAGGCCAAAAGCAGTAGGACCCGTAAAAAGGAGTTCGGAAATAGGAGAAGAAATAAGCAAACGATTTTCGGCTCGAAATGTCTCTTTCTTTATGCCCATCGCAAAGAGAAATCGTAAGACTAAGAAAAGTCGGCATGATAATAAAAGGGACCAAGAAGAACAAAGACGCTGGGAAAAAGGCCCCAAGGATCAAAGACGGGATAACTACCAAGCCGAAAGCGAGAGCCAAAGGCCAGGAATTCGGGAAATTCCGCTTGAAGCGCGAAAAGGCCAAACTCTTGATTGAGCGTTCTTTGATGAGTTCATTATCCATGCTGCAAGCGCTCCTTATCATCGTGCAAAGTGACCATCACTTTCTCGAGCTCCTTGCTCACGAAAGGATCAATATCGTTTTTCTCATACGCCGAAACGACTTTACCTAACCTAGAAAGCGGCGTGAGCACGGGCTCATCGCGGCGGGAATTTATCGGCGTGATGAAGCAATCGTCATTCACGAGCACTATTCCAACTAGGAAGGACGTATTGATGCCGCTAGCTTTCGAAAAGCGCTCCAAAGCGACTTTGGATTCGAGAATAGGATTAGAAATCTTTCTCTTTTTGCCTTTTTTGAAGTAATTGACCCAATTGGCGTCGGCGCTTTTCCCGCTCACCGCCCCTTCATAATACACATCGGTGATGACGTAGATATATTTATCGCCGCCCAAAACATGGTCAATATGCACGTAGTCGCTCCCGCCGAGGCGATAAAGGATATCGTTGACGAGATAATAATCCCCTTTTTGGGCCTCTTTCATCACTTTTCGGTAGTAAAAGCGCGTCACATTGCGTTTAACGAAGAACGCTTTGATCGGCTGATGAAAGAAAAGGAAAAGCAAAAAGAAAGCGCACAAAACGCAAATGACGATAAAAAGCGTTAAGCGCGCATAGTAAGGCATAAAAATATCAGTCAGCGAATTTTTCAGCGGTTTCGATGGATATCTCAATCATATTCACTAGACCAGCTTGCCTCTCTTCGGGCGAAATCTGCGTGGTGCCATAAATGAGGTCGCTCACCGTGCAGATGGCTAAGGCTTTCTTGTTGAGGGTGGCTGCTTCTTCGTATAAAGCATAGGCTTCCATTTCGGTGCCTAGCACCCCCAAAGACTGCCATTTTTTCCAGATATTCGAATCGGCATCGTAGAAGGTGTCACTCGAAAGGATATTGCCAACGTAATAGGCTCCATCGCGTTTTTCGGCAGCTTCCACTGCTGCTTTTAAAACAGGGAAAGAAGCGATCGCGCTCCACGTTCCGCCTTTTAAATCGTGCTGCCCCATCCAATTGCTATTGGTGCAAGCTCCTTCTCCAATAAGGATATCGCGGCAATTGACGAATGGTTGAAGGGCACCGATCGTGCCGACTCTGATAATCACCTCTACGCCGTATTGCGTAAAAAGCTCATGCGAATAAATTCCGATTGAGGGCATGCCCATGCCGCTCGGCATCACGGAAATGCGTTTGCCGTTTTTGCTATAGCCAGTGTAACCGACCATGCCGCGGATTGAGCAAACTTCTTTCACGTCCGTCAAGAAATTCTCGGCAATCCATTTCGCGCGGAGAGGATCCCCCGGCATCAAGACGACTTTCGCAAAAGCCCCATCTGCAGCATTGATATGCGGTGTTGACATAATGTTTTTTCTCCTTAATAGACCGAATAGGCAACTAGCCTCAACTCGGCTTTTTAGTGTAGCACAAAGCTAGAGGGACTGGCGCATGAGAAAAAAGAAAAGGCCCGAAGGCCTAAATTTATTGGGCGTTATCTTCGCTTGTCTCGCTCACTGTTGCCATGTCTTCCTCGAAGATACGGAGGAGCTCATCTGGCGCCACCGGGGTGAGTTCGCCTTGAAACGCGATAGAGATTCTACCGGTTTCTTCGCTTACGACGATCGTCACTGAGTCGGTCGTTTCGCTGATTCCGTATGCTGCGCGATGACGCGAGCCGTATTTGCCAGTGAGTGGGCGACTAGTTGGCGTGAAGTAGACGCTCGCGGCCGCGATTTTATCGCCCCTGATGATGACAGCCCCATCATGAAGCCTCGTCCCAGGATAGAAGATGGTCTGTAATAGCTCAGCGCTCACAGGAGCATTGAGAATCGTCCCGTTTTTCATGATATCGGTGAGATCGTCGTTCTTCTCGAAAGTAATAAGGGCACCAATTTTCTGTTTGGAAAGGGTTCTAATGGCCGTATCGACTTTCTTGAAAACCTCTTCGCGGTCATAAATAGCCTCAGGCTGGACTTTCGGGGCGTGATGGAACAAATCGAAATTCGCTTTTCCTTTCATCACGTTCGCGGTGAAGATGCGAACTTCGGACATATTGGTGAAGCAGCTCACCAAAAAGCCCGCCAAAAGGACACCGAGATCGATATACATCAATAAATCAAGATAGAAGAGCCAGGAGAGGACTGCGATAACCTCGCTCACGATGATGAAAACGCGAGGGACTTTCCTCTTCACCATCGCATAAAATGTCACATCGATAATGGCGAAAACGACGAGCGAGAACACCAAGTTGAGAATCGTTGTGAGTGAAGAAAAATCGCGAATCATAAATATTCAAAGAAAGAAGGATTGCTCCTTCTCCGTAATGTTAACAAACGTAACAAAAACTGTTAATAGAAAATGGTCGTTTTGAAAGGATTTTGACAAAAAACGGCTTATTTTGCTTTGGTGAACTTGCCTTTGTTGACGCCTTTGCTCGGCTTCACGACGATGCCTTTTTCGGTATTGCCAGCCATGTTCTTGGTGTATTCGAGAGCTTCGGCTTTGGTTGCGAAGAGCTTGATGGCTTTATCGCTTCCCATGATTTTGACTTGCCACTTCCCGTCCTCGCGCTTATTTACCATATAAGTGTTCTTTTTCTCTGCCATAAAAATCTCCTTGTTTCCGATAATCATAGGGCTTTATGAGCGAAAAAGCCAAAAGAAGAAGGTTTATCTTGTGGCCAATGCTTTCTGAGTCAAAATGAAGGGTTTCGATATCTCCTCAATGGAATCGAGGCAATCGCCATCGAGCCAGTGAATAAGAACATTGTAAAGAGCCCCGGCCACGAAATAAGCCAGATACTTATCGAGCTTCACGGGAAGGTTCTCAAGGAACTCATTGGAGAGAAATTTCAGCAATTCCCCATCCAATCCCGCTTTCCGGAGGCATTTATTCGCTTTGATATTCGCTTTGAAATAAAGGAAAAGGGCCATGATCGCAAGATCGTTATCGCGCGGCAAATCCTCATCATCGTCTTTGATTTGCTCGACGAAGCGGTCTTTCGTCATCTCGAAAAAGCGGAGGATGATATCTTCCTTGCTATTGAAATGTCGGTAATAAGTGACTCTGGAAGTACCGGCTTTCTTAACGATATCGGTCACCGTGATATCCTCGTAACTCTTCTCCTCCATGAGAGCCAATAAGGCGTTCGTGATCTTCTTGTCTATTTCGTTTTGCTTCATTTTTGTCACCCAATTTTTCTTACAAGTTACATTTAGCACATTTTTGTAAAGAGTTCACTAAAAAGAAGTAAGGATAGGTATGTTTTTGTTCCAAATATTGGCCCATTAGAACTTTCGTTTCTGATTTGAAAGGCTATCAAGAAAAGCGAAAATGAAAATGGCTTATCTCGCTTATTTAATTCGTTGCCACGAAAGCGGTAAATCGAGAAAAATTCAATTTTTCCGCTGGACGCAAAAGAAACAGTAAAAGAAAAAGGCAAGGCGCAATCGCATGTTTTGCCCTAAAGACGCCAAAAAGCGGAAAATCGCAAAAAATCGAAATTTTCCGCTGAGCAGTCATGAAGAGTGAATAGAAACCTAGGCATAATCGCATGTTTTTAAGTAATCGTTTATTGCGAAAAATTGGGAAAAAGTAAATTTTTCCGCCGAGCATAAAAGACGCAAGAAGCGAGAAAACAAGGCGCGATCGAATGTTTTGCTATAAAAATACCAAAAAGCGGAAAATCGCGAAAATTTCAAATTTTCCGCTGAACATAAAAGAAGCAGGAAACGAAAAGCAAGTCATGGTCGCATGTTTTGCCCTAAAGACGCCAAAAAGCGGAAAATCGTGAAAAAGCCAAATTTTCCGCTGAGCAGGTATAAATAGGTGCGATTTTGACAACTTTTTGAAGTTCTTCAGCTAAAGTGAAAACGTCTCGAAATATCAATTCTTAAGGCAGCCGATCGGCACTACCTTGACGCCTGATTTGAGGTCATAAGCGGTTTGCGAGCCCACAAGTATCATGAGAAGCGAAGGAAGCTCCATTTTCATATATGGGTCAAGACACCCATCGTTGTAGCGAATTATCTTATCTTTGATTTCGAGCAGATGCTTTTCCGCTTCTGTGATTTGCCCTTCCCCTAGTTTGATTTCAATGAGGGCGTATCGCCCGTCTTTGAGAGTCAAGACGGCGTCGCATTCCAAACCATTTCGATCATGATAGTAATTGATGGTACCATCAAATTCCGAGGCGTATATCTTCAAATCGCGAATACACAAAGATTCAAAAAAGAAGCCAAAATCATAGAGGTTATGAGCGATTTTATCCCTTGTGAGCGACAAAGCCGCAATGCCAATAGAAGGATCGGCCAAATTCTTTTTGGGAATCGAATACATATTTGACTTTGATTTCATGAGTGGTGACCATGCGTCAACATCCTCAATGATGAAGAGGCTTTCAAGGGCTTTCTTGTAATCGTAGTAGCTGACGTCGCTGAAAGAAAAATCATTACCCCTGATTTCTGCGGCGATTTTGGTGTTTTTCGCCAGAGTGCAGATGTTTTTCGAATACGCGCGCAAAAACCTTTTCGCAAGAACTGGGGAACGGTCGACGTGGTCACTATCCTGAATGTCCTTGTTTACGATATCTTCGAAATAGTCTGACGCTACCTCTAAGGCGGTCTCATCGGAAGGAGCGCTCAATGATGAGGGGAACCCTCCACGGCAACACGCAAAAATCAATCTAGCCAAAGTCAACGAAGACCGTATTCCGCCAATGGAGATGTCTTCTTCGAATAAACGCTTCAATGAAATATTTCCATCCGATTCCTTGGATTCGAAAAGCGACATTGGTCGCATTACGATTTCTTTGAAACGCCCAGTGCCAGTATGTCTTGCCTTTTGCATTGAATCCACGCCCTCATCATGGAAAACGGTTGAGCCGCTCAATAAAAATTGATTGGGTTTACCACCGCACTCATCGATATTGATTTTGACTTCATTCCAGATTGGCGGATATTTCTGTATTTCGTCGATGAATATCGGTTTTGGAAGATTGAAAGCGATCGATGGATCGGTTGATATGGCAAGTTTTAAGGATTCCCTCTCTCGATCGGACAACAAATTGAACTTTGTTTTGGCGAAACGCTCACATGTCGTCGTCTTGCCAGTGTACTTCATGCCCTTTAAATACACGCAGCTCTTATAGGAAAGCGCTCTTTCAATCGTTGAATCTAAAATCCTTGGCAAATATTCTTCAGTAATCATACCTAAATTATCGGTTTCACTTAATGGATTTGCAATGTTTTGCTTAATGGATTTGCATCGTTTCACTTAATGGATTTGCAATGTTTTGCTTAATGGATTTGCAAAGACACCCCATTTTGCGTCTCCGCAAACAAGAATGCCACGCCATATGAAACACGAAGAAACCTGTACGCCCGATATGGGGATATTCGGGGCGATTTTAGCCATAGGTCTCGCCCTTTTTGTCCGGTATTTGCGTCCTCTCCCCTTATTTCTTCAAACGAGAAAACAAATTTTACCTTGTAATGGCAAAGTCTGAACGAGGATATATAAAGAGGATTCTTGTAAGCGGATTCCCGCCTTTTCTCACCGACGCAATCTCTGGCATCGTGATGTCCACCTATTTCATCTCCGTCGAAAAAATCTATTTCGGGCACGTCATCTCTCTTTCTGGGGGTCTTTTCGTCCTCATCCCCACCGCTTTTCTTCTCTCTTCTCTCTTCGAGATGATTGGGGTGTGGTGCGCCTATCCAACCTCGGAATTTATCGTTTCGTTAATCGGCGCCGCGCTTTACTTCGTGAGCATCAAGAAAAGCAAAACCACAGAGTCTAAAAACGATATCGTGAGCCGGGAATAAAATCGGCTATTTCTCGTAATATCCAAAAAACAAAGCGCCTTTTGCGGTGATTTCAGCGAAAACATAATAAGTACTGGTTTCGCATAGACGAATCAAAGCACACCAGCATTATCCTTGGATGAGGCCTGTTTCTTTAAAATCTTGGGGAACAAAATGCTACAAACAATCAAGGACACAATCCCTGATGCGGCATCGGCGATGGGCTCCGCCAAGAAAGCGAGCTCGCTATTGGAAGTTAAATAAGGCAAAAGGAAAGTGAGAGGAAGCAAAAGGAAGAATTTCCTATTGATCGATAACCAAATGGAGTACTTTGCTTGCCCTATCCCAGTTAAGCCATCCACCAAGGTATATTGGAAAGTCAAAAGGATGATTGGGTACATATACCAATGGATGTATTTGCTGCTATAAGCGATGACTTCCTGCGCGTTATCGGCGCTAGAAGAGGAGAAGGAAAGGAAGAGCTTCGCGAAAGGCTCAGCCAAGAAAAAGGACAAAGCGAAGCAAACCGATGTGAAGATAAGTCCGCACATAGTGATCTGGAGTTCCGCTTTCTTGACCAAATCCGTCTTCTTGCTCCCATATAGATAAGCCAAAATCGACTGAGTGCCGCTTGATATGCCTAAGAGAGGCCCCGTAACCAAAGAGAAGAAAGCCTGCACGATGGTCGCGCATTCAATGTAGAAATCGCCGTTATCACCCGTCATTTGAAGAGCGGCGTTGAGCCCGATGAGAATGACCGAGTCGGTCGCCAAAATGATAAAAGGAGAGCATCCAAGTTTTAGAATCTTGAAGACGATTTTGAAGGAAAAAGGATGCGCTTTAGGCCTGATCGGGGAGCGCATGATAAAGAAGAAGCCTAGCAAAGCTGAAACGCTCCAAGAGACGCTTGTCGCAATGGCGGCTCCTTTGATACCCAAGCCAAAAGCATACATGAACAAAGGATCCAAAACGACGTTCAAGAAAGCCGATGTCAAAGAAGAGGCCATCGCATGAACCGACCTTCCCTGTGCGACCAAAAACTGCGAAAAACCGATGGAAAAGAAAGCCGGCACCGTGCCTATCAAGAAATAGAGCATGTATTCGCGGGCGTATGGGAAGCTCGCATCCGAAGCCCCGAACCAATAAAGCATCGGGCGAAGGATGGCGTAGCCTAACCCCATCACGACGAGTGAGAGAGCAAGGAGCATCCAAAGAGAATGATAGAAGATATTTTCCGCATCTTCTTCTCTTCCCTGCCCCAGCGACATTGAGAATAAAGGAGAGGCGCCTAGGACCACTAAATAAGCGAAAGAAGTCACCAAAGTCGCAATCGGGGCGCATACCCCTGCCCCAATCAAAGAGATTTGGCCGTTAGTAGGAAGGTTGCCGATATAAATCCGGTCGACTATGTTATAAAGCACGGTGATAAGCTGAGATATCATCGCCGGTATCATGAGATACAAGACGTTTCCGAATGTCTTCGGATTTCCCAAATCAATGGCCTTTTTCTTCATGACACAAGGGATTTTACGCTTAAAAAAGCCATAAAAAAGAGCAATCGCTTAATGACACAAAAAGATTAGCCTCATAACGGCCATCAGCCATTCAATGCAGCGGCACAAAACTACTGGTTATTTTTATTCCTTCCTTTAAACGTTGATGAAATTTGGCGTAGATTTTGGCGTAGATAATGGCGTAGATTTTTCGCAGGCATCAAGATCGGCTTCGCCTCTTATTTGTAATCTTCGAAACGTCCAATTCTATCGACGCAATAATAAAAAAATCCCTATTGCTAGGGAGAGGACAGGAGTCTCCTATTCCTCAAGCAAGTTGAACCTGGTTCTTTCGGACAACTCATATTCGTAATAACGCGCGCGAATTTTGAATCAAGATTTTCCAACAGCACACCAAATTATGAATTACCTTTTTGCCAATTTATCTATTTTCGACTAAAATACGATTGCATCGGATTTTGGTCGGAAAGGAGATTTTATGAACTATATTCGAAGAGACATGGAAGAACTTATCGTTCAGTTGACGAAAGAATATTCTTGCATTCTTATCACAGGCCCAAGACAAGTCGGAAAAAGCACAATGCTTGAGCATATCGATTCAAAGAGAAACAAAGTCACATTGGATGATTTGCAGGATAGAAATCTCGCTAGAAAAGATCCTGAGATGTTTTTGAAAGTTCATAAAACGCCTCTTTTGATTGATGAAGTGCAGTACGCTCCTCAACTTTTTGCCTACATCAAAATCATGATCGACAATGGAGCGGAGCCTGGAAGTTTTTGGCTGACAGGCTCTCAGAGTTTCCAATTGATGAAGCTCGCTCAAGAAAGTCTTGCCGGTCGAGTTGCTCTACTCAATCTCTCCTCTCTTTCACAGCATGAAATATTCGCCAACAATAAGCTAGAACCTTTCAAAATATCATTGGACAGTCTCCAAAAAAGAGCCATCGAGAACAAAGAAGCGGATGTAAATGAAATATTCAAAAGAATCTGGGAGGGAGGAATGCCAGCTCTCATCAGCGGCAAATACACAAACTGGGACATCTTTCTCTCAAGTTATCTGCAAACCTATATCTATCGTGATGTAAAAGAGGAAATTTCCATCAAGGATGATGGTCTCTTTATCGATTTCATACGCGCTGTCGCATGTCGAATAGGTCAGGAATTGGATGTCCATTCCATCGCAAGCGATGTTGAAATCTCCGATGATACCGCTAAAAGATGGCTAAATATCCTTGAGAAGTCCGAGATTATCTTCTATTTGCGTCCATATTCAAACAACCTTCTGAAACGTGTTGTGAAAACGCCAAAAGTGTATTTCTTCGATACTGGTTTAGTCAGCGCCCTGACGAAATATTCCAGCCCCGAGATTTTGCAGAACGGATCCATCAATGGGGCAATATTCGAGAACTTCATCGTATCCGAAATCAAAAAATCCTATATGAATTCCGGAAAGGAACCATATATGTACTACTATAGAGATAAAGACAAACGCGAAATCGACCTCATTTTGGAAGAGGATGGTCTCTTGCATCCAATCGAAATCAAGAAGTCATCCAATCCTAGCTTATCCGCGACAAAGAATTTCGATGTTCTGAAAAAAGCAAAGGCTCCACTTGGGATGGGGGCTATCATCTGCATGAAAGATCGATTATCCGCTCTGAATAAGGATACTTTGATTGTTCCTGCTTGGTGTATCTAAGGAGAATTGAAAGCATTCAGTACTTCGCTCACAGTTGTATTTAGACCCATTAGAAGCAAACTTCGCCAAAAGACGATTTCAGACGGAATTTCGTCTTAAAACACTCGGCATAATCGAAAAAAGGACCGATGTTCCAACATCAATCCTGCCTTTACCGAAGTGGAGCACCTGGCGGGAATCGAACCCGTGTAACCAGCTTGGGAAGCTGGTGTTCTGCCATTGAACTACAGGTGCAGCGAGTAAATTATAGATATTTCTTCTTTTTTGTCCACAAGAAGAAATGAAAAGGAGGCCGTAGCCTCCATGCTTTCGATTGGTGGGTGTTACAGGGCTCGAACCTGTGACCTTCTGTACGTCAAACAGATGCTCTCCCAGCTGAGCTAAGCACCCAACCTCGCGCTTTTTTGCGCTCGACAATTATAGGCAAGGCATCTCTCTCTAGCAAGAGCAAATTTAAGAAATCGCCATCAAATCAAACGAAAGAAAAATCCCCGGAAAATCCAGGGATCAGTATGCATCTGGTGCCGTCTAGCGGAATCGAACCACCAACCTACTGATTACGATTCAGTTGCTCTGCCAATTGAGCTAAGACGGCGCAGCGCACATAATATAAACCTTTTGGGCACGGGCAACAAGTTTTAGATGCCCCCATTTCACGCCTTTTCTTAGAAACGTGAAGTGACAAAGTAACCGCGAAGCGAGGAAATGCCTCCTGACGACCGGACCGAGGGCCAGGAAAAACGGCAAGCCTGAAGAAACTTGACGACGACGCGAGGATGAGGATACAGTCCTGCCTCGCGAAAGAATACGATCCGAAGGCCATCTCCAAGGAGATAGGCTACTCGCTCGCCACCGTCTACCGTGAGCTCGAGAGGGGCTCGATCGTCAAGAACCCCGGATGCATGAAGTGCAGAAAGCTCGAGAGATCGAAGGCGGCGGTCTGCAACTACTGCAAGAAAAGGGACTTCTGCACCCACGAGAAGCGTTCAATGGGTTCCAATGAGTAAAGGTTAAAAAGGCGTGCGGCTTATGGATTACACAAAATTCTTGCAACTCTCCCTATATATAGACGTGAATTTTCAAAATACTCCAAAATCCACTGAAAAAGCCGCCTCATTTTAGAGACGGCTAAATTCGTGAAAGATAAAATTAGGCGGCTTTTGTGGCAGCTATTTGCAAAATTAACGCACCATCTTCTTCATAAACCATGTAATTAAGAACGATGCCTCCACAAACATATTTCTTAACATACACACCTTCAGGAGACAGGCTTTCCGAATCAACGATTAGTTCACCTTTTTCCCAATCGCCTTCTGCAACGAATGCTTCAGGGATAAGCTTTTCGGTGACAACCGCTTTTAAATCTTCAAGAGTATCGCAAACGGAGCTAGCGTTAATTTCGATCCAATCGCCATAGTCATCGTGGTTGGCTTCTTGTGGATCATCACTTGGGAAGCAATCATCAAGTAATTTTGCGACCTCATCAATTGCCGTTTTTGTATTATATGGAGTTCTTTCTGCCACAGTGACTTCGCAAGTAGAAACACGTGGTTCATCTTCTCCAGTAACGTTAATTGTTGCACTAACTGTGGCTTTCATTCCAATCGGAGCGTCCGCGGCTACAGTAATATACCCATCTTCATCGATAGTTACCTTTCCAGTTGTATCGCTAGAGGCAAAAGTAACCTCATATGGCAACATATTCATATCAAAGTCAGAGAACGTTGTTGTTCCAACGCCAAGAATCAAAGACTTGTTTGCAAAGCCAAATATAGGAGTATGCGCTTTATGTTCGCCAATGCAAATATTAATCTCAGTCACGCTAGAATAATTATTCATATAAACGCCTAGCTCGCCGGTTGGGTCTTCATAATAACGGCCACTACCGGTCGAACCATCGTACCAGCCTGCTTTGTAGAGGATGTCATCATACTCATCCATTATTTCCATATCAGGGTCATATGCTTCAATGAATACGGCCATATCACCTTCAGCAGTCTTTTCCGCCATTTTTTTGATCGCCGCTTTATCGTTTACGTCCACTCCTAACCATGAAGCGTTTTTAAGAATATAGTCATACCAATCTTGCACATGCGCATCAAAATCATCGACAACTGTATACTTCAATTCTTTTCCGGTATCTGGAATAGATGGGAAATCAGGGCAAGAAACATTTATATTGAATGTCTCTAAGAAGGAAGATATTGCCTTTTTTGGCCAAGATTTTGTGAATGTAGAAGAAGCTTTTAATGGACAAACGGTGATTTCTAATCCAGAGATTTCGCCTTCTTTATCATCAAGCTCGCTAATGATGATTTGAACATTCTCCTCCCAATTGATATAGACCCCGTAGTTGTCCTCATCTTCTTGGAACGTAGCTTTGATGAGCTTGTTGCAATATTCATCAAAAAGCTCCTCATATGTGGAATTCACGGCAATATGGGCAATACCATTTTTCACATAATAAGAGTAGCCAGTTATATATTCCGTGCTAGTAAGCGAAGGAATGCTTACGTTGTTTTCTTCTTCGATCTCTTTAACTGCAGCCTTTGGCCATGAACTACTTTCTGTATATTTTGGCAAATAAGCAAACTTAAAGAGGTTGCCATTTGAATAGTTTAACGCAGCTACAATTGTTGAACCGTTATCAATAACCTTCGTTAAATAATATAGTCCGTTTTCTTTGCTCATCTTTTCGTCGAGCGTGAATCCGTTCTTGGCTAAAAGATCCGCATATTCTTTTCTTAAATCAATCGCACAATAGTCGAAAATAGAAAGGATGTTTTCGGTAGGATTTACGACTTCGTAATCGGAGCCAAGTTTGATGAAAGGCAAATCTGAGAGAAGACCATATTGGATATAGGATTCCTCTTCCTCACTCCAAGCAGTATTTTCGGTTAAGGAACCACTAAGATTGTTATAACACCAAATAACGTTTGCAGACGAATCACCTTTTTCAAAGAAATAGCTAACATCGTATCCTGTCTTGCCATCACTGGATTTTTTAACACTTTCGACGAATTCTGTTCCATAAGTATCTTTTCTTACGGAACTTCCCTCATAGTCTTTTGTTACACTCCAGCCTGTTTCTCCAAGCATTTCGGAATAATCTTTTAAAGTGAAGCTCTTTGCTTCATCGTATATTTCAAGGTATTTATTGCCATTCAAACTTTTTTCGCTGTAACTAATCTTGCCAACAAGTTTTCCTTCAGGGTAAGGTAAAACTTCTCCGCAATATTTCTTCATTAGTACTTGTAAGGATTTATCCCAGTTTTCACCGGCATCTTCCTCACTAGAAGAAGACGAATTCACACTTGATTCGGATGAAGATGATGAGGCAGCACTACTAGATGAAGTAGGCGCACAGGCGCTTAACATCAAGAAAGCCACGCTTAATGTAAGGATTTTTTGAAATTTTTTCATAATTTTCCCTCTTGAATAATGTCGTATGATAATTCTTTAGAAGAGTCAAATAAACAAAAAAGTGGCGAATTAATCCTATAAGCTATCGTTAAGTGACAGAGTAACCGAGAAGCGCGGGAATGGCCTTCCTCCTCGACTCGAAGGAAAGCTCGGGGGTGTCGAGGGTTTTCGCCGATCTGAGGAAGAGCCTCGGAACCGAGCTATTCAAGAAGACCTTCGCCTGCATCCTCACCGACAATGGCTCCGAGTTCCGCGACGCCGAGGCGATCGAGTTCGACCCCTCGACCGGCGAGAGGCTCTGCCGGCTCTTCTACTGCGACCCCGGCAAATCCGGCCAGAAGGGGAAGATCGAGAAGAACCACGTGGAGCTCCGGAAAGTGTTCCCCAGGGGGACGATCTTCGACGACTATACCCAGAAGAAGGTGAACCTCGCCCTCTCGCACGTCAACTCGGAGCCGAGGGCGATACTGAACGGCAACTGCCCGGGGAAGATATGCAGGATCTGGCTAGATGAAAAAGTACTCGCCGCGAACGAGTACGAATTCATCGAGCCAGACAGCGTCTTCCTCAGCCCCGAATTGGTAGGGTAATTCATACCTTGAGGGATTTGGAGATGACTCCTTAATTTTGAAATCAGTTTTTAGGGAGCCTCTTTTCGGCATGCCTTTTTTGATGCCGTTTTGGCCTATATCCAAATCATAAGGCGCCTCTTTCGGCCGTTCAAGGGCGGAAATTATGGCGCCGGAATTCGCGAAAGCCCGAGCTTTGCCGCGTTGCTCTAAAATCTGGAGATGAGTTTTTTATTTAACACATTCACGCCTTTTCTTAGAAAGAGCACCAACAAGGCTTTATTTTGCAAGTTTCTTCTTGATGAAGTTCACGAAGACAACGATTTCGTGGGCTAAAAGCGGAGTAAGCGCCAATAAGAAGACGTAGAGATAATCCATCGGCTCATCGTGCAAGGTATAGACTTTGAAGAAGCTATTGACCCCAGGCACTTCGATGACGAAGAGCTGCAAAGCGAAACCAAGGAAGAAAGAGATCCAGAGGAGGATATTCTTGTCGCGGAAGACCCTGATGACGGAATGCTTGGTGTCGGTCATGCCAAGCATATGGAAGAGCTCAGAGAAGGATAAGACGCAGAAAGCCATCGACTGGCATTCTTCAAGATTAGCCTCGGATAAGCTCAAATAAGCATTGATATCACTCGGCGTGAAGCAGCCCGCCGCCCAAGGCTTAAGCAAGAAGGCGACAAGGGTAGCAATACCGATAATCGCGCCGTAGCCAAACGTGATGGCGTACCCATTATGCGCGAAGAGCGATTCTTTCGGGTCACGCGGGGATTCATCCATGATATCGTCGGGCTTTTTGTCGCTCCCTAGAGCAATCGCAGGCAAAGAGTCGGTGATGAGGTTGACCCAAAGCAAGTGGATGGCGATTAGAGGCGCTGGGAGCCCGATCGCGATGGCGATGAACATGCAAACCACTTCGCCGATGTTACTCGATAAGAGGAAGAGGATGGTCTTACGGATATTCGTGTAAATGCCACGCCCTTCTTCCACCGCTTTTTCAATGGAGGCGAAATTATCGTCGGTGAGGACCATATCGGCGGCACCTTTGGCTACGTCAGTTCCGGTGATGCCCATCGCAATACCGATATCGGCGGCCTTAAGGCTCGGGGCGTCATTGACCCCGTCTCCCGTCATCGCGGCGATCATGCCATTGGCTTTGATGGCTTTGACGATGGCGACTTTATTTTCAGGGGAAACGCGCGCGAATACGCGAACGGTTTTCACTTTCTTTTGGAGCTCAGTCTCTGAGCAGGCATCGATTTGGGCCCCAGACATGCACTGCTCTTCTTTCTCGGCGATGCCTAATTCTTTCGCGATAGCAAAGGCCGTGTCTTTATGGTCTCCGGTGATCATGATGGTGGTGATGCCGGCTTTTTTGAGAGTCGCCACCGCCTCTTTGGCTTCTGGTCTAGGCGGATCGACCATGCCGACGAGTCCGACGAAGACGAGGTTCTCCTCTTCTATTTCCTTATCGCCGACTTTATAGGCGAGAGCCAAAACGCGGAGCGCCTTATCGCTCATCTTTTTGGCGGCCTCTTCGATGTTTTTCTTATCATCCGCACTGATTTTGCGGACTTTTTCGTTGATATTGATGGACGAGCAGTGCTTCAAGATCTGATCCATCGCGCCTTTTGTGTAGATGAGATAGCCACCGCTTGGCTTATTGTGGGCCGTGGACATCATCTTGCGGACACTGTCGAAAGGAAGCTCGTTGACTCTTGGTTTCTTGCTTTCTAGAGACGATTTGCTCATGCCGAGCGAATCGGCCATCAAAACCAAAGCGATTTCGGTCGGATCCCCATAAGAGCCGTTCTCGATTTTGGCGTCGCTGCAGAGAGCGAAGCCTTCCGCCAAGAAGGACAAGGATTTGTCGATTTCTTCTTTTTCGAAATATTTCTCGTCGGTGTAGCAAGCGACGACCGTCATCTTATTCTGCGTCAAAGTGCCAGTCTTATCGGAGCAGATGCAGCTGACTCCGCCAAGCGTCTCCACGCTCGCGAGCCTTCTTACGATGGTATTGACCTTGACCATCTTGCTCATGCCATTGGCAAGGACGATCGTGACAACGGCCGCGAGCCCTTCAGGGATGGCGGCAACCGCCAAACCGACAGCGTCAAGAAGATCATCGTCCCATTGCTCGGCGATCGTTCCGCGTATTCCATCGTAAATTAAAGAGACGGCGAACATCAAAACGACGATGCCGATGGTTAAATAGCCAAGGAATTTCGATAGTTGATTGAGTTTTTTCTGTAACGGAGTTAGCTCATCATCTCCGCCTGAAAGCATCGTGGCGATACGCCCGATTTCGGTGTTTTTGCCAGTGGCGATAACCACGCCTTCCCCGCGTCCATAAACGATGGGGGTGCTGCTATAAGCGACGTTGACGCGGTCCCCGATTCCAACTTCTTCCGAAAGCACGATGTCGGGATTTTTCTCAACTGGGAGAGATTCGCCAGTGAGCGAAGACTCATTGGCTTTTAAGGCAAAGCCTTTGATCAAGCGCAAATCGGCTGGCACCGTTCTACCTTCTTCAAGGATGACGATATCGCCAGGGACAAGCTCCTCGGCTTTCACTTCCTTCAAAGCGCCATCGCGTCTAACGGTGGCCGTAGGCGAAGAGAGTTTTTTAAGAGCCTCGAGCGATTTCTCGGCTTTGGTCTCTTGAACCGTGCCGATGATGGCATTCAAGAAAATGACGCCGAAAATGATGATAACGTCAGCAAAATCGCTGAAATGGATGCCATTTCCTGCTTTCACCGCGCTTAAAATGCCTAAAACGAGGGATACGATGGCCGCACCCAACAAAATAAAGATCATCGGATCCTTGAATTGACCGATGAAAATGACGAACCAGCTTTCCTTTTTCTCTTCTTCAAGCTTGTTGTAGCCCCACTTTTCGCGGGCTTTGAGGACTTCTTCTTCCTTTAAGCCTTTGCTTTCATCAACACCATAAAAAGAAAGCGTTTCTTTGGCCGAATGGTTTTCGTGCATATTTTTCTCCTTCTAGCAAACCAAAATTCCACTAGAAGGTCTCGCGTGGGGATAACCCTGCTTGTCCCGGCCGATTAAGGCGAGATGTCGAGAGCAAGCAAACCGCTACTCCCCTTCCAAGTGGTTAGTCTAGCACTTAGAAAATGAAAGCCCAAAGCAAAAAACTAATCGGATAAGCGGAGAACCGTGAAAATCGAGCTGATGACGCAGCAAAGCTCGCTGAGTGGCTCAAGCAGCACCAAGAACAAAGCGATGTAATTATCTGGCGAAGAAGAGAGGAAAAAGAGAGCCAAAGTCGTTCCTTGGCTCAAGATAAAAAGCCCGAAATAGATCATGAACCAGACTTTCACCCCGGTGCTCGAGACATATTGGCCCGTCATGTATTGACGAAGCCTCACATAAGAGAAAATGCCAGCCAAAACCTGAAAGCCGAGGAAAATGTAACTAGCGATCGCCAAAGCCCCGGAAAGATAATCACCGGCCCTGAAGCAGACGATGGCGTTGATATTGGTCAAGATGGAATTGAAGATAAGCGAAATTATCTCATTGAATAAGAGAAGGAAAACAAAAGACAAAACGCCCTGAAAGGCCAAGCCAGTCCCCTCGAGATTGCCTTTAAAAATCATGATGTAGGCAACCATCAAGATAACAAAAGTGATAACCGGCGAGACAACCGATAAGCCTGGCTGATACCCGCCAACGACGAGATTGACGAAAGTGAGGATGATATCCGCGGAGATAAAGGCTATGGCGAGCGAGACGAAGAAAACGGCCAAGTATTTTTTATAATGGTAACGGAATCTAGAGGGCCAATGCTGAATGGACATAGGCGCATTATATCACTAAAAAGAAGAGCGATAAGCACAACTTAAGGGAGCGATGGACAAACTTAAAAGCAAGAGCGAAAATCATGAACAAAATCGGTTCTTATGGCTATTTTTTAATCTCCGCAAAAGGCGCCTAAAAATCAAAAATCCTAAAATTCAAAGGCTTTTTGCAAGGAAATTAAGGAGTTATTTATGCTGGGTAAAGGAAAAGCGATAGACGGTTGCTGATTCCTCTTCTTTCAAGGAAGCCTCTCTTTTGGCGATCCTCAACTGCTTCCTGTAATCGAAGCCAAGGGAGTCGAAGGGGAGGGAGTAACCGCTCTTATTGCCCTTCTTCACGTAAATGCCATTTGCTTCCGCGTCGAAATCGCTTTCGTTTTTGAGCGGTTTAACGTCGCTCACTTCCGTAACAACGATATCTAGATATGGCAGCTCTTTCTCCGATATGGCGTCAAAGAAAGTATCGTCTTTCGTCGCTTTAACGGAATTGGAGATGATTTCCTGCGCAAAAGAGGACTCGCGAGGGGTGATTGAGCCAAAGCGCGCCCGTAAAGCCCCAAACTCGTAAATAGAGACGATAACCCCTTCTTTTTTCTCAAGAAAGGAAGAAGGAACCTCCACTTTGCTCGGACTCCCTCCTTTGACGGCCTGATTCACGGCCATATAGGCGAGTTTCACGGCATCATCGCAGTTCTCTTGCTTCTCCTTTAAGGAAAAGAGGATCTTGGAGATGTAATAATCGCCAAAAGCCCTGGAATCATCGGGGCCTTTTACCATATATCCATAGACCCCATGACCCGTTCCGAAAGGCGCCTCATGGGAATAAAAAGTCGTCTCAACCGCAAGCCGGTCGAGGGTACCCGATAAAATCGCAAAGGCGCGGTTTCCACATTCTTTGGCTCTTGAAATGAGTTTCGAATCCATTCTGAGCAAGTCGCCAAAGTTGGCGTTTTTCAGACTCTTATTGAGCTGACTCTCGTATTTGGCGGCTTCTTCACGGTAGCCGTATACTCCTTCTTTGCTCAAGCAGTGTGACATATCGCCGCTTGCGATGAAAACGATGCGTTTTCCGGTCTTTCTCGCAGCTTCCGCGATTACGGTGCCCATTCTGTAATGGCTGAGGAGAGGCAAACCCGTGAGTCCGAGACGAACGACTTGATAGTTCTTGTATTCCTTATTTATGAAATAGAGAGGAACCATCGTGCCATGGTCGAGCGAAGGGTCTTCCGAATCATCGTATCCGGCTTTGATGCCGTTCACGAAAGATAAACGCGTAATCTCTTTTCTAAGCTCATCATCATAATGAAGACGAAAACGGATCTGTGGAGCCCCATATGCCTTTAATGAGCCTGTCGCGGTCTCACCGCTAGAAAGCTGAAAATAATCGCTATAGCTCTCGGCGTGAGGGGAGGCGATGACGATGGTATCAGGATGGAGAGAGGCGATTTCCTTGGCGATTTTCCGACAACTATCCAAGGTGGCCTCAAGCTCTTTTTCCTGCCCTTTTCCGATTTCTGGGACAATGACGGGAGAATGAGGAAAGATGTAACTCGCTAATAAAGGCATGGCAATGATTTTCGCTACTTGCTCACCGCCTTGCAAGCGGAATTGCCTGAATTGATCCTTTCTTCGAAGACGGTTCTTGCCATCGAAACGGCGTATTGCCCGATTTCCTGGAGCGTGAAAGAGCTTCTCGAAGAGAAATAGTCGATGTACATTCCGGCGATGCCATTGGAGATGATCGACAAGAACCCCCACTCTTCCTTCGTCAAGTCTTTGAATTTCGGGGAGGCGACAATGGCCTCGCTCACCTTCATTTTCACGTCATCGAAAATGTGGGCTGGCACGTTCTGGACCAGTTTTTTGCAGATTTCCTCTTTTTCCTTGAAAATGTTTGTGAGTTCGATGATGAAGGTCTCAAAACGTGAGGTTTCGCCGATTCCCGCCCATTCCCATCTCTTGATGAAGCTCGCCATGATTTCTTCTTCAATCTGGTTAAGCACATCCTCTATATCCTTATAGTGATTATAGAAAGTGCCACGGTTGATCTCGGCTCGTTCCACGATTTCGCTGACCGTGATTTTGCTGATGTCCTTTTTCTCGCTCAATAGTTCGATCGTCGCTTTTTTGATGAGGGTTTCGCTTCTGACGGAATTTTTGTACATATGTTCTCCTTTCTACTTTTGTTTATTTTTGGTCATGTGTTCAATTATCAACGATACGATACCATTTTTCCATCATGAATAAAGAAATTTCGCCTCTACTCGCGTTAGAATAAGGCGTATGGCCATTTCAATCCATCATCTTGATAAGTGGTGCTTCGCCAACCTCGATTTGGCGGAGGAGGTTTTGGAGAGTTCCTCTAAAGCCGTGATCATCATCGCGGGCGCCTCTAGCTCAGGCAAATCCTTCGGGGCCGAAGCTCTCCGCCGGCTCGAGAGAAACCATGGGCATAAAGCCGTCATTATCTCCCTCGACCAATACAATTTCGGCGTCGCCTACCTCATCCCGAACAAAGTCAATGAGAATGCTTTTAACGGAAAGATAAGAAATATCGGAGAAATCGCGAAGAAAATCAAACCGATTCTCCTTAAATATCCTTTTGCTGAGAAATACTCAAAACCCTGCTTATTGGAGATATCCAAAGTTTTGGAACCTCTTCTTCCTGAGGATATCTTGCCAAAGTTCATCAAAGAGCTCGCCCATGAGTGGTCGCGCCTCAATTTCGATGAGCCAAGCGTCTACAATCTCGTGGAGGCGGCAGATGACGTCAAGAAGCTTCTCAAGAATGAGTCAATCAGCGAAAAGCAGTACTCGAAAATCGTAAGCGAGCGCGTCCCTAGCCATAAAAGAATCGACGGCAAAAAGTACGACATCATCATTGTGGAAGGGATTTACGCACTCGATAAGACGTTCCTTGATGAGCTTAAGGGCATCCCGTATATCGCAAACTTCATCGACGGGAACGCCAAATCGCTTTTCCTTCGCCGCATTATCCGCGATAAAACCTCCACGAGCGCCGACAGCGCCTTCACCACTCACCTCTATTTTTCTTATATCATCCCTAGCTACAAAAACACGATTCTCCCCACTAGAGAGAATGCCGACGTTATCCTCAATAACGATATGTCCTTTGAGGAATTACGGAGCGGAGAGCTCTTCGCGACCAAAGACGGCTTCCTCATAAGCGATAAAAAAGCCTCATCCTATCTCCTCTCTCACAGCGAGATCCTCAAAACGCATTACGAGAAAGATTATTATTTCACCGCCCCTGGCGAGAATAAAAACACCGACAATATCTTACGTTTCCGCTTAAGAAGCGCTGATAACGGCAAAACGTATTCCCCTGGCAGCCTCGTCCATAAAGGAGCACCCAAAATCCGGAAAGACAATAAAATCATCCGCCCTATCAATGTCTTGCTCAACGAGAGCGAAATCCAAGAGGTCTGGAAGGACGAGAAGAGTTGCCTTTCCGATCTAAAAAGCGCCGATTTCATCATCGACAAGGTCGAGAAAAAGCGGAAATCGCGCATCGTCTATAAGGGGCAGAATCTCACTTTGTTCGAAGTGGAAGGCAAGAATGATTACGTCGAATTCGTGCCACCGCTCTCTAAAGAGGTCATCAAAGAGATAAAGCGCATCATAAAATAGAGGCCAATAGCCTATAAAAACGCTTCTATTTTTTGACAAGCGCTAGGGCAATCATTACGATATTATCCATTATGGATAAAGAGAAACGCAGCGAATACCTCTACTCGAAGAAATGCCTCCTCATTTTATTGTTCCTTTATTATCGGGAAAATGTCTCGTTTGACGATGTGATTCTTCGCTCTTTCGGCTTCCATTTCGACCCGACCTGCAATTTCAAAGCCATCGTCAAAAGCAAGAAAGAGCACATCCATAAATACACCGTCCATATCCATACCCGCAAATACGGGGTCAACCTCGAAGCGATGGATACGATGGGGAACGTCAATATCGTCAAAATCGCGAAACTCAGGAATAACGATGACCAGTATGATCCTGAAGCATCATTGAATATCTATTTCGATGGCAATGATTTCTTGGCTTTAGGCCATATCGAGGGCAAGAAATTCCGTTTCTCTTCTTTGGAAGATATGAACAAGGAATGCGAAAAAGCCCTCGCTTATCGCTTGAACGAAGTGGAGGCGCATAATGACAGCGCCCCTTCTTTCCTCCTTTGGCTCATGCGCTTCTACGCTTTCTCTCTCGAAGTCGACTTGGTGATGGGGGCTGGCATCAATAAGGATTATGGGGCCAAAGACTGGTCAGGTCTCATCTCTTCCCTCAATCACGATTTCTTCTCGGGGGATGAAGCTAGGGCGAACGGCTACCGGCATTACGTCGGCGATGCCCTTTTCTCCAGCCCGATGGTGCTTAAGACGAGCGGTTTCGATGTTTATAAATCGTTGAATGAGGAACTATACAAATTCAAAGAGGCCAAATCGTTCAATGACCCCGATAGCACTCTCTATCGCTGCGTCGATTTCATCGCCTCTCATCCTGGAACGAACGTCATCACCTACAATTACGATACGAATCTCGAGTATTTATTGAAGAAAAGGAACCTCCTTTACTGCGCCGTTTATGACGATAACTCATTTGTCTCTAAGCACGCTGTCTGCTCCATTTATCATGTGCATGGGCTTTTGCCATATGAACGCTACAACGAGCGCAAATTCACCGATTCCATCATTTTCGATGAGTCCGATTACTATTACCTTTATAACAACCCCTATTCCTGGAATATCGCCAAGCAACTCCACGACTTCAAATTCAATGCCTGCTTCTTCATCGGCATCTCTTTGACCGATCCGGACATGAAGCGCATTCTCGAGCTCGCGAATAACCCCCTCAAGTTCAATTTCATCTTCATGAAGCGGGAAAAGGAATATGAAGAAGCGGTCTATCGCGACATCTCGACTTACTTTTTCACTTTCGATCTCATCACCGTTTGGGTCAATGAATACGAGGAAATCGGAGATTGGCTAAAGAAGTTATAAAGAAAAAGGAATCGCCTTTCGCTTCGGCTTTACTCGCCACAAGGAGAAAGAAAATCGGCGCGAATGCGCTCGATTATTTTCTTTTGCTCATCTTAAGCGTGCTCATCTTCCTTCTCGTTAATCTCATCACCGAGAATCTAGGGAGCGTGAAAAACAAGCAAAGCGAAATCTCCGGTGTGCAAAATGAGATGGTCTCTTTGGTTACAGAAAGCAAACTCGGCGAATATGAAAATGGAAGCTACAAAAGCAACGAAGAAATCGCCACCAGTTATATCTATCGCCTCACCTACCGCTCACTCTTAGAAAACGGCGTGAAGGAAGAAAACATCACTTCTTCCATCACTTCCATCTATAAGCCGATCGATAAAGAAAGCGACAATCTCTTTTATTATTACGTGACTTTTAAAGCGAATAATATCGCCGATTATTCTTTGTCTATTCAGCAAAAAGAAGAATATGGCAGCGCCTATTATTTCGAAATATTATCGAAGGATTTATCGATATCATTTGACTTGAAAGACGAGTATCCATTGCTCACTCTAGATGAGGCTAATAAGGTGCAAAGTTATATCCTTGATTCCTCTTTTACGCCTGGCAAAGAGATATATTCATCTTTGCTAGAGCGTTACGAAACGCTTTTAAAATCATCCATCAATGAATTCGAAAGCGAGTATTTGCCTTTCAAAAACAAGATGGAAGTCCATGAGAGAATCAAAGGCGAGCTATATGGCGTTAGGAGAATCGAAATCCTGATCGCTTATGTCCTTGGATCATCACTTTATTATTTGCTTTTGCCCGCTCTTCTAAAAAACGGTCGCTCTTTATCCTTCAAAGCCATGAATATCGCTTATTGCACAAAGAAAGGCGAAACCCCCGCTTTTTCTAACATCATCATCCGTTTTGCGGTGCTCCTTTTCGAGTTCTCGAGCGTGATGGCCATAATCCCTTTTATCATCTACGGGTCCAGCGCGATTGACCTTGTTTATCTTCCCTTTTGGGGCGGCATCTCACTTCTTTTCGTGGCTTTATTCTCTTTGATCTTCATGCTTTTCTCCTACCTTTCGACCTTTATAGATAAGGAAAGCAAAGCCACTACCTCGGAATTTGCTTCCTCCTTAATTGTCAAAGACATCACGCGCTTCGCCCTCAAAAATAACGAGAAGAAAGAAGAAAACGATAATGGAAAATGAGAAGCGAGAGATAACGCTTACTTACGAATCCCCGCACGTGATGCGGATTTTGAGCACCCATTTTTTCGATTTTTTCATCTCTCTCGTTTTCGCCTTCATCGCTCTTATCGGCACTTTCGCCATTATCCCGAATCTATCCTTTTATTCTTCGGCTTTAGAAAAAAGGAACGAAGAGCTCGTCTCTTCCTCTCTTTACGTTAAAAATAGTGGCAGCGTCACGCCTTTGCTCAACGTAGTGGATGCTGATACCACTCTTTCCTATAACGAAAAAAGCCAGAAGCTCGATGAGGCCATGACAGAGTTCTTCAATGTTTATCTAGCGAATGATTTGCCAAACGGAGCCGAGATTTATTTGTCGCTCAAAGTAGAAGCTCTCTATAACAATGAGCATCTATTCTCCAATACTGGTGAAAGAGTTTTGACTAATCCCGATTATGATGAGGCTTATTACTCTTTTTACGTCAAAGCATATCAAGAGAAAGCCTTGGGATATTTATCCTATAATCCAGTTTATTCTTCCTCTCGCGATACGATTATCCGTACTGTCTCTATTTCCATCGGCTTAACCTTCCTCCTCTCTTTCCTTATTTTTTATACGATTATCCCTTTATGCTTCTCGCGCGGGAAAAGAACGCTCGGGATGTTGCTGAATAAGACGGCTTTGGTGGGCAAAGACGCTTTTAGCTGCAGTTATAAGCGTTTCCTCTGCCATTCGCTTTTCGAGATTATCTTCATAATAATCGCGAGCATCCCTGCCTTTTTGATTCCTTTAGGGATATCCATCACCATGATCATCGTCAGAAAAGGCGACCATCAATCGCTCACCGATTACGTGACTGGGACTTACATCGTTTCCGCCAAAGACAAGAAGATATACAGGAACGTTTACGAATATCTAGAAAGCGAGCGCAGGGCTAATAACGGCAAGATGATTGAAGATAAAGATGTGAAACTGCTATAAATTTCTCTCGCTTATCTTAGATAAGATAACAATCTGCGTTTAACTTGCTATAATAACGCGGTACTCATATAGGAAAGGGTTCAACATGGAGATTAGGCTTGTTGGCTTGACGAAGAAATTCCCCGGGGATGCGAAGAAAAACGCACCCGACACCGTTGCTGTCGATAATTTGAATATCACAATCAAGGACGGCGAACTGATTGGCTTACTCGGCCCATCGGGATGCGGGAAAAGTACTACTCTCTATATGCTCTCGGGCTTAAAGGACCCCACAGAAGGCGAGATCTGGTTCGACGATGAAGACGTCACTCACCTCGCTCCTGAAAAGCGCGGCATCGGCTTGGTGTTCCAAAACTACGCCCTTTACCCGCATATGACGGTTTACAAAAACGTCATGTTCCCGCTCACCAACCTCAAAGTCGAGGAGAACGAGAAATCCTTCAAAATCGAGAAGTGCCGCCTCTGCTTAAAACTCTTGGAGGATCCTAACGCCATCGTCTCCGCGATCAATTCCAGCGCGAACGAAGGCAAGATAAATAGGGATGTCGCAATTGACGCCCTAACCAACGCTTTTCATATCTCCAAATATCTCGCCAAGGAGATTTTCAAATGGAATCTCCACGTCAAAGAAGGCGATGAGCTTCTCAAAACAATCGAAGATCTCAATAAGCTCTACGCCGATGAAGAAAAGAAAGAAACCGACAAAATCGTCGCAAAAAGCCTCTCAATCAACGAAAAATCCGAGATTCTTTATAACGGCATCGTCAAGAAAGTGACCCGTAAACTCACGAAAGAGGAAATGGATGCTTTGGTGAGAGAAGCCGCGCGTCTCGTCCAAATCGAGGACTATCTTGACCGCAAACCAGCCGAGTTATCGGGTGGCCAGCAGCAGCGTGTCGCCATCGCTCGCGCGCTTGTTAAAAAACCGCGCGTTCTTCTTCTCGACGAACCTCTCTCGAATCTTGATGCGCGCTTACGCATCCAAACCCGCGAAGAGATTCGCCGCATCCAAATCGAAACCGGCATCACCACCGTTTTCGTCACCCACGACCAAGAAGAGGCAATGTCCATCTGCGATGACATCGTCGTCATGAAAAAAGGCAAAATGATGCAAATGGATCATCCGCAAGAAGTCTACAAAGACCCAAAGAACCTCTTCGTCGCCAAATTTTTGGGAAATCCTCCGATCAACGTTTTCAAAGGAACGCTCGATAAAGGCTGGTTATATATCGGAACCGAGAAAGTTCTTTATACCCACAAGAATGTTCCGAATGGCCCAGTTTATGTTGGCATCCGTCCTGAAGGATTCCTCATGGCCGATGAATGCCCCGAAAGCAAAAAGAATCTCACGCTCAACTGTGAGCAAGTTATCACGCAAGGCCGCGATTTGTCGCTTGTTTGCTCTTCGCCTTATTTTGAGGGCGATAAGCTCAAGATCATCATCGACAGCGATATCGAAGCCGCCCCTGGACCCATCAAATTCGGCCTCCGCCCGAACAAAGTCTACGTCTTCGATCAAAACACCGAGGAAAGGATTTACCTCTAAAGCGATATGGACCACAAGAACAACTGGAAAGCTTGGTTATATCTTGCCCCTGTCCTTATCCTCATGGGCATTTTCACCTTCTTCCCTCTCATCAATACGATCGTCATCTCCTTCTTAAAAAACTATAACGTAACGAAAGGAACAAGCGATGGCTTTACGTTCACCAATTACGGCGTTGTTTTAGGACTCGTCGAAAGAAATCCGGGCTCTGGAGTCTATGATAAAACCTTCCTTTCTTTCACCGGTCCGAGCGCTCTCACAAATACCCTACTCATCACCTTTGTGACCGTGCCGATTTCAGTCATCATCGCTTTGGCTATTGCCATTGCCATCAACAATATCAAAGTCCTTCAGAAATTCTTCCAGACCGTCTTCTTCATGCCGTATGTCACAAACGTCATCGCGGTCGGTATGGTCTTTTCTGTTCTTTTCCAACCAGCTGGCGCTTTTAATAAATTGTTTAATTTGTCGATAGATTGGATCAGCAAGAGTGGCTCCACCTATTGGACCTGCATGTTCGTTTTGTGCCTCTACATCATTTGGACGGCTTTGCCATACAAGATTTTGATTTTCTTAAGTGGTCTTCAAGGCATTGATAAGCAGTATTACGATGCGGCCAAAATCGACGCATCTCCGCGTTGGAAAACGAATCTTAAAATTACGGTTCCTTTATTATCTCCGCAAATCCTATATATAACCGTCACTTCTTTCATCGGCGCTTTTAAGGAATACAATGCAATTGTCGGCTTATTCAACCGTAACTACACGACAGCCCCGAACGTCCCAGATTTATATACCGTAGTCTATTACATTTACGACAAAATCGATGGCAATAATTTCGCAACGCAAACCCAATACGCATCTGCGGCGGCCGTCATACTCTTCGTAATAATTATGCTATTCACTTTCGTTCAAATGAGAGTCAGCAAGAAAAGGGTGGTGTATTGATTATGAAAAAGACAAACCAAATCACCACCGCGCTCAATCTAGTGGTACCGCATAAAGACTCCGACATCGAGAAAACGAAAGCGAGAGACAAAGCGAATCGCATCATCGGCTTGGTGATCACCTACCTCTTCTTGACAATCGCCGCCATTATCGTCATCTTCCCCTTTTATTACATGATTATCGCAAGCGGAATGCTCGAAGCGGATGTCATCGGTGGATCGCTTGTCCCGATTCAAGGGTCTTTCTTCGAGAATTTGGCTTATAACTACACCGAGACTTTGGCGAGATTCTCCTACATGAAATATGTGGGCAATACACTGGTAGTCGCAGTATCTACCACTTGTTTGCAGGTTTTGGTGACGATACTATCGGCTTTCGCCTTTGCGCGTTTATCTTTCCGTGGCCGCGATTTGCTTTTCAGCGCTTTCCTAGCCACCATGATGATCCCTGGCGAAATGATGGTCATTACCAACTACATCACCATGGGTAATCTTGGCTTAAGCGGCGGTTCCCAAACCCGCTTCCAGGCTTATCTAGCGATGATTCTTCCCTTCGTTTCGAGCGTTTTCTATATCTATTTGCTCCGCCAAAACTTCAAGCAAATACCGAATGAACTCTATTTGGCGGCGAAAGTCGACGGGAAGAGCGATTGGGAATATCTTTGGAAAGTAATGGTCCCTCTCGCTTCCCCCACTCTTATCACCGTGGCGATTTTGTCAATCATCGGTTCGTGGAATGCCTACGTGTGGCCAAAGCTCATCGTCAGCGCTTCAAGTAACAATATGGACTATTGGCTCATTTCCGTTGCTGTCAGAGGTGAAGCTCTGGCTTTAGAGGACCAGCTCGGGGTGAAAGTCACCCAATATTCATGGCAAATGTGCGCATCCGTGCTCACAGTCGTGCCACTTTTGATTTTGTTCATCATTTTCCGTAAATACATCATGCGCGGCACTGGTAGAGCCGGCTTGAAAGGCTAAGGAAGACGATGATAAATAACTTCTAAGGAGGAAAAAATGAAGTTAGTTAAAAAACAAGCGCTTCTAGTGACGCTTCTAGCATCAATGGCCGGTATTCTTGCAGGCTGCAACAAGGACAACAGAATCCATGTGACCTGGTGGAACAACTACCAAGTGCCAGAGAACATAACCGAAGAGGAGTCCCGCAAAAAGAGCACATATACGGAGTACTGGTTCGCGACCGATTTGATCAAGGCTTTCGAAGAGGAAAACCCAACCATCAAAATCGATATGTCCTACAAGGGCAACTACAGCGCAATCGTAACCGCCACCAGCTCTGCTTTAGGCACTGGTGATCAACCAAACATCGTCTCTTGCTATGGCGATTCCGTCGCAGTCTTCCGCAACGCGAGCGAAGAAGCCGTCCTCGATATGTCCGAATACGTCAAAGAATTAACCAGCGACAGCGACTTCAATCAAAGCTATCTTTCGATCGAAAAAGGCATGTATGGAGACAAATTCTATTCTCTCCCATACAGCAAATCCGGTGAAGTACTCGTTGTTAATCAAAGCATGTTCGATTTGGATGGCGCGGGAAAGGCCGGTGAAGACACAAGCGCTTACAAGGCTCCAGTTGCCGCTGACACGAAAAAAACCTACAAAATCCCTGAGAATATTGACGATTTGATGAGTCTTGCGCGCACCATCAAGGCCGATTTCCCGAAACTCTATGCCGATCAAAAGGATGAGAAAGGCTACTTCAAGGCCGTTCCATTCTGCTGGGACAGCGCCGAGAACATGTTCATTAGCGCTTTGAAGAACAGCGGCATCGATTACACCGACGGCACAAAAGATACCGCCGCCGCCCGCGTTTTGTTCAACAACCAAGAAGCGAAAGACCTCATGATCAAAATCAAGAAATGGAACAACGAGGGACTCTTCTGCACGCAAAATCAGCTTCCGATCACCGATGAAGCGAATCAGTACCATGACTATTCTTCCAACATGTTGGTAGAAGGAAGCATCGCAATGTGCCTTTCTTCCACCGCTGGTGCCCGTTACTTCGCCACTGATGGTGGATTCAAGGCCGGTTTCTATCACCCAGTGAGCTGGAAAGAAAACGGCAAGGCCGAGGACGCCTATGTCATTTCCCAAGGCCCGTCCCTCTGCTTCTTCGACAAAGGCCAAGAAGCCAATGACGCCGCCTTCACTTTCTACAAATACCTCACCAATGCGACCAACAGCGGAAAATTAGCCGCCGCCACCTCTTATTTCCCTCTCCGCGAGAAAGGATATGAGAATACCACGATCGCCGCTGCGGTTGATGCTGCCACGAAGGGCGTCGATGCCTCTGCTAGCTATAATGACAAGAAAACCGCTTATACCGGCGGCGTTTTAGCGCTCAACAAAACGTATAATGCCAAGAGCAACTACTTCCTCTCCCCTGTCTTCAGCGAGAGCAGCGCTACCCGTACTGCCGTCGGCAAGCTCGTCGCCGAGGTTTTGGACAACAAAGACGCTCAAACCGACGATCAAATTAAAGCGGCTGTCGATACTGCCTTCACTAACGCCTACACTGCCATCATGGCTTAATTAACCTTATGAAACGTTGTATTTATTGCGGAAGTCAAATCGAGGAAAATGAGCCCTTATGCCCAAGGTGTGGCAAGGACATGAATCCTGACTCAATGTCGAGCGATGATGTCCATTTTGCCCGCCAGCACGCATATGCTCAAATTACCTCTAACGGCGACAAAAGAGATGGAGCGATGACTTGCTACGTCATCGGCGGCATCCTTTTGGTGCTTGGGGTTATCTTCTTCGTCCTTTCCTTCCGCTACAATACAGCCAAAGTAAGGGTATTTAGACCTGCTTCCGTCGAATTCGTCGTTTCGATGATTCTCTTGGTTACTTCGGTTTCTTTACTAACGTATGGAACCATCCGCATTGTAAAAGCTCTCAAAGAGATTCGCTTTTATAGGGGAGTGATTGAGGAAATCAACGGCAAATAAAGACAATGCTAGAAGGAGTCAGTCATCCGATTGGCTCCTTTTTCTTATGGTAAAATAACGCGATGGATCTCTATTTAGCCTCCCACGTCAAAGACTTGCTCAATAATGCCAAACGCAGAAATGAGCCCCAGTATTCCTTTTTCTTGAGGGAAGAAGAACAAGAGGAAATATCACCGCTCCTCTCTAGCGGTTCCTCAGTCTCCTCCGCTTTCCTTCCAGAAGATTCCGAGCGGAAGATACTTTTCGTCTATCCTTCCTATTTAGAAAAAGAAGAAGTACTTACTGAGACAAACCCCATCGTTCTTCTTCGCGTTTACCCTAAGAGTGAGAAATTCGCCTCCCCTATCACGCACCGCGATGTTTTAGGAGCCCTCATGAATTTGGGGCTCAAACGCGAAACGATCGGCGATATCATCATTCACGAAAAAGAAACTTACGTATATTTGCTCAGTTCGATCGTAGAGGAAGTTGAGCGCTCACTCAGCCAAATCAAAAACAACAAGGTTGTGGTAGAGAAACTCGATAGTCTCATTTGCCCTTATGCCATTTCGTATATTGAGGCTACCTTCCAAGTATCATCCATCAGGCTCGATGCTATTTTAAGCGAAGTCTATAACTTGTCTCGCGACGAGAGTAAATCCGCCATCAACGACACACTCGTCAAAATGAGCAAGCACAGCGTTTTCAAAGCAAATACGGAACCTACGATAAATGAAGCTATATCGCTCCGCGGGAAAGGTAAATTCGTTTATCTAGGAGAGGTTGGAAAAAGCAAAAAAGGCAAATCAATTATCCTTGTAAAAAAGCCCCAATAATTTATTTGGATGGCTTTTTGCATTGATTTTTGTATAAAGCGAACGCTTCATCAAAAAGCGCCACAAAACCGCTGCGTTCGCTCTTTTTGAGCGTGATTTTGCTCACTAAACCGGTGGGCTCCAAAATATCATAAGCTACGGCGAAAGGATTCTTGCCTTCAAACGGCACATCGACTTGTAACAAGCTACCCAAGATTATCATCTTGCAGTTATTCCCAAGTCTAGTGACCGCAGTCTGCAGTTCATCAAGCGTCATATTCTGCGCCTCATCGACGATGATAATCGCATCTTCAAAGGAACGGCCGCGCAAAAACTCCGGGGCGAGAGGAACGATATCGGAGGGCAAATGGGCGTATTCGGGTGGCAGGTCGGAATAATCATCGGTTTTCTTCCTGATGTTCTTATTGGCTAAAGCTATATCCTCTTTATCGCTCATATAGCCCATAAGATGACGGTAATTGTCGAGAAGCCCTCCTAAATATGGAGCGTATTTATCTTCTTCTTTGCCTTTTAGATACCCTAGACGATGCCCGATTTCCACAGGCTCGCGGATATAGTAAATCGTCTTGTAGCGTTTTTTCGCGCCCCTGCTCCTCACTAAAGAGAGACTGGCCGCTAAAGCGGTGAAGGTTTTTCCCGTTCCCGCGGCGCCTTCGCAAAAAACGACGGGTCTTCGGCGCGGATCGAGATTGATTTCATAAATTAAATCGCGCTGCTCGGCGTTTTCGGAGAAGTCGATTCCGAATAAGAGATAATCCTTGCTCGTCATGGCTTTATTATCCTCTAAAGGGAGAAAGCGGAGAAGAGCGAACTAAAAGCGATTCTTCTCGCAATAAGCCGCTAAATAGGCGAATGAAGCAAAATACGTATCAAGTGATAACGCCTTATCCAAGTATTCGTCGGCTTTTTGGCAATTTTGCTCACTTAGATAATATAGATGCACCCCATAAGCGAAGATGCATCTTTGAATCTCATTCTCGCTTTCGATGTGGTTTTCTTCAAACAAACCGTTTTTAAAAAGCTTGAGGGTTTCTAAATACCCCGTATGGTGTCCGATCTTCATCGATTCGTCGAAAGTTGCGATGATGCCTGAATAATCTTCATTCATTCTAATTGAGCAAGCCACCAACCAATAAAGCACGCCGACATACATATCGGCATCATCTTTGGCCAAATCGAGGCATTCTTTGAATGATTCTTCGGCTTTTTTGAATTCGCCTTGGCAGTATTTCACGCAGCCAAGCATATATAAGGGGTCAAGTTTATCGTCGGCATGAGCGATGCACCAAGAGAATTCCTCCGCCGCTTTCTCTAGCTGCAGCGTCGAGAAGTAACGGCCAGCGCATTTGCGGTGCGCAAGATAAGAAGATGGATCCATCTCTTTGGCTTTTTCGAAATAGAGTAAAGCCTCGTGATAACGCATCTGGAAAGCGAGGGCGCTCCCTAGAGCGATGGCGTTTGAAAAAGAATCATCCAAAGCGTAAGCCTCTCGCGCTTTTTTTGTTCCTTCATCGTCTTCGATGCGTTTTTGATATTTTCCTTCGTTTACGAGTTCATCGAGATAGCTAGCCTTGATGGAGCTCGCTAAAGAGTGATTGCAGTTAACGCACATAAATTCTCCTCTATTCATGCTTGATCGTGCTTTCTTTCACGATCTCGCGTCTAAATTCAATGTATTGGCTCACCATATATAGTGATAACTCCAGTAAGACGATCGCTGCCCCAGGTGAGAGTACCCAATTGTATTTCCCTAGAAGAATGCCTCCATAAGAGAAGGCATTCTGCATCATTACCCCCCAGGTGATATCGTTCACGCTTCCCATCCCTAGAAAGGAAAGCGTCGATTCCACCATGATGCAGCTAGCGATCGACGGAATGAATTTGGCCGTTGCGACCCCCATCACGTTCGGAAGGACGTGATGGAAAAGGATGCGCGGCGCGCTGTAACCGATTGATCTGATTGATCTAATATATTCGCTACCTTTGATTTCGGCTGTTTTAGCCTTCACGGCTCGCGCGGTCTTGCTCCAGCAAAGCAAAGACATCGTGAGAATGATGCTGAGTTTGCCGCCGTTACAATAAGCGGCAATAACGATCGCCAAAGGAAGCATCGGTATAAGCAAGAAGAAATTGATGAAGCCATTGAGCGCTTCTCCCGCTACTCCGTTTAAATAACCTGCCAAAACGCCAATGAATAAACCAATCAACAAACAAAATACGGCGCTCACCAAAGAGATGACGATAGTAGAGCGACTTGCCACGATAAGTTCAGAGAAGATGTCGTAGCCAAGGTTATTCGTGCCAAGCAAATGCTCTTTTGAGCACGGCAAGAACTTTTCGAAACTTTCTGTTGGAGAATAAGGCGCGATTTTCTCGCCGAATATAGCGAATACGCCAAAAGTGAGCAAAACCAAAAGACCCAAAGCGAAAAGAGCGATAGACATATAACGCTTTAAGCGGTAACTCCTCGCGCGCTTATTCATGCTCTCTCCTTTTGTTGGGGTTTTGCGAAGAAACGATGATATCGGCGATTAAGTTAGAGATGATGACAGATAAAGCAATCAGCAAAAGCGTGCCCTGAAGAAGCGGGTAGTCTTTATCGTTGATGGCTCGATATGTTAATAAGCCAATGCCATCGATAGAGAAAATGGTCTCAATCACGATTGACCCGGCAATCGTATGTCCGAAACTGGTCCCCAAAGAAACGATGAAGGAGCTCGAGACATTCGGGAATAAATGAACGTAAGCAAGTCTATTCGCGCTTAATCCCTTCGCGCGCGCATACATCATATATTGATTATTCATCGCGCTTTTTGCTTCATTACGCATAAGAAGGTATTTCTTCGGTGTAGAGGCAAGCGTCAAAGCCAAAACGGGCAAAAACAAATGCCAGAGACGGTCGAAGAAGAGATTGGAGGCAAAAACGGAATTGAGACCGCCCGATGGGAATATATTCAAGGTAAAAGCAAACACGATAAGCAAAACGATCGAAAGCAAGAAGGAAGGTATTGCGTCAACGCAAATCATTCCCCCCGTCAAAGCGAGCTCTCCTCCGCTCCCCTTTTTCATGCCGCTTTTTAAGCCCAGCGAGCAGCCGATTAAAGAAGAAAGAGCCCAGGCTGGGATGCTTATTTGAAGGGTGCGCGGGAGTTTCTCAAGAATAAGAGACCCGACGTCTTTCCCTTGATGATACGAATATCCGAGTTTTCCTTTCATTAAATCGGAGACGTAATCGATGAATTGCTCGCCAACTGGCTTATCTAGCCCCATCAAGTGATAAAGCGCTTCATATTCCTCCTGACTAATGGTTTTCTCATCAGCTCCGATGAGATTGGCGAGCGGATCGCCTGGCATAAGGCGTGGCAAAAAGAAATTGAGCACGAATATCGCAATGAAAGCGATAAGCGAGAATATTAATACCCTAGCGATCTTTTTGCCCATCGCTTTCCTTACACTCTTTTCAGAGTCTCAAAGCTCTTGACGTTCAAAATGCCTGAGGCATCGCTTTTGACAAATCCCGTCAAATTGCTTCTTACGCCATATGTGAGCCCATCATAAAAGAACGGCACGCAGATGACGTTATCGACCATATAGTCTTGATAGGAAGAAGCGGCTGCGAGAAGCTCTTCATCGGTTTTGGCTGAGCTTAAGGCTTTAAGAATCTTTCCGTATTCGGTGAGGTTTCCATCACTATCTTCACTCTTCATTTGCCCGTGTGAGACCGGATTAGGGGTAATCGGACAGAAGGAAGAAGAGGAAGAAAGAGTGTATCTACTGCCATATCCAGCATCAAAATCGTAGCCTTTTGCGGTGATTTTCGCCATTGAGGCCATATGATTGCCAGCTTGGTAATAGCTTTGCCAGTCGCTTCCTTTTTCGACAAACGAGACGGAAACGAGCCCCGTTTCCTCAATCTCGGTTTTCAATAAACTGGCGTATTGACTATCGTCAGTCCCAGCATGAACCAATAATTCAAAAGAGAACTTATTGGAAGATGAGTAGCCAGCTTCCGCAAGGAGAGATTTGGCCTTTTCCAAATCACGCTTCCAAATAGGCGTTTCTTTATATCCTTTTATCCCTTCGCCAACAAATCCTTCGCGTGACGGGGTAACGGAAGAAGAAGCGAAAGTCGATCTGATCTTATCGAAATCAATCGATAAGGCGATGGCGCGTTTAACGCGCGCATCCTTCATTTTCTGATTGTTGAAGAAAAGGACTTTGTTGATGAGTTTGGTGGATTGAGAAATAAGCTGTACTCCCGTAGCCTCTTCAAGCGCGCTGATAGAAGAAGTGCTTAAGCCTTTCGCGTAATCGAACATCATGTCGATCTCGCCGCTCTTGAGAGCGAGCGTCATCACATCCTCGGAGCCGTACTGTTTGAAGATGACTTTGGAAAAATAGATATCCTGAGCGTGCGGGTAATCCGCGAATTTGTCGAAAGTTATCGTGCCAGAGTTCTTATCAATGCCAGCAAATTTATAAGGCCCTAATCCGACAACGGATTCTTCATCGGTGATGTTTTCTTTGGTCTTTCCTTCAAAGATATGCTTTGGGTAGATAGTCTCAGAAGAAAGAGATTCCAAAAAGGAAGAAGGAGAATCGACTTCATAAAGAAGACCAACATCGCCTCTCTTCACGCTTTTATAGTCTTTCCCTTCTTCTAAGGAAGAATCGATAGTGTATTCAATATCATCAAGCGATAAAGCAACCCCATCATGCCACTTATAGCCATCTTTTAAGGAAATGCTGACGTTCTTATTGTCTTCGTCGATCGCGTAAGTGCAGCAAGTATCGACGTACTCTCCATCGATTTTGACAATCGGGGAAAGCTGAGAGATAGTTGAGGCTATCTTATCGAAATTGTAGCCAGGAGCTCCGCCATTCGTATCCAAGCGATTGAGCGAATCGACTTTCATCGTCGTGCCGATGATAAGCGTTTTTGAATCACCCTTGTTATCGGCGCACGAAAATAGAGACATCGTCATCAATGCAGTCGCCCCTAGAATCAACGCTTTTCCTTTTTTCATATTAGTTACCACCCTTCTTTAATTTTTCGCTCAAACTCCCTTTGTCCAAGAGATAGCTTCTTTGAGAAACGTCATCGAGCAATCGTTCATTGTGGGAGATAAAGAGAATCGATATCTTTCTCTCCTGATTGAGTTTTCCAAACAAAGCCACGATGGCTTTTTGGGTCGAGGCGTCGAGCATCGAAGTCGATTCATCGCTTATAAGAACCGAGGGATTGACGGCAAGCGCTCTTGCGATCACCGCTCTTTGGGCTTGTCCACCACTTAATTGATACGGCAAGCGCGTAAATAAGCTCCGCTCAAGCCCCACTTCATCAAAGAGAGCAAGAGCCTTTTCTTTCGCTTCTTTTCTTTTTACACCAGCGAAGATAAGAGCTTCTTCAACCGCTTTTCCAATTCGCTGATGCGGATCTAGAGCCAAAAGCGGTTTTTGGGGAATGAGTTGTATTCTCTTTCCCTCAATTCGGTCGTATTTTTTCTTTTCGTAGAGTTCTTTTCCGTCTAAGGAGACTGATCCCTCATCCAATGTGAGCAAACCAGAAAGAATTCCGGCAAGCGTGCTTTTTCCTTCGCCGCTCTTCCCAAATAGTCCTACGATTTCGCCTTCATTAATTGAAAAAGAAACATTATTAAGAGGTGCGACTGTCTTTTTTTCGCCACCATCTTTATAAACGAAGGTTTTGCTTACGTTCCTAACTTCAAGCATATTCACCCTCGTAATCGCCGATTAAGCTCTTTATATAGGGGTTGGCGTTGCTACCAAAAACCTCATCCCTATATCCGCTCCCTTCAACTTTACCGTTCTTCAAAACAATGATTTTCTCGCACCTTTTAGCCTCGTTTAGATCATGGGTAACGAGCAAAACGGAAACCGACGAGAAAGAGCCATCCAAGCAATCCCAAAAAAGATCGCTGTTCTCTTTATCTATCCCTCTAGTGGCTTCGTCCACGACCAATAGTTTTGGGGAAGAGGCTAAAGCGATGGCAAGCAACACCCGTTGAGCCTCGCCCCCGCTGATTTCAAAAGGATACTTATCGAAAATCTCTGTAGCTCCATCAAGGCCTACTCTTTTAAGACTAGAAAGACATATATCCTCTTTTTCTTTCTTGCTGAGTTTCCTCTTATCGCCTTTGAAGATTTCGATCATCTGCGTTTTGATGCGTAGCGAGGGATTAAGCGACTCAGCCCCTCCTTGAGGAACATAGACAATATCTTTTCCCAAAAATCCCTTCATAGCCTTATGGTCAGAGAGGAAATCGACTCCGTTAAAACGTATCATCCCTTCCGCGTAGCAATTAGATGGAAGAGAGAAAGTAAGAGCATTGAGGATCATGCTTTTCCCGCTTCCCGATTCCCCGACGATGGCGATTCTTTCTCCTTCTAGAAGCGTAAAGGAAACGTCCTCCACGATTTTCTCCGTAGAGCGAAGGAAAATACCGGAGATCGATAGATCACTAACTTCGAGCAGCGCATTAGGCATAGGCAAGTTTTTACCATATGCGTACACACGTATCAAGGCAAACAAACAACATTTTTACGATTATTTTCATTTTTATAGAACAAACAAAAACATTATGTTTTCTTATTTTAAAATTACGATACATTTTGTCTTAACGGACGAACATCATGTTTGATATAATCAGCGCGAGGTAAAAGTATGGATAAACGAATCACGCAGACGACCGAGAAAATATATAACGCTTTCGCCGACGCTCTCTTGGAGAAAGAATACGGGGATTTGACCATCCAAGACGTGCTTGATAAATGTGGAGTCGCCAGAAGCACCTTCTATGCTCATTACAAAACGAAAGACGAATTATTGAAATCAATCTGCACCTCCATTTTCGGTCACGTCTTTTCGCATTCGGTTGAAGAAGAGCAAAGCCACGATTTCTCCAAATCATCGATTTTCGACTACAAGCATTTCATCACCCACATCTTTTATCATCTTCACGATGAGAAAAGGCTCGTGCACGCCATCTTGCTCTCGCAAAGCAAGGACACTTTCTTAAATTATCTAAGGAACGGGCTTCAGGAATTCGCTTACGCCTGCGTTGACAATAATTTCGTTACGCAGAAGAACCTTCCTAAGGAGCTGAAGGTCAACTCGATCATCGAGAACTTTGTCCTCATCCTTTTATATTGGGATAAGACCGATTTCAAAAACACACCGGAAAGCCTGACCGACTATTTCTTGCTCATGAATGAATAAAAAAAACGGCGATATTCGAATTTTGATGGCACTTTTGCAAAGTTTTTTGCCAGTTGCGTGTTTTAAGCACTCTATTTGAAAACGATGTTTTCGGCATAATTTTGGATTAGATAAGGATAGTCCTCATCAATCAAAGAACCATAAATATCAACGTTCTCAAAGGTTACGTTTTTAACGTAATGGGCCTCTTTAGGGTAAATATCCCTACTCTCAAGTGAACCCGTTATCTTTATTTTCGGGTTCCCGATTCCTTTGATGACTTTCACGTTTTTGACTTTCACGCCGTCGATTTCGCCAAGTGGCGTTATCTTATGGTTGTCGCTCCAGGTTTGACTATACGAGCAATCAAAATCGATAAGATAATCATTGCCATCTCCTTTTCCAATGCTTGCGTCTTCGATCACGATATTCTCAAAACGCACGTTTTTGATTTTCGCGTTGTTGGCGTTATGGATGCTCAAGATGGCTTTATGGTAAGCATGGAGGACGGTGATATTCGTGAACGATATATCCTCCATCCTTTCTCCGATCGTCTCGTAGCCGATTTCCATCGATTGGGCCAAGTCGGTATAAAGCAAGCAATCTGAAAAATGGATGCCACTCGTCTCACCTTCGTTGTTATTCCGGTAATCGATGTAATTTTTAACGACCAATGAGTCATCATAAGTTCTAATGAAACACCCTCTAATGGATGAATCTTTGCAGCTTTGGACGGAGATTCCATCGCCATTGCTCCTGCTCGAAATGACTTTTGCTCCCGTAACGGAAAAGGAAGATGAAAAATAGAGATTAAAGGCCCAGCCAGCGGGATCGATGACGGCAAAATCGTTCAATTTGAAGTCCGAGCAAAACTGAAATTCGAGCGGTATCGTCGCCGTACCCTCATTCGGGTTGCGCGGAAAAGTAGAGCCATCTATGACCCCTGCCCCCTCAATAGAGAATCCGCTGGCGTTCACAGCTAGAAAGCGACCTCTTACGAAAGCTCCTTCTTCAAGATATATGCGTTCATTCGAATGCACGATTATTTCGTTTTTGCTCGATATTCTCGAATCATTGTTTTTGTCGTGAAGACCCTTTTTGAAGACAATCGCGCCTTCTTTCGGCGTCTCTTTAAGCTCATTGGCGAAGAGATGCAGCGTCCTCTGTCTTGTTTCGATTAGATATTGCCCCGCTTTATCGATTTCGAAATCGATGGTATATCTACTTTTATCGATAGAAGAGGCAATATTCGCGCTTAAAGGCCTAATCACGACATCGCGCGGGAGAAAAGCGCACTGAAGATGCATTTTTACTTTGCCAGTGAAAGAAAATGAGGCATAAGCTTCATAAGTCCTTCCTGATGAATCAGGGGTCCACACCCTGGTTGTATTGACGTTGACTTTATAAACAGGCACTTCTTCATCGAAAAGGAAAAGCTTCATGGATGGATATAGCTCTATTCCTTCGATTGGTGAACCGAAATTGGTCTTCACGCCTTCTTTTTCTTCTTCTGTAGACGAAAAACAGGAGGTATCGAATATCTTAAAACCTCCATCATCGCGAGAAAAAGAAGTCTCTTCGCTGCTGAAACTCGAGTTAGATTCCGAAGCGGCGCTTTCACTGTAACTCGAGTTTGATTCCGAATTGATGTTTTCGTTGCAGCTAAAAAGAAACGGCATCAGCATGATGCTCACTAAAGCAAAGAGCTTTCTTCGCCCTCTTTCGAGAAGAGACATACATGCTCCATATCGAAGGAAATGCCGATTTCCTGTCCTTTTTTGAATCTCCCTAATCCGGTTGTCGAGAGAATGAGGTCATCTTTTTTATCCATGAAAGAGGCATAGACGAGCGTCTCTTCTCCTAATTGCTCAAAGAGATTGATCTTCGCTTTATATCCTTGCTCTTTGTAAGTCAAATCGCCTTCGGCGGAGATGGCTTTCGGACGAAGGCCCATCGTCACGATCTTGTTTAAATTCTCGTCAAGGAACCCCTTCATGCGCTCATTCGGCAATTTAAGCGGCTCTCCGCTTTCAAAATTCGCATAATACCAATCATTCTTTTTTGTGATGGTGACATCAAAGAAATTCATCTGTGGGGTCCCGATGAAACCAGCGACGAAGCGGTTACGCGGATTGAGGAAGATATCCTCGGGGCTACCGACCTGTTGAATGACCCCGTCCTTGAGCACGACGATCACAGTCCCCATCGTCATGGCCTCGATTTGGTCGTGAGTGACATAAATGAAAATCGTTTTGAGTTTGTCATGGAGGCGCGTGATTTCGCTTCTCATCTGCACGCGCATTTTCGCATCGAGATTGGAAAGTGGCTCATCAAGCAAGAAAATCTTCGGATTTCTGACGATGGCTCTGCCCAAAGCCACGCGCTGACGCTGCCCACCGCTTAAGTTCGCGGGTTTGCGATCGAGATACTCGCTTAAACCGATTTTGCTCGCGGCATCAAGCACTTTGCTTTTGATTTCCTCTTTTCTCTTTTTTCGATAAGCAAAATCAAAGAAATGCTTCAAGGGAACTCTTTCCACTTCAAGCGGGAAAGCAATGTTTTTATAAACGCTCAAATGTGGATACAGAGCGTAGTTCTGAAAGACCATCGCGATATTGCGGTCCTTGGCTTCTTTATCGGTGATATCCTCATCATCGAGCTTGATGGAACCGCTTGTCACATCCTCTAAGCCGGCAATCATTCTCAAGACCGTGCTTTTTCCGCATCCTGAAGGTCCGACGAAAACAACGAATTCTTCATCATATATATCCAAAGAGAAATCTTTGGTGGCCACTACGCCATTTGGGTATTCCTTATATAAATGGCTTATTTCCATCCGCGGTTTTCTTTCGAAGTAGCGTCTCAAATCGGAGAAAGAGGAAAGAGAGTGATCAGTGAATTCGCTAAAAGCGGCATCGCCGATCCCGAAAGAGAGGAAACCGCCAGCTTTCGCGGCCTTTACCCCCGCGATCGCATCTTCCACCACCGCGCATTCGCTCGGCTCTAAGCCTAATTTTGCAGCAGCCAAAAGGAAGACCTCTGGATCTGGCTTCGAATGTTTGATCATCGTGCCATCCACCACAGTGTCGAAATAATCGCCCAATCCGATTCTTTCAAGGATAAACGGGGTATTCTTGCTTGAGCTTCCAATACCCATCTTCACCCCGTTTGCTTTCAAATAATCTAGGGTCTTTAAAACATCGGGGCTTAAATCTTTGCTCGTCAATGATTTAAGGCTCTCGCGATAGATATCGTTCTTTTTCTCGCAAAGCGCCTCTTTTTCGCTCTCGCTGTACGTCTTTTTGGCTTTTTCGAGAATGATATTGAGACTATCCATCCTCGAAACGCCCCGCAAACGGTTATTGACGTTTTCGTCAAACGGAATCCCTTCTTGATCCGCAATCGCTTTCCAAGCCAAATAATGGAAATGGTCGGTCGAGATAATGACCCCATCCAAATCGAAGATAATCCCTTTCTTCATTTTCTTGCCTCCGCTTTCGCTTCTTTTTTATTGACCGTAATCGAATATTCTTTATTTCTGACCTTGATTTTATAGTCAAGGGCATCGACTTCATCCGGCAAGCGAGAAGAAACAGTGACGTTTCCTTCTTTATCGACCTTCAACGCGCTCCACCCGTAAAGCAAGGACATATAGGCCCCGCCGGCGCTTGCTGGGTGGCTACCCCCAATATAAATCCCTCCTGCGAAATTTTTCTGAGGGCCATATAAATCGGTCGAGGCGCTTTTCCTGAACATCTTGTAGGCGTATTCTTTCTCCCCGATCTCCGTCGCAAGGAGCGAATACATGCTGCTAGAAAGGCTTGATCCATGCTCGGTGCGCGGGAAGTAATAAGCATAGTTGGCTTTTTTGACTTCTAAATCGAATTCATCGCTTAAGAGGGCCAACATAGCCACCACATCCGCCTGCTTGATGATTAGAGTGGATGAGGCTGGCCCATCTTCTCCACCCCAATATTGTTTAGGGTCTTTGACTCTTTTTTTAACCTCTTCTAAGGTGCAATCCTCTTTTTGGAAATAACCCCTAAACTGCTCGATTACGCCGTTTTCATTGGGTTTTGGCAAAAAGATATTTTTGGCAAAATCCTTAAATTCAGCGAGCTTTTGCAGGTATTTTTCCAATATTTCTCTCTTTTTCTCTAAGCATTCGATAGTAAAAAGGAAAGCATGGTGAACCATGTAATTCGTGAAGGCGTTGTCGTCAACCCTCTCATGATATTCATCCGGCCCAATGACGTCCAAGAAGTGGTATTTCCCATCGCTCTCTTTTTTGGCGTAGCTCATGAAGAAACGGCAACACTCAATGAGAAGGTCATAGCCTCCGTTCTCTAGAATAGTCTCATCGCCCGTGATCTTGAGATAATTCTCCAGAGCGTAAACGATATCGGCGCTGATATGGATCTGTTTCTCATTGAAATAGGTTCTGATCGGCTTCCCGGTCTTATAGTCGGTGACGTTATATTTAGAGCATGCTTCTAACCCACTATCTTGGCTTTCCCAGGCAAAAAAGGCTCCTTCATAACCAAGTTCTTTCGCTTTTTGCTTTGCACCTTCTAGGGTGTTGATGCGATAAAGAATGATATTTCTCGCCACTTCTGGCTCATTGAAGGCGAAGAAAGGCAATAAGAAAATCTCGCTATCCCAGAATATCGCGCCTTTATAGGTCTCTCCGCTTACTCCGCGCGCCGGTATGCTCCTCGCTCTTCTTTCATCTCCGAGAATGAGAAGTTCATAAATGGCGTATGAAGATTCTTCTTCCGCTTCTTCATCCCCCTTTATCCTCACTTTGGCGTGCTCATATAGTTTGGAGAAAATGCCGATATGCTCTTCTTTGTTTTTGGCATAGCCTTTTCTATAAGCTTCCTCTACATCCTTTTTGAAGTCCGTTTTTTCTTCATAAACGAAAGAATAAATCACCAAATCGAAATGCTCACCCGCTTTTAAGTGGAGCGAAGAAGAGAAAAACGAACCGCTTAAGCAGGCATTATCATCGCTACTTCGATATAAGATGGCTTCATATAGTCTCTTTCCTTCGTTGCTCTGCCCCTCAAAGAGAAGATAAGAGCCTTCACTCGTAACTGATTTTTTTGCAAAATGCGGGCCGTTGATTTCATAAATTTCAGTATCAAGGCCGTAATGAAAGCGGAAGTCCGCCTCTTTCTTAGCCTCGATCCTGATATATGCACATAAGAGATTATCCTTGCTTTTGGAAAGGAAGCGTTCGGTGTGGATCGAATAAGAAGGAAATTCGCTGTCACGATATAAAACGCCATCAACGTAACTCAGAAACAAATGATGTGACAGCGGCTCGATTGTAGCTACGGTCTCTTCGACTCCATTCACGAATGTTTTAAAAAGCAAAGGATCTGGCATATTGATGGACTCGCGCCACTTATCGCCATATTTATCGTAAACGCCGACGAGATTGAATCCTTTAAGCGACGTCTTATCTTCCTCTTCAAGCACCCCTCGATACCCTAAATGGCCGTTCCCGATGAGAAAACGGTTGCCTTCCTCAATGCGCTCAAAGCGATTAAATTTATCGATAAGCAAGCCGTCTTTCATCTAGCAATCTCCGTTTTTTCGCCGAGTTCCATCGTTTTGCCATAGACTTTAATGGATACTCTTGAGCCGTTATTTTTAATGATTAAGGAATGCGGATAGACTTCGAAAAGAAGCTTGCTGCCGCGATAATTGAGCTTCACCGAATAACGTTTCCAGCGTTTCGGGAGAGATGGGCTGATGGCGAGTTCCTCTTTATCGCTCCTTAAGCCGAGATAGCCATAGACGATATTCATCCAAGCCGCGGCGATGCTCGTCATATGGAGCCCCTCATTCGTATTGCGGTTATAGTCATCAAGATCAAGACGCGTCGCGAAAGAGAAGAAAGATAGGGCTTCATCCTCTTTGCCGATTTCTTGAGCGAGAATGCTGTGGACGCTCGGGGAAAGGCTCGATTCGTGGATGCAGCGCGGCTCATAATATTCGTAATTGGCTTTTTTGACTTCTGAAGAAAAGCTTTGGTTATATAGGAAAAGGAACATGAGCACGTCAGGCTGCTTGATCATGTCATTACGGTAAATCCGGTCATACGACCAATGGCTATAAAGCGGGAAATCCGTAACCGGTATCTTATCGACATCGATGTGCGGCAAATCGTAAAAGCCTTGATGCTGCTCAAAGAGATTGCTCTTAGGATCAAAGAGGATAAGCATTTTTTCGCTCGCTTCTTTTATAGCCTTCACTAAGGATTCGTTGAAACCTGTCGCTATGAAGGCCTCATCTTTATTAAGCCTATTATCCTTAAGCAAAGATAAGGTATATTCGAAGGTTTTCTTTGCCATGATGTTGGTATAGGCGTTGTGATTGACCATGACCTCGAATTCGTCAGGACCCATCACCCCGTAGTAGCCGAAATGCTCATGCGTTTGGTTCCATTGGCCACGCGTTAAAAGGAACTTATCAATCTCCAGGAGCATTTTGATGCCGTATTCATTCATGAAAGCCCAGTCATCATATAGATTCATATAATGGAATAAGGCATACGCCACACCGGTGGTTGGTTGAATTTGGGTTGAGGCATGTTGCCATAAGGTGCAGGCTTCTTCACCGTTACGCGTAGCAATCGGGAAACAAGCGCCATCGCAGTCGAGTTCCTTGGCCCTATCTTTGGCTTTATCCAAGGTGTTGAAGCGGAAAAGAAGAAGGTCTTTTGCCGCTTTTTGGTCCGTGAAAAGATAATACGGGAGGCAATAAGTCTCGCTATCCCAGAAGGCATGGCCGCTATAAGCTTCGCCCGTGAGGCCTTTCGCGCCGATATTATCGTCTGGCGCTAAACCGGTATAAGCTTGCTGCAGATTGAATAGACAGAAACGGATGCCTTGTTGATCATCGTCATCGCCATCAATTTCAATATCGCTACTTTCCATGCGCTGCTTGAAGAAATCGGTGTTTTCCTCAAGTAACCCCTCAAATCCTTTTCTCTCGAGCTCAAGCAATTCTTGAGCGCATTTTTCTTTCATAACGGCGATATTGATATCGCTCTTCTTATCAATCAGATTATTGACGTAACGGGTGAAAGAAGCTTCTTCCCCCTTTCGCAAGCCGAACTCATAATGAAGCGATATTTCCTGCTCCTTCTTTTTGACTTCGGCAATCGGGAAAGAAGATACGACTTTCATCAAGGTGACAATCGCCTGGTGAGTAGAAAGGGTCTTCGCCGATAAACCATATATATCGCCTTCTTCTATTATCTCTTCATCCTTCCAGTAACAATGTTCCCGCCAATGCTTGATTGAACCATCAATCATCATAAAGAGACTCACACTAACATTATCATTTGCCTCAAAAACGATTTTTTGAGCCGCGTTATGCGGGGATTTCATGCCTAAAAGGCGATAAAACGACATTTTGATCGTCTTCCCTAACGAGGTTTTCCAAAGGAAGGTTCTCGTCAATAAACCGGTGCGGAAATCCAAATTACGCAGGAAAGAGGAGACCTCCGCTTTCGCTAAATCGAGTCTCTCACCATCGGCATAAATCTCGCACTTGAGATAGTTAGGCGAATTTATGGTGAAGTGCGTCCTTTTGGCGATGCCTTTATACGCATTCGGGGTTTCAGTCAAAGAATAGTCGATGATACCGTTATAGTAAGTGCCAATCAAAGATGGCAAAGACACACCTTCTTCGAGGAAACCGCGGATACCGCTATACTCGTTGCCCAAAGAAAAGATAGATTCACTGACTTCGTTTCTGTCTTTGTGGAAACCTTTTTCGGTAACGCCAAATGGCTCCACTTCCAAATATCTCGTTCTTATTTTGCCCATAATTATTCTTTGCTCCCTTTGCTAGTGCCCATATCCATGATTTGACGCTGGAAAATGAGAAATATGATGATTTGGGGGATGATAGAGAAAACAAGGAGAAGCAAGAATTCCTCCGGTTTCAAAATATCCCCGGCACTGCCGATGTTGTATATCCCGACCATAAGCGTCTTGAGCTTGTCGTTCTGGAGAACCAGATACGGCAAGAGGAAATCGCTATAGGAGGCCGTCATCGCGAAAATGGCGACGATGCCGATAATCGGCCGAGATAAAGGCAGGACCACACGAACGAAAACCTGGAGAGAGCTGGCCCCATCCATCGATCCGGCCTCCACAAGCGATTTGGGAAGGCGCGAGAAATAGTCTTTGAAAAGCATGTAATAGTACGCGTTAGCCCCAAAGCTCAGCCAAAGCGAAAGGAACATAAGATAGGAATCGTTATCGGCCTGTAACAAACCGATGGCGTTTATTTCCTTGATGAGAGGGAAAATGTTGAGCACGGTCGGAATCATGTAGCCAAGGAAAATAAGCTTATCGATCACCTTATATCCGACTGGTTTGATTATCGCGATGGCATAAGCCAAAAGACTATTGAAGATGACGGCGCATATAACCGCGCCGATCACGTAAACAAACGTATTGACGTAATATCGGCTGAAATCGATTTTCTCCCAGATACGGGCAATTTTGCCCCAGTCCCAGACTTTCGGCCAGAAGGTGTAGACGACGCTATTGATCTCGCCATCGCTTTTCAAGGCGCTCGCAAAAAGGTAGATAATCGGGAAGAGAGCCATGAAGGAGAAAAGGCAGAGGAAGAGGATGATAAAGCCATATCCGACTTTATGGGCAGGATTACGGTAATCAGCGAAATTGAGGAACCCTCCACGCTTATCCTTGAGGCGAGGGAAAGCGAAACGTTTCTTTTCCATTTTCATTTCCCCTCCTTCTTCTTGAGATAACGGTTCAATAAGCTATAAAGAACGGTGAAAGCCATGATGATAAGAGCAAGCACCATCGCGCAAGCGGCGCTCTTCCCGTACTCGAAATCCTCAAAGGCATACAAATACGATAAAAGCATCAGCGACATCGAACTATCGAGAGGCCCACCCTTCGGCCCGATGACGAGCGGTTCATAGAAAACCTGGAAAACGCTGATGATCTGAAGCACGAAAAGCGTGAGCATCGTGCCGCGGAGCGCTGGAATCGTGATGCGCCAAAAACGCTGAGAGGCACTGGCCCCATCAATGCGGGCCGCCTCATACATCGAATCATCGATCGATTGGAAGGAACTTAGATAAATAAGCGCGGTGCTCCCTGCCCCTTTCCAAGTCATCGCCAAAACGATGAGCGGAATAATGAGAGAAGTTGAGCCTTTCCAAGGATGCGAGGCAAAACCCAAATTAGTGATTATCACATTAAATAAATCACTGCTCCCATCCCCATACATCGAATTGAAGAGGAAGACCACGGCCATGCCGCTTATCATGCAGGGCATATAAAGGACAATTCGGAAAAAGCCTTTCGCATGGATGACCTCGCTGAGAAGGAAACCGAGAATGACGGGGATGAGATAGCCAATCACCAAGGACCATAAAATATAAAGGAAGGTATTCTTGAGGGCACTCAAAAACGTCTTGTCCTCAAAAATGGCTTTGAAATTTGCAAAGCCGACGAAAGTGGCATCCTCATATCCATCTTGAAAGGAAAGGATGGCGTTTCTTATCATCGGATACCAGATGAAGAAAGCGAAAAGAGTCAAAGGCACAATCATGAAAGCCCACCCCAAAAGATTCTTTTTGAGGATGGCTTTCCAATTCTTTTTGCGTTTTTCTTTTAACCCGCTTTCCATAAAATCCTTGCAAAACGTGGTTTAATTTTTGTTTATCGTTTTATCTAATTGCTTTTGTAATTCGGTCGAAGCCGTCTGAAGAAGTGCCTTGCAATTGGCGTTTTCCGCATTTTTGAAAACGCTTTGGATCGCCGTATCAAGCGCCTCATACATTTCCTGGGCAGAATAAGGCTCTTCGCTGCGTTTGTTACTTTGAATAGATGAGAAGAAGGGAGAATAATCCGTCATATCGACATTGATGTATTCTTTTTCAAGCGCGTTAGCTTTTTCCAAATACGCCTCGTCTTTCCACGGCATGATGGAGGGAAGAATCGGCTGGTTTTTCGTTTTGGCGACCTCATACCCCTCTTTCTTGGCAGTGAGGTTATTCTCGCTAGTCGAAGGCGAGCGCCCAATGTAATCGAAGAATTTGAGAATTCCTTCTACCTTCTCATCGCTCACCCCTTTAGTGAACACGAACGGGGTTCCGCCATATAAAGAATAATGATCTTTATTGTTGCCAGTGGGCATAGGAACGAAGGCCAAATCGCTCATCTCGACGCTCCCTTGGAGTTTGGCTTGTTGCAGCACATCGCTTCCAACCACCGCCATCGCGACTTTCTCGCCGATGGAGCCATACCAATCGTTATAGACTGAGCTCACCGCATCTTGGGTAAGCCCATCGACTTTCATCTTCTTGATCCATTCGAGTGCTTCAACCGCCCCTTCGCAAGCAAGGTCAGCGACCCACTTATTGTCTTTTTTGACTTCCAGAGTCGCGCCGAAATTCCAGGCGATATTGCTGAAAACCCAGCCGCCGTTTTTGTTGGCGCTATACATGAGAAAGCCTTTCGCGGCATCCTCGTTCTCATTGACGATTGTATTCGCGAATTCATATATTTCCTCAAATGTCGTCGGATAGGCCGGCGAGCCATCAGAATTATAGATACTATAGGTACCGTCGGCGTTTTCTGGCAATAAACCGTTCTCGCCGAGAATGCGTTTATTGATGAGTAATCCCAAGCCGTACCCATCGCGCGGGATCCCATATATTTCATCATTGAAGGTGAGAGTGGATTTCATCTCATCATCCATTTTCTCATCCCACCCCAAAGCCTCTAGCTGGCTGGTGATTGGGCGGATGATCTTTTTGTCCATGAGCTTTTCAGGCTCCGTGAACCAAGTTTGCCAAACATCGGGAAGCCCGCCCGTGCTCGCTTTTTGATTCACGGTTTCGGTGCTGTAGGTATAAGGCATGCCTTTAATAGAATATTGAGGATAATCTTTTTCAAAACGCTCGGCCCATTTCTCATACATCGCCACATCCTGTTTCTGGGCGCTTTCTGGCCAAAAGCCAATCTTCAAGACAATCTTGTTGCCATCTTCTCCCTTGTTGCATGAGGTAAGCGTTAATAGAGACGACGCCAACAAAATTCCTAAATTCACGATTTTCTTTTTCATGATTAAATCCTCCAAATAGTGGAGGGAAGAGTCCCTCCCCTCCACTAAATATATGATGGGGAATAACTACTTGGCCTAAAAGAGGTCAGTTCCAGTTTTGATTATATGAGGCCAAAGCGACAGTGTATGGATAGCTCTCGCTATAAGCAGTGGCGGCATCGAACTTAAGAGTCCAGTTTTCCTCGTTGCTTGAGTTATGGAAGTGTACTTCTTGCCCTTTTTCCGCCGCGATGCCAGCTGCCTTAAGATCAATGATGAGATTGACGCTGTTATCGAACCCATTGTCATCTGCGTCTTTGCCGCTGGTGCCAACTTTCTTCGTCAAATCAACAGCACTGCCATCGATGTTTTTCAGCAAATTGGCGTTATCTTTGGCAAAGACTACCACTTTATTAACTTCGACGCGGAATTCGTTCAAATCGGACTTGTCGTTACCAGACACATGGACGTAAATCCTATCGGTGTGAGCTGTCGCAGTCCACCCGCCGCAATACGCATAGCCTTTATTTCCATTCACTTCATTTGCCCCATGGGCAGCAAAAGCATATCCGCCGCCAGCGAGGAAAATGTTCTCGAAAGTAACCTTGCCAGTGGCTTCTTCGGCCCCACCGACGTGGACGTGAGTGGAACCATCGTTTTCTTTCGGGAACTTAGCTGTTGCAATATCAGCATAGTAGGTCGTGGCAACTTCAGGAATCACTTCATCTTTTGTAACTTTCTTGCCGGCCGCGTTATAAACATCAATCGCGCCATCTTTAAGCCAAAGCGCGGTGCCGCCACGTTCAAAGCGGAAAGAAACTAAAGTGGCCGTTCCATCACCTTTGACGGTGAAACCAACGTATTTGCCGTCGTAAGCAGGACCAACATTGCCAGCGTATTTGTAATTCGCCAAGTCAATTTCGGTCGATTCTGCCCAACCATCACGGATTTTGCCAACTGAGAAGGAATCAGCATAGAAGATCGAGTCAATATCGATAGCTTTCTCGCCAGTGTAATAGATATGAATAAGATCACGAGACTTGACACTGTCTTTGCAAAGAGTCAAGTCGATCACATACCACGTATACCCATTTTCCATTACATACGGGCTTGGATATGTTGCATCACCATACGTTTTGACTCCTTCCATGGCTTGAGCCGCATTGAACCAAATGGCTGTCGCCTGGTCGCCCATTTCAAAACGGAACGATGACAAATCGAATCCCTCTTCGCCTTTGATGGAGAAGACAATATATTGGGCATCATTCGAATAATGCTGCGAACCGATGGTGACTTCGCTGTAGTCGTCTTTATTCGCAGGCAAATGAAGCGCTCCATTGCTGGTGGATATATTCTCACCATTCTTACGGCTCACGAAGCCATTGATACCAGCTTTGACGTTTCTTTCATCAGCGGCGGAAGCGTCCCAGTTGTCATTTAAAGAGGTGATGTCACGATTAAAATTATCAAAAGTAACAGCGTTGGAAGTATTGATATTAGGATACTTTTTGTCGAGAGCTGGTTCTTCAAAATTCGTCATGAAGATGTTCGCGATCTCAACTTCTTTGTCAGCCGTATTCTTGATGGTGACGGTTTTGATGTTCGCGTCAGCTGGACCACCAAACACACCCAAATCAACCGCAAGAGGCGAATAGGCACCATCAACAGCATTGACGACGGTCTTGTCGGTTTTTGCCTTTAGAGCGGAGAAAGCAAGCGTCTTCACTGTAGCGGCGGTATCATCGTAAGCGACTTCAACGCTCGTGCCGCTTAAATCGCCCAAAGCGTCAATAACGATATGCGAATAAGCGCGCTGCTTCTCGCTTAAAGTCGGCGTGACGTATTTCTTGTCTTTTGGAAGGAGGACGCCTTTTCTCACCAAAACGGCGTCGGCGCAATCCGTTGGTCCCCAATAGACGCGGTCATTTCCGCCGATACTCTTTCTCGCGAATTCATCGATGACGGTCGTTGCTTCGCCCTTCGAGTAAGACACTTCGCTTATTTCGATGACGGCCGATACTTCGATTCCCGTCTTGCAGTAAAGATGGAAACCGATTGCCTCCGATAACACTTTCAATTTGGTATCAGGGAAAGTCACATTTTCATCTTCGATCGATTGCCCGATGGAAATCGAGAATGTTTTGAATTCACTGCTCAATTCATCGAGTTTTTCAAGATCGTCATTGACGGCGTCACCTAAAGAGATCGGATAAACGTGAGCATTATTATCATCGCTTGGCCTGATGCCAAGGATCAAGTCTTTGATCGATAGTTTCCCAGCTGCCACGCGCATGGTGAAATTGATGGTCGATTGCCCAAGAATCGTTTTATCGCCCCCGAAAGTGGCGTTCGCCATCTTGTAAATCGCACCGTCTGGCGTCGTCTGGAAGCTTTCGAGATTGCTATCGACGATTTCGCGGAGATATGCATTATGGCTAGTGCCATCGCTCGTGCCTAAAAGCTTTTCGCCCGAGAAATCCTCAACGACCGTATCAAAGCGCTCATCATAGTTTCTTGTGACGGCACCGTCCGCTAAAGTCTTATTGAGGGAAGTCCTATGGGTAATGGTCTCCTTTACGCTGGAACTCTCCGAAGATGATGGTTGAGATGAGCTTTCCACTGGTTCTGTGCAAGAAGCCAGAATCATGGCCGCACTCAGCGGCAAGAAGGCCCACAATAATCTTTTGCCTTTCATTTCTTTTTCCTTTCTGAAAGTTTTTTTATTTGACCCCATATGCGCTGATTTCGGATAATTGGCCACCGTATCCGCCACTCGCGTCATTGGAGTTAATAACTATTTTCAAATATCGGCATTTCTCGTTATCCATATCGAGGATGACTCTATTGCCAGTCTGCGGATCAAAGAGATAATCCTTCGCCGCGATGGCGGTTTTGAATGATGTTGATCCACTCTTATATTCAAGATTGCTGTCGCTGACGGAAATCTCGATATTCTGCGTCCTAGCACTCCACGTGAGCACCGGAGGAAGAGAAAGCACCAGTTTCTGAAGCGTATAGACATCGCCTAAATCGATGACGATATGAGCTGGGAGACCCTTGCTCTCGTAATAGCTAGTGCCGGTTGGATCGCCATCCACCGTTTTGCCAACGGGATAGACGTCATTGTGTTCTGAGGCATCGACGATCGATTTCATATAAGTGAGAGATGGCGGATAGAATTCCACTTCGCTCACCACGTAATGCTTCGGCGCCTTCACTCCTTCAATATGCATGAAACGAAGCTGGATGCCGGCGAAATCCTGCGTTGGGAGATTGATGTCGATGAGGTTGCCGCTAGAAGGAGACATCGTATATGTTTTGCTCGTCACTAAGCGGGTATATTTCTCGCTCATCTCCGTGCTGCCGCTCTTTTTCTTTCGCGCCCAGATCTGGATGGTATAAGAAAGACTATATGGATTATCTTTCTCGCCATGCAAACGGATGACACCGACATTAGTAACAGAAGCGAAATCCAAGGTAAGCGTCGCGAATTCATTCGCCTCGCCCTTCCACTCGCCTGAAACGTATTTCGTGGAATAATCGCCATCGAAAGCGTAAGAGGCTTTGCTGTCATTTCCGATGAATTCACCGCTTCCATCATCGCCTGGGGTGGTGGTTTTACTGCCCGCTCCATGGGTGGCACTGCTAGTGCCTTCGCTTGACGCTTTCACACCGATGAAGCTATCTTCGCCTTGATAATAAGCAAATTTAGGCACGATAAGTCCTTCTTGCTCAACGGATTTGATGGCGGTTTTGCTGAGATTTTGATCGGATAAAGCCAATTTGTAAGGCAAAGTGAAATAACGACCAACCACTTTATCCATCTTTTCAAAAGTGATGTTGCTCACGAATTCGTTGCTCGCTAAAGAAAGATCTTCGGCTTTTTCTATTTGCTTGCCTTCAATCTCCAGACCTTTGATTTTGACGTTCTTGATGAGGCTGTCGTTATCTTCGCCACGCATTCTCGCGGTCACGCTATCCGCCATCTTGTACACTTTGACGTTTTCGATAGTGACACCATCGACTGCCCCACGCTTCTCGCCGCTTTTGGTCCATTCGGCGTTATAGGCGATCGTGAAATCGATGAGGAAATCGTTTTCGCCGTCGTTTCGATCATCGCCTAGAGTCTCAGCATCCTCAACGGTGATGTTTTTATAGTTCACGTTCGTTATTTTGGCTTGGTCGCAGTTATGCAAACTTATCACGGCTTTATGCATCGCGTGGACCACGGTGATGTTTTCGAAAGTGATATTTTCCATCGTCGGCCCATAAGTCTCATAACCGACTTCCATTGATTGGGCTAAATCGGTCCAGACGACCACATCATGGATATTGATGTCTTTCGTCGAGCCCATATCGCTATTTTTGACGACGAGGGAATCATCCCATGAACGGACATAACCGCCATTCACCTCGACATTGCTGCAGCTTTGGATGGAAATGCCATCGCCATTGCTTCTGGCTGTGATGATTTTGACGTTATTGACCTTAACGTTCTCGCATTTCCATAAGTGGAGAGTCCAGCCAGCCGGATCAAGGAAAGTTACATCCTCAATCACGAGATTACTGACTTTTCTCATGACGACGGGAATCGTGTACTCGTTTTCGCTGTTGCGGCTATAGATGCTGCCCGAGACGATGCCTCGCCCTTTAATGGTGACGTTTTTCACTCCTTCAGCCGAGAACTGACCGTATACGTAAGCCCCACCAGCCAAATATATCGTGGTGTTGTCTTTGATCGGGAAAGCGCCGGCTTCATAAATGCCAGGGCCAACATAGATGATATTCGAATCGTTCTTCGCATCTTCTTCCGTAATCGGATTAGTCTCGAGCGGATTGGCGAAAATCTGCAGGGCGTTCTCGCTCGAATCGTTCCATTCAAGGACGTAATTGCCGCTCGCCTCCAAATCGAAAGAGATGGTATTGCCTTTGAAACTCGGCGCGATGCCGTAAGAAAGAGGACGAAGGACGGCACTCGTAATCTCGGTATCGGCAATCGTGACATCAAGATGAATTTTGCCTTCAAAAGAGAAGTTGACGAGTTGACTCATCGCATCACTCACCGCCCAAGAGAAAACGCGACCATGATTGACGCGCGTCTCATAAACGAATAAATCAGTGCCATTGACGGCCACGGAAACCTTTTCGGAACTCTTTAATAAACTTGGCCCCTCATAAGTGACGAGTTTGCTTGTGGTTACGGTATTGGTGGGCGTGATGAAATTATCGGGATCATAATAATCATTCGGAGTAAGCGATTCACTCGTTACAGAAGCGCTGCTCGCACCGCTAGAAGAATCACCGCCTTCGCCTGAGCACCCAGTCAATAGAAGTGTGCCAAGCAAAAGAGAAAGAAGGCCGATTTTAGAGCCGTTCGCCGAAAAGGGGTTTCGCTTCATAATAGTTTTCCTCGTGACTTGATTATTTCACGGAGGGCAAAAAATGTGAAGAAAAATCGTTAACCGCTTAACTAAATTGCTGCCCCATATCCTATGGATATGAATCGCAAAATAAATTTAAAATTTTATGAAAGGGCTTTCTTAGAGATGAACGGAATCGCGCTTTGCCTGGCGTTTATCTTGGGCTCGATGACGAAGGTTTTCTTGCTTCCTGGAGGATTGGCGATGTCATCGATTATCGTCTTGCCCGCGAGTTTCCCTTTCTCGCGGATATCCTGATGGACCGTCGAAAGAGTCGGATGGATATATTGGGCTGGCTGAATGTCATCAAAGCCCACGATCGAAAGCTCTTCAGGCAGTTTGACTCCTAATTCGAGCAAGCGCCTTATTAAGCCAATCGCGACGATATCTGCATCCACGACCATCGCGCTCATCTTATCGAGTTTCTCCTTGATCATATCCCCTAAAGAGTAACCGCCATCTAAAGTCGTCAAAGTATAGAAAACGATGTCTTTGTCGATCGCGATATCGTTTTCGATCAAAGCCTTTTCGTATCCGCAGTAACGCTTGTGGTTGATGATGTAATTGCTCGGGCCCCCGAGATAGCCGATTTTCCGGTGCCCCAAAGAAAGAAGGTAGGAAACGGCCCGATATTCGCCGTTCTCGTCATTGATGCGGATATTGGTGAAAGAGGAAGAGTAATCCTCGTATACGTCAACTAGCACTACCGAGGCATTGATGCCCGCTAAACGGGTTTCAAGATCTTTCGATAAAGAGCCAAGAATGACCACTCCGTCTAGAGCTCTTGATTTATACCAGGTCTCGAATTCGGCGGCGTTTTTGTTGGAGGCGATAATCACATCGTATCCTTTTTCCTGAACCACTTCCTCGAAAGCCCCAAGGAACTCGGCATAAAAAGGGTTATTGATGAAGGCTTCGCTCGTTGCATCAAGCGGGAGATAGACACCAATAAGATGGCTTTTGCCCGTGGATAAAGATACGGCGGCGTGATCGCGGGTATAGCCAAGTTCATTCATCGCCTTGAATATGCGCTTTCTGGTGGCTTCGCTGACTTTTCCTTCTTTCCCGTTTAAAACATAAGAGACAGTGGCCACCGAAACATTCACCTTTTCGGCTATATCGTAGATGCTTGGCTTCTTCATTTGCGGTAATTATAGTCTTTTGGTTAATAGATTAACATACACAAAAGTGTAGCCACCATCGGCTTTATTCGCTTATTGATAAAATCAATATGGCTCCTACAACTTAACAAATTAACCGCGAAATCGGCAAACAAAAAAGGCGAAACCCTATTTGAGCTTCGCCGGTATTTCTTTGACTACGCCCATCTTGATGAGACGTTTGAAGATGCGTTTACTCTTGCGTCTATCTTTTTTCGACGGATAGAGAGTAGGAAGGTCTTTCCCCTCTTTCTTATCGAGTATCGCTTCTTCTAGCATTATCTCCATCTGGTCGACTTGCTTAGGAAGAGCAAAAGAAGTCGCATATTCGATGTAGCGTTTCCTTAAAGCTTCTTTTTCCTCAGGATGTTCAACGAACCAATCGATTTTCTCCGCAAGATCCTTGGAAGAGCCATGTTTGAAGAGACAGTGCTCATTATCAAGAGAAAAATGATTCGTGGCCGATAATCTGGCGTCGCTTATTAAAGGCACCGCCCCACAAGCGAAAGCCTCAATGCAGCCAATGCCCTCGCTTTCGAAATCGGAGGCGTGGATATAGAGATCGCTGTAATTGAGCAAATCACGGAGGTCGCTCTGATTGAAAAAAGAAATGACAGGTTCATTCTTCAATCCGACTTTTTTGGAGAGTTTTCTTAAGCGATGGAGCGTTGGCCCTTGCCCGGCCAAAACAAGCTGGATTCTGTCATTGTATTTGCTTTTCGCGATAGCCCTGATGATGAGATCCTGGCGTTTTTCGCCCGCAAGCCTTCCAGTCATCGTGATGATGAATTTATCCTTGTATTGCTCGGGTCTAGCAACCTCAATCGGATAAAAGAAAGAGGAGATGCCGTTACTGATGGCCCACGTCTTGTTGCGGGAATAATGGTGTTTAGAAAGTTCATCAGCCGTCATTTGGCTCGGGCAATGGATGTGGCGGATCTGGTCGTACATGTATTTACGGAAAGAAAAATACAGACACTCATTGATGAATTTGAGTTTGCCCATGTGAATTGCGCTAGTGATATTCTGCGGCTGAAGGTGGAAAGCGCCAGTCACGGGGATATCAAGGCTTTCGGCGATTAAACGCGCCGTATTCTCCATCTTGAAGGGCAAGAAAAGGTGAACGATATCCGCTCCTTCCACCGCTTTATAGATTTTATCGATCTCCGCGCAAGGGAACATGAATCCCTCTTTTTCGATGAGACCTTGGAAAATAGGGAAATGGTAATGCTTGAGCCCCACATAGTCTTTATGTTCTTTCCCATCATCATTTTCCGCGCCCAAAAGAATAACCTGATGCCCTCTTTTCCGTAGTTCCTCCGCGAAACGGAGGCAAGTGGCACCGGTGCCGTTATTCACGATGTTCGCGCAATCCAAAGCAAAGACGATTTTCATAACTTTTTCCGCCCGCTATTGTACTAAAGAGAGGAGATAGGTGGTACTACTAGCTTTCTTTAAATAGTAGAACGGCTTCTCCATTTTAGAGAAGTTAAGGTTTTATCGCTCTTATTCGTAGTCAATGATGATGTTGCCATCAAGCAAAGACACAGTTGCTTTCGCACCCGTCAAAATCGGCATAGAGGGCGAGATGTGTCCTAAATCGATATCCATGAGGATCGGCTTAGAGAAGGAGGAGAGCATATCGGTGACGGCATTATATTTATTGACGCCCATTTGCTCGTAGTCGCGGCATAAGTGGCGTCCCAATAAAAACCCCGAGGCGGAAGAAAACCAACCAGCTTCCTTAAGCTCGAATAAGCCGCGTCTAATGGAAAGAGGCGATAAATCGCAGGCCTCCAAAAACCAGATTATCTTCTCTTCTTTATGCTTATCGATGAATTCCTTCACCTTATCGAAACGCGTGCCGCAGATATTGAGGAGGCAGTCGAGGCACCCTCCTAGCAGTATCCCTTTAAAAGGCTCTTCGTACCCATTTTCGACAATGATTTTTGGCTGGCTTAAGCGGTATGTCCAAAGCGGTTTAAGGGGGTTTTGCCGGGTTATTGAGTATTTTGGATACCCTTCAAAATGCTTTTCGCCCATGAGCATCCTCATCGCATCAAGCTCGCTTAAGCGCCACTTCTTCATGAAAAACTGCGGAGCGCAGGGGCCATAGATTGTCACTAAATCAGAGAGAGTGGCCAAAGTGAAAGTTAGATTCGTGTTATCGGAAAAGCCCATAAACCATTTGGGAGGCAGTCTCTTTATTTCCTCAAAGTTGATATAGGGGAGAATCTCATTCATTGTTTCTCCACCACCTACTGAAAGGATGAGACTTGCCTCCCCTTTAAAGGCATTCATGATTTCTTGGCCGCGTTTACTTGCGCTCGCGCTTGATGCCACCCCTTCCTCTAGATGCACGCATTCCCCTTCCTTGATCTTGAATCCGTGCTTCTTGAGCTGCTTTATCGCTTCATTATTTCTCGTTAAGTAAGGCTCAGTGGTGACGCCGAAAGAGGGAGCCACTAACTCAATGGTATCGCTCTTCAGCAAAAACGGTGCTTGTCTCATTCTTCTTCTCCTAAATAAGCGAAGGCTTCTTTTCTGCTCTCTTCGTAATTGGACAATTTTCTTATAATGACGCTGGCGATGATTAAACCGGCCACGCTTGGCACGAAAGCGGAGGAGCCAGGTACATCCTTCTTGCGTTTCTCCCCCACGTCAGGTTTTTTCCTAAGAGGAGAGAGAATCTCTTCCTCGCTATAAACGACATCGAGCGATTTAACGCCTCTTTTCCGTAATTCCCTTCTCATGACCTTGCTTAAAGGATCCATGGAGGTTTCATAAATATCGGCCACTTTGAGTTTCGTAGGATCGATTCGATTGCCGCACCCCATCGAGGATATAATAGGGATATCAAGTTCTTTGGCCTTCATGATGATATCGATTTTCGCACTGACTGTATCAATCGCATCAATGATATAGTCGTAGTCCTTAAAATCAATATCACCTGAATCACCTGGCAAATAGAAATGGTTGTGCTTCTTCACTACGCAATCAGGATTGATGGAATGGATTCTATTTTCAGCCACATCGACTTTGCTTAAGCCAATGGTCGAAGCTGTTGCAAGCAGTTGCCTATTCAAGTTACTAGGAGCAAAAGTATCGGCATCGATGACGTCAAGAGCCCCAATCGCGCTTCTAGCAAGAGCCTCGACCACATATCCTCCTACCCCGCCAACGCCAAAAACGGCCACTCTTTTCGTCGAGAGCGTCTTAATGGCTTTTTCGCCTAAAAGGAGTTGAAGTCTAGAGAATTCTTCTTTCATTGTTGAATAAGAATTTACGAAATGGAACGCGAAACTGTCTGCGATTTATAACTCAACGTACTCAATCTTCGAACGATGTTTCAAGGTTTTTGAGTCGTAAGCGATGCCAAGGAGCATGACTTTGCCGTGATATCCATCGAGTATCGATACGTAGTTCCTGTCCTTTATCTGCTGAATCGCCTTCTCGGGCGAATGGTCGACCTTCAGCTCGATGATGATCGGGATATAGCCGGGCACTCTCGGGGTGAAGAGCAGATCGGCCCTGCCCGTGGGGCAGTTCGGCTCTGGCGTGATCTTGTAGCATTTTTCCGCGTATTTGTACGAGATCCTGACGATCACCGCGAGCACGCCCTCGTCGTTCTTGTTGAAGGGGGTCACGAGGTCGGCGTGGTTCTTGTCGAAGGTCTCGTCGATGTAGTCGGTGTTGCCTTTGAGGGTCTCCTCGAGGAGTTTCTCCGATTCCGATATCGGGTTATAGACGTCGGGCCAGTGGATGTCCTCGGTGGTGTCGGCGATGACCTTGCTTATCTCCATGTTGGGGATGAAGCATCTCTCGGCATCTTCGTCGTAACCGAGATAGCCGAGGTGGATGAGCACCGTGAGGGCGGCGTTTTTGCTATCGACCTTCGTGAGGTCGTTCTGGAATTTCGTGACGTTGACCGACACTTTCTCGCCGGCGAGCATCTTGACGAACTCGCCCTTGAGGGCACCTTCGTCGTAATTCATGTATTCCTTCACCGGATCGATGCCGGCGGTCGAGGTCCAATAATCGCCGCATTTGTGGCCCATCATGGCCATGACCACCGACCTTGGGTTGTATATCTCCATCCCGTTGAGGCGGTAGCCGTCGTACCAGCTTTTCACCTCGTCGAAGTCCATGCCCCACTCCTCGCAGAGCTCTTTGACCTCGCTCTCGGTGAAGCCGAAGGAGTCGGGGATATCCCAAGGGTTCAGCATGTTGTATTCGATGAAGTTGTTCAGATCTGACTGGGAGCTGTATCTCCTGATTGGCAAAATGCCTGTCATGTAGACGAGGTCGATGTATCGAGAGACGCTGCCCGATTTGAAAAGGCTGCCTAAAAGCCTCATGTAGGAATCGCAGAGGGCTTTGTTGGTGGGCTCTTTCCTGAAGAGCACGTC
>CAVIFQ010000009.1:0-65642 GCA_963642055.1 Roseburia hominis | reverse complement strand
TCACCACCGATGCCTTGTTCTTATAAAAGCAGATGCCGAAAGCGATGACTTTCTCCGTGCCGAGATGAAAGAGCTCTTCCGGGTATTCCTTTTCCTTTATTTGGTCTAAGGCTTTCTTCGCTTTTTCCTCGAGCCTTGTTTTGCTCGTGCGGCTATGGAGGATTTTCGTCTCAACGACAATACCTATTTTCTTTGCTTCGCCTTTCGGGATGACCACTAAATCGGCTCTTCCTGTCCCAGCATTGAATTCGCTTTTCACATACGACTTATCGAAAGTGATGGATAAAAGTGCGGCCAGCATCGCCTGATATTCTTTTTCCTGGTTCAGTTCGTAATAGGAAAAAGAGGAAAGAAGATATTCTTCCAGTAAGCGCTTGATGCTCTCTTCATCCCCATCGAGGAAAGCCTTTTTGATGTTGTGGGATTTAATGATGTCGCGCGTAGACAAGTAACGCTTATTTATCTCGCGCATGAAGACCCGTTTTATCTCTTCGTTAGGCAAGGCGAGGCGATAAAGATTCACGCCGTATCGCTCTTTGATGGTCAAATAGCCGCTCATAAAAAGGAGCGAGCATAAAGATACGCGCGAATCATCGAGATCCTCATAGTTCTCCGATAAGTCGATCTCGCTGTCGATGCTTTCTCCGCCGAGTAAGGGCAAAAGGCACTCTAAAGAAGAAGGCGAACAGACTTCGCGCAGCAATTTGTTCTCACCGGTGTTGCTCCAATATAAGCCGATTTCGCCGCCATTTTGGATGAAGGAGAGGATCGAAAGAGCGCTGTAAATATCTTGGTCACCGAAGCGGTAGCCACCATAGAATCTACGCACTTCATCGGCTTTGGAGGAGTAGCCGTAATAGTCCAAAATCGCTTTTGTCTCACTCTCCGTGAAGCCGAAAGAAGAAGCGAAGCGCTTCGATAAAGGGGAATTGGCGATGAGATTATTGAGTCCGGAGAAAAGGGACTCCTTCCCGATTTCAAGGATCCCTGTTAAAACAGCGAGGCGGAGAGAAGGATTCGTCTTAAGACTCTCGCCATAAAACTGCTTCAGGAAAGTTATGGCTTCATCGTAATAGGAATATTCTTTCGCATAATAGGTAGGAGCGTCATATTCATCGATCAAAATGACGACCTTCTTTTCGTAATGCTTGTGTAGCATTTCCGATAAGCGCGACAAAGAGCTCGATAAACCATCATCATCGACCGTTTTATTAAGAATGCTCGAAAAATAGGCTTGATCGAAAGAATCTAGATAAGGCAAAAGAGTTTGATGGCGGTCGTATTCCTTTCTCATCGCTTCTTTGAGTTTCTCTTTCCAAGAAGGGAAATCGGTCCCTATCACGTTCTTCATATTGATATGGATGAGGGGATAAGCTTGGAATTCCTCTTCCACCACCTCTTTCTTTCCCCAGATGTACTCGTCGGAGAAATAAGGGCTTTTATCGACCTCGCTCATCTCGAAAAAGGTGTGCAGCATCGATAAAGCGAGCGTCTTCCCGAATCTTCGTGGGCGCGAGAAAAGGAGGCAAGTGCCTTCTGGATAGGAGGCTAAATCCTCGATCATGGCCGTTTTATCCACGTAGTAGCAGTCCTTGCTCACCGTCTCATAGAATTCGATGCCCAAAGGCACTGGTTTCTTGCTCATTTCATCATTCTCCGCTTGAGAGAAGTTTATGATATCTTCATTCATCTAGCAACAATTCCTCCTTTTATACAACCTCTAGCAACATTTCTTCATTTTTGGCAACATCCGACAACATCAAACAACACGATTTGTCTAAAAATTCGCTATCTGATGAGGCTTTTCATGCTGCCTCACCACTTACTAGGCAAGTATTGAGCGATTTACGAAAAGGAAGATGAAGGTCGAAATAAGGCAATGACTGGTCTTCTTTATTGCCTCGCCCTTGCAAAGAGAAAGAGGGCGCTCTATGATTTTTAAGTCACTTAATTAATTAGCCGCAAGGCAAGAAAGGCCTCTATGAAAAAAGAAGAGCTTTATGACTATTTTTTAAGGCAAATAGAGAGCAAGGAATGTTATCTAACGATCGGCAAAGGGAAAGCGCGCTACAAGATGAAGCGCGGCTCTTTCACCACGAAAGATGCGATCGTCGATCGGCATAAGCTCGTCTATTCCTTCAATGACGGGAACCGCTACATATTGACGGATGGAAAAGTCCAAGCCGAGATCATCGTCGATAAGGAAGACGATTACATCAAATTCCACTTCCACGTCGATCCGGGCTATAACCGCTTCTCCCTCCGCTTCAAGACCTTCGAGGATGAGCATATTTATGGATGCGGAGAGCAGTACAGCGAGCTCGACTTGAAAGGCAAAGACGTGCCTATCTGGGTGAGTGAGCATCAGCAAGTGCTGAAAATCGCCAAGAAGCAATTAAAAAGCCGCCTCTTTGGCCCTGATCCCGACCATATCTCGCCTTATAAAGAGCATCAGACTTACTGCGCCACCCCTTCTTTCATCTCCTCGAAGGGGTATGGGTTTTACTGCCACGAAGATAATTATGGCGTCCTCTCTTTCAAGAAAGACGAGCTCTTCATCAAGTTCCGGGAAATCCCGCAGTCGATCTCGCTCTTCGCCGAGGATAATCTCTTTGATTTGACGTGCACCATCTCGCGCATCGTCGGGAAAATGCCGAAAGTCCCCTCTTGGGTGAATGATGGCGTGATTCTCGCTATCCAAGGAGGAAGCGAAGTACTCCTCAAGAAATACGAAGAAGCGAAGAAAAAAGGACTTAAGGTGGCCGCCATCTGGTGCCAGGACTGGTGTGGCAACCACGTCACCGCCTTTGGCTATCAAGTGTATTGGAACTGGGAAGCCGATGAGAAGCTCTACCCGAATCTCAAAGAGATCATCAAGATGCTCAATAAAGACGGCGTCCGCTTTTTAGGCTACATCAATACCTTCTTGAAGGAAGGGGCGCCACAGTATCTAGAAGCCAAGAAGAAAGGCTTCCTCATCCGCCACAAGAATGGCTCGGTCTACCATATCAAAAGCACCACTTTCAATGCCGGCATCGTCGATCTCACCAATCCCACCGCGAGAAGGTGGTATATCGATATCATCAAGAAGAACATGATCGAATACGGCTTATCGGGCTGGATGGCCGATTTTGGCGAGTATCTACCAACTGACAGCGTCGCTTATGGCGGAAAGAGCGATAAACTCCATAACCGCTGGCCAACCCTTTGGGCCAAGTGTTCGTACGATGCGGTGAAAGAATGCGGCAAAGAAGACGAGGTCTTCTATTTCTCCCGCGCCGCTTATGGACATACCTTCCAATTCACCAACTCGATGTGGAACGGCGATCAGCACGTCGACTGGAGCGATGAATACGGTTTAGGGAGCGTCATCCCCGCATCCTTATCCTTATCCTGCTCAGGGGCTGGCATCATCCACAGCGATATCGGGGGCTATACCACCATCATGGCTCTTTACCCCATGAAAAGAAGCGCGGAGCTCTTCCTCCGGTGGAGCGAGATGAACATCTTCTCGCCGATTTATCGGACCCATGAAGGGAACCGTCCTCAAGATAACGTCCAATATGATAACGAGCTCGTTTACGGTGAATTCGTCACGAATTCTCGCCTCTTCGCTGAATTAAAGAGCTACCGCGAGCACGTATACGAGGAATATTACGAGCGCAATGCCCCGATGATCCGCCCTCTCTTCCTCCATTATGATGAAGAGGAATGCTACACCAACAAGAAAGAGTATCTCTTTGGCGAGGATATCCTCGTCTCCCCGGTTCTCCGCGAGAAAGAAAGCGTCCATAAATACTATCTCCCAAAAGGAGAATGGGTGCAGTTCTTCACCGGGAAAGAGGTAGCAAGCGGACACGGCGAAGTTGCTTCGCCACTCGGCCTACCTATCGCCTTCTACAAAAAGGATTCCAAATTCGCATCGTTATTCGCGAGTTTGAAGATAAACAAATAAGGAGTGAAACAAAAATGAAATTTTTCCTCGATTCAGCCAAATTAAACGAAATCGATTACGCCTATCGCGCCTACCGCATCGACGGAGTCACCACCAATCCGAAGCACATCATGGCTTCTGGCAAGCCTTTCCTAGAGGCAATCACGGATATCGCCAACTGGGTGAAAGACAATCACCTCGAAGGGAAAGACGTCTTCCCGGTCTCCGTGGAGATCAACCCGCACCTCGATAAAGAGGAGGATATGGTGAAAGAGGCAAGGAAAATCGCCGCCATATCTAGCAATTTCGTCATCAAAATCCCTTGCACCCTTGAAGGGGTAAAAGCCGCGAATACCCTTGAAAAAGAAGGGATTAGAGTCAATCTCACCCTCGTCTTCTCCCCTTCTCAAGCTATCCAAGCTGGGAGAATCGGCACGATGTTCGTCTCCCCCTTCTTAGGATGGAAAGAGAATAATGGCGAAGACACTCTCCCTTATATGTCCTCCCTCGTAAATATATATAAGGAAAAAGGATATAAGACCGAGATCATCGCTGCGGCTGTTCGAAACGGGAAACAAATCGCCGATATGGCAGAACTCGGCTGCGACATCGTGACGGCGGGCTTAAGCGTATATGAAGATAGCTTTACCCATCCTTACACCACCTACGGCTTAAAGGTTTTCACCGAAGCCTGGGATAACACCAAGGGGAACTAAGATGAAAGTCGCTTTTATCGGATTAGGCATCATGGGGATGCCGATGGCCACCAATGTTGCCAAAAAACACGATTTATTAGGATACGATATCATCAAAAAGGATACCCCATTTCCTTTCGCCTCCTCTTACAAAGAGGCAGTAATAGATCGCGACATCATCATCTCGATGGTGCCGAAAAATGAGCATATGTTGGCTCTTTTTGAGGAAATTAGACCATATCTCCATAAAGGCCAGATCTGGATCGATATGTCCACGATTTCGCCTGCCACGAATAGAAAAGTCGCGCAAGAGCTTGAAGGCACAGGAATCGAACTTCTCGATTGCCCGGTCGTGAAGAGCCAACCCGCCGCCATCAAAGGCGAACTGGGGATATACGTAGGCGGAAGTAAAGACGTCTATGAAAAAGTGCGCCCTGTCTTAGAGCTCATGGGCAAAAACATCATCTATATGGGGGGACATGGAAACGGGCTCGTGATGAAAATCCTCCACAACGCCCTCGTTGGCGAAATCCAAAACGGGGTCAACGAGATCTTAGGTTTGGCAAGCGCCCTTTCGCTCAATCTAGCGGATGTCATCACCGCCTTCTCTTATGGCGGGGCGAGCTGCTTCTATCTCGACACGAAGGCAAACAATATCATCAACAATACTTATCCCACCGCTTTCTCCGTCGCGAATATGAATAAGGATGTCCATTTCGCCCAAGAGATGAAAAAGGCGGCGAATAAAGATTGCCCCACCATCGACCATATCTGCGAAATTTACGAAGAGGCGATAAAAGAAGGCTACGCGAACGAGGATTTCTCAGCCTCCTACAAAGTCGTCAATAAGGAGTGAAAAATGAAAAAACCTATTATCGGCGTTGTCTGCCTAGTGAGAAAAACCTTCGATTACGAAACGGCTTATAAGCTCTTCCTTGAGCGCACTGCGACTCTAAAGAAAGATACCTCGGTCGACTACATCGTCTATCCGAGCATGGTCATCGAGGAGAATGAGGCCAAAGAGGCCGGCGCCTATTTTTTGGCACATAATGTTGACGCTCTCGTTTTAGTGAGCGCCACTTTCCATCTTGGCTCACTCGCCTTAATCATCAATAACATCGTCAAAAAACCGCTCCTTCTCCAAGGCTATAACGAGCTCCCGTATGACGGAGGCAAAATCCGCCTCAATGCCATATGCGGGGTCAACCTCAACGCCTCCAATCTCTTTAAAGCCGGCGTCAAAGACTTCGTGGTCTATGTCGGTGATACGATGGACGAAGACTGGATCAAGGCCATCAAGATGAAGGTCGCGATCGAAAACGGCCATATCGGACTTGTTGGCTATCACGCCGAAGGCTTCTATAACGTCGGCGTCGATGAGCTCCATCTCTATAAGGAGCTCGGCGTACTCATCTCCCATTACGAATTGAGCGATTTCTTCTCGGGCGATGCCTCCAAAGAAGATATCGAAAAGGAAAGAAAGAACCTTCTTTCCATCTTTGACTGCCATAAGCTCAATGATTTCCAGATTGAGCAAGTGTCTAAGCTCATCGTGAATGCCGAAGCCTTCATGAGAGAGAAAGCGCTCGATGTGGTAGCCATCAGATGCTGGCCGGAATTTGCCAAAAACTACGGCGTCTCGCCCTGCGCGATGATGTCGGTGTTACAATCTCGCGGGATACTCCTCGCCTGCGAAGGCGATATCGAGGCCGCCATCAGCATGCTTGCGGTCAAGGCGGCGGGCGAAGAAGCGCCCTTCATGGCTGATCTTTCCCAAGTCAACTATGCGGAGAATTACGCGCTCCTTTGGCATGATGGGGTCGCCCCTTGCTCCTTATGGGATCATCGCTCTATCAGGAGCCTAGAGACCTATTTTGCGGGTGGGAAGGGCGTAACGGCCGATTTCGTCCTAAAAAGCGGCGATATCTCGATTCTCCGCATCGATACGGCGCGAGGCAAAACGCGCCTATATTACGAAGAGGGAACGGCCGTTGATATGAATAAAGACCTCTCGGGGACCTACGCGAAAGTCATCTTCTCCCGCCACGTCAAAGATGTGGTCGATACCGTGGCTTATTCGGGTGTGGCTCATCACGTCATCATGGGCTACGTCCAATACAAAAAAGCCGTCACCTATTTAGCGAGAATCAAAGGCTGGGAGCTCATCGATGAGAATTATAGATATTACTAATGAGGAGTTTCGCCCGTATGGCGAAACTCTCTCTATCGATACCTCCGATATTCTCGTTTACCTCCAAAATAAAGCCATTATGCCCGAAACTGGCAATATTTACGTCCGCGATGACTCTTATATGCGCTCTTTAAAAGGCATTACGGAGATAAAAGAGAAAGTATACGGGTATGGGGATATCGAGGTTGGCTACTGCAATGGGTTTAACTCTTATCTCAACGCCCTTGAGTACCACTCTTGCCCGGAAGTCGATATCGCTGCTGATGACCAAATCCTCCTTTTGGCCCTCCAAGATGATGTGGTTGATGGCGTCATCGACTCAAGCAGAGTGAAGGCTTTCCGCCTCAAAAAGGGGCAAGCTGTGATTTTATATCCTTATGTTTTCCATTTCTCGCCCTGCAAATTGTCTGCTGCTGGTTTCCGCACCGCCATCATCTTGAGCGATGGGACGAATGAGGAATTAGAAAAAGAGCAGAAGAAAGGTTCTTTATGGATGAAAAACAAATGGCTTTTCGCCCATAAAGATAGCCCTCAAGCCAAAAAAGGCGCCTATATCGGGATAAGCGGGGAGAATCTCCTCGTTCCCTATTTATGATCCAAGATATCCTTTTTATTCTCATAATCTTCTTAAGCAACATCATCCAGACCATCACCGGCTTTGCTGGCACTGTCCTCGCGATGCCTTTTTCGCTTGAATTAGTAGGCGAAAACACCGCCAAAAGCGTCTTGAATCTCGTGGCGATGATTGTTTGTTTGTATATTTTCATCTTCCATTTCAAGGATATCGACTGGAAGCATTTCCTCATTATCTTCTTCTTTGTCGGCTTGGGATTTGGGGCTGGATATCTCGTAGAGATGATACCGATGGAGCATAAGATACTGCTTTATGTTTATGCTGCTTTGATCATCGTCATCGCCATCGCCTTCTTCTTCCTCGATTTCAGCAAGGTGTCTTTGCCCCAGTATCTTATGTTCATCTTTCTCTTCCTTGGGGGCATCATGCATAAGCTCTTCGTGAGCGGAGGCCCGTTTGTGGTCGTTTACGCCATCCACGAAATCAAGGACAAGAACGCCTTCAGGGCGACTTTAGCCCCGCTTTGGCTCATCTTGAACACGATTTTATTCACCAACCATTATCTAAGCGGCTATTTCACCACGCACGCCCTCATTCTTTTGGGGATTGGGGCGGGAGTCACCGTTCTCTCTCTTCTACTAGGAGCCCTCATCGCCCCGAAGCTTTCCAAAAACCTTTTCATGAAGATTACGTGCGTGCTACTTCTCCTCTCTGGGGTTACACTATTGGTGCAATGACGGGACTCACTTTAACCCAAAAAGAAATCATCAAAATCCTTTTCGCAAAAAAGGAAAGCTCAAGGAGCAAGCTCTCCTCGCTCCTTTCTTTGACCCCGGCTGGACTCACTTTGGCCTTAAAACCGCTTTTATCCTCCGGCATGATAAACGAGAGCAAGAACGTCGATGAATCGCGAAGCGGCAGAAAAGAATTAACGCTTTGCCTGAACCCAACTTACGGGGCCTTCATCGGGATTGACGTGAGGAAGCACCGCTCCTACTTGTGCAAAATGGATTTTGCGGGCAATCCCCTCTCTTCTAGCGACACCTCAAAAACCTCAATCAAGGATTTTATTCTTTCTAGCAAAGAGAAAATCCTCTTTATCGGCGTGACGATGCGCGGGAAAAGCTCATCGTTTGTTTCTTCAGTCGCCTATAAAGAAATCGTATCGATTCTCGATTCTCTCTCTATTCCCTACACCATCATCAATAACGTCGCCGCCTTAAGCGCGATCTATTATCTATTTCACAAAGAAAACGAGAACTTCCTGCTCGTCAAATACGGCCCAGGCGTTGGTTCTTCGATTTACGTAAATGGTCATCCCTTGAGCGAAGAAAGCGAACTTGGCCATACGATTTACGAAGGGCAAACCTTAGAAGAGGCTATCTCATATAGCTCTTTGTTCAATAAGGATATCGACGAAAAAGAAGGCACAAAGCTTATACTCGAAAATGAGTCTTACTTAGCCGCCGTGATGAAAGCCCTGCGTTTTGCCATCTATAACGCCGATGTGCTTATCTCCTTTCAGAAAATCGTCCTCTCTGGCTCCTTTTTGACCGCACCTGAGATGTTGCCGTTCCTCAAAAAAGCGATTAAAGACATCGATAATGATTTCGATGATGACAAGATCTGCTTATACGAGGATTACGAATTCCTCAACGAGATTAAAGGCGCGATTGCAGGGTTTATCGAGTATTTCAGATAGAGTGTCAAAGACACATCGACATATTTTGAGGCTGACTTAGAGTCACTTCATTTTAGATTCTCGAGTAGCTGGTCTTTCCATTTGTTGACATATCCCTCGAAAATATCCCAGGTGATGAGACCTTTTCCGATAGAGACACCCAAATACTTGCAAGGCAATAAATCGTATATCTCCTTTGGGAAGTACTTCTCAAAGCTTTCGTATCCCAATAGACCATATTCGGCGATATCGGCATTCATCTTTTCCTTATCGAAAGCAAGGGTATCGAGATCGTATTCAAAGATATTGAAGAGACCGTCAAGCCCACCACCAATTGAGAGCATGTCATCTACAATCAAATTCAAATGATTGGCAGTTGCGGGAGACGCCAGCCTTGTAAAAATCTTGCTGATTGATCCGCGAATCAATTTTCCCACAGTGACTGACCCGTCCTCATAGAAAACGAAATCGTGATTTATATAATCGGCGAAATCGTCTTCGTGCAGATACACATACTTGTTAAGCGTCTTGTCGAAGTATCCATGCTCATATATAAAATCAGTCGATTTGCCGTTCGAGAACTCCAGATGCACGACATTATACGTCTCTGCTTGCTTGCTTATGTCGTCATTCCCGATAACGCGGTTAGGTTCGAATTTACCGTTCTCATGGTTAAACGAGATGACCATGTCTCCGGTCTTGATTTCTCCAGCTTGTTTGTAGGTGCCATCGGCAAGAAGCACCTTAGTCCATTCTGCAATACAAAAATTCCAGCCAAAATCAAATTTATAGTTACCATCAGCAAGATAAACAATATCGTTTCCGAGATTGCTGTTATTTCCGTGCTCACCTATTTTCGTTCCATTCTTTAACACGGTTTTCGTTGTAAAGTAATACCCATTTTGTGAATAAGTTGTGAATTTGAAGTATCTACCTTTAATGACATTAACGCTTAATTTGCCTGTGCTGTTAGACCCGATTTGTTCAAAAGTCCCATTCTCTTGTTCTGACTCATATAAGGTATACACAACATGTCCTGCACCGCTATTTCCGGTAGTGGTAATATCTACGCTAACACCCTCGAATGGCGTGATATAGACGCGAATGTCTTCATCACCAACCTTATACCATTTGGATTGATCTATTTCGATTTTTGCTCCGTCGCCGAAATCAACTTGTATTCCAGCCGTGCGTTTGATTGCAAACCTAATATATTTTTGATTGCTAGCCTGATAAGTTTTTATATCTGTTGAGTTTTCCGCGGATAAGAACGCAGCGTTAGTGCCATTGGCATCATCGGCATAACTGATGGTATAGCCATATACGCTATTATCATATTTCTTCGTCAATTCAACGGAAACATTCACAGTTAATTCGTAATTACCCTTCCAATAAAACACGCTTCCTTCTTTCGCAGAACTAGCAATTTGTTTTGCAGCAATTAAAGCTTCTTTAAAACCGCGAGATGTCTTGAAAATGCCAGTTGCTTGCTTATTAATGGCTATTTTTGTAGTTCCTTCTATTGAAACTGCAGCTAGGTTCGTTGATTCGGCATTTGAAAAGTCAATCGATGAATAACCAGGATTTGTATGATTGATTTTTCCTCCAAAATGTCCTTGATTGGAAAGCACGAAAGCCCCATTATCAATAAATCTTCCATCAGCCCCGATTTTTGAAACGGGATATATAAAAGACGTAGAAGAATTTAAATTTGCCAAGTCCGAGCATGTATAGACCACCATGTCAGAATTCAGGCTAAGTTTGCCGCCATTTTTAATCAACAAAGATGATCCTGGATAAATTTTAAATTGATGGTCGACAACAAATTCAGCACCGTTTTCTATGTACAAATTCATCAAATAAGATAGCGGAAAATAATATTTGGTTGTATCAATCGTGGTGACAGTAACATCTAAATAAAGACTCCCTAAATTAACTTTTCCATTTACAACAAATTTTGAATAGTCTGTGCCAGCTTCAGTATTAGTAATCCCAGGTTTTGAAGGAACATATTCCATAGACAAAGAGCTGCCTGATTGAAGGTAAAAGATGCAATTTTCTGCGGGCCTGCTCGTCGGCCCATCCTTTCCAATGAAGCCACACCTTCTTTCCATATTCTGGCTAGCGGCAGTCATACGTGCCAAGGCAACCGCTTTTGAACCGTATTCGAATGTTGTGTAGGTTTGGATGGCTTGAATGCTAAATTCATTCGTTGGGCATACCCCCGAGTCGTTAAGGCTTGTCATAACGCCGCCGGATTGCGCATCTTTGATTGCCAACGGGCAAGTCAACGATCCGGTCGAAGTAAAATTTATATAACGGTTTTGATCATTTTCGTTTAGCTCTTTGCCATCAGTCTTGGAAGAATATTTGCCGTTTTTTTCCTTAATATAGCCGTAAACTTCCATTGTCCCGCTGCAAACAATCGAAGAATCCGTATCCAAATCAAGCTCAGTGTATTTTCCGGTTACGCCTTTAGTGTTGAAAACTCCTCCAATGATCATGGAAGCACCACTTTCGATTATCAGTTGCGAACCATCCAAGATTTCAACAAGTGTTCTTCGATAACTATTAACATTGCTGTTGGAACTATCTATTACCGCGCTTCCAGTGTAATCGCTTGGTTTCGTTGTCTCACTATCGTAAGGAAGTTTTAAAGAATCGCCGCTTTTTATAGTGTGCGATTTTCTAATTTCAACCGGTTGGCATAACTCCGTGCCTTCTTGTGGAATTACATAGATCTCATCATTAATTCCATTTTCGGAAGCAACATTAAGCGCGTAATCCAAAGAAGTATAGTAAGTGGTTCCGTTTGAATTTTTAATATAGCAAACTTTTCGTGCCGGTTTTGTAGAAAATTCGCTCATTTCTTTAAACGCGCTAAAAACCCAACCGCCATAGCCAACATATGACATTAAGAACGACGCTGACAAGACCAAAGGGATTTTCTTGGCGTTATTCATAATTGAAAATCCCACCTGCCTTAAAAGCGAAATGAAAAGAGCCGTTGCTCAGTTTGTCGTAAACATCCGTTTTAAAATTAGCTGTGTTGAAAGTGATACTATACCTGGTGGAAAAGTAGACCAAAGAAGATTTTATATAAGAAAAATTCGATAAAAGGAAGTTTGAATTAAGTTCTTTCTTCGACACAGAGTTAAACGAGGAAATCAAGGAATAGTCATCATCAGAAAAGTTACTTGTCTTGTTTGAAATTGCCAATTTAACCTCATTGATAGAACAAACAGAAAAAAGATCCAAATTCTTGTTTTTATCAATTAAGATTGTCGTCAAAGTAAAGCCTGTAGCGTTTGTCGAAAGATGGTCTTTGATTCTTCCTTTTTTTGTGTCTATGCGAAATGGAACCTCGATAATTCCTTCCAATGTTTGCAAATCTACAGTGTGGTCTTTTACTAGCCCATCACTCGTATAATCAAAAATCGTTGGATCATCCGGGAAGTAAAAGTACTGATTGAGGTCTATAACATCGTCGGCGCTTGCCTTGATTTTTGCTTCGACACTTGTTTGGATTACCCATGCGGAAAATCCTACTGACGCAAGGAGAAAATTAGCAAAAAGTAAGGCCCCCCCCCCGCAATTATCGAATGTTTTTTCCTCTGATCGCTCTTTTTCATGGCAATGATCCTGAACGAAAAATACTCTATCGTCAGACCGACAAAAATCAAAATTGCGCCTGTTTCACTTTTCTCTCTAGGATTGATTTCGATACCAAAAATGCCGTTTTTGGCATTTTTAAGGCCTCAATACCCTCATTTATGGGAGCAGACGCCAATTTTCGCCGCCATTGAAAAAATGGATGCCGGCACCAGACAGAATTGTATTTTTGATAAAAAATGAACAACATTCCAAATTTATCCAATGTAGGCAGTATCGCTAACTCAGAGGCAATCTTCCTTCAGCCGGGGGAACCCCGCCAGTAGCTGGGGGATTCCCCCGGGCTTCATGGGGTGCCTTTGCTATTGAGACTAAATCTCTTCTTGGCGGACGTAGTCGATCATATAAATCGGGAAGTACGTCTTCTTGCCTTTTCTTTCCAGATTGCAGTTGCCGAAGATATAGGCTTCTTCAATATCGTATTCCTTATTGGAGAGCAGATTGTTAAGAGCCACATGACGTTTGTAGTCTTTGCCTGATTTCACTTCAATCGGCAACAGTTTGCCTTCGTATTCAAGCAAGAAATCGACCTCACCTTGCTTCTTGCTCGAGAAATAGAACAAATGATCTTTGAAGCCGTGGGCGTTTAATTCCATCGCGACCGCGTTTTCGAAGATACTCCCAAAATTGATGTCTTTTGCGTGGGCGAGGATTTTCTTTTCGACGCCCGTATTGAAAAGGCGGTAGGAAAGTAAACCCACATCATTCGCGAAAAGTTTGAAAAGCGTGCTGTTTTTGCTTAGTAAAAGCGGTATTTTCGGCTCATCGACGTTATAGACGGGTAGGGCGATCCCAGCGTCTTTCATCCACAAGAAGTCATTCTCGCTCCGCTTGAGGGAATACCCATTTCCGCGCTTAGAGAGGATAAAACGCTTGGATTTGCTGTTCAGTTCACTCGGAAGTAAATCGTAAGCGCTCAATATGTAGGGCTTATCCTCGTTTTTGGCGTACTTCGCAATATCGTCGTGGTAGAAGGATTCGATGGATTTGAAAACTATTCTCATCGTCTGGAGGTCATTGCTCGCTAGAAAGCTATTCACGGCATCTGGCATCCCTCCAACCAATAGATATAGATAGAAGAGATCAATCATCTTTTCGTGAATGAAAGAAGGAACCTCTTTTCTTTCCTTGAAACACGATTCCAAAGTCGCGATAACGTCTTCATTCACGCCATTCGCGTAGAGAAATTCCTCGAAATCGAGAGGATACATCGTCTCTTTGTACAAATACCCTGTCGGATTTAGCCTTGGGGTGAAATCATTCACTCCAAGTAACGAGCCCGAGAAGATGAACCGATAACGCCCATCGAGCGCGAGGCCTTTGGAAAGCGTGAGAAAATCAACACCCTGCGCAAGTTGTATCTCATCGATGAAAATGACGGTTTCTCTAGGAACGAGAGGAGAAGATGAAAAGGCACTGACTGCCAATAAAAAGCCATCGACGTCTTTCACGGAGCGGAAAGCCTCGATTGCCCCGCTTTCCAAAGCGAGGTTAATCTGGACGTAATTCGCGAAATGCTTTTTGCAGAAATAGTCGATCAAAAAGCTTTTTCCGACTTGTCTAGCCCCATCGACGAGCAATACTTTGTCACTCTTCAGCCATTCTTCTAGTTTTGCCTCAAACTTTCTCTTTAGCATCTGCCTCACTTCCTTTTTCTTCACTCATTATGCCTGTTTTCATATCATCAATCAACTTTTCCAACCTCGAAAAGGCCACTTTTCTTGAATTTTCCAACCTTGAAAACGCCCATTTTCTTGAATTTTCCAACCTTGAAAATGACCTAAAAATGGAATTTTCCAACCTTTTGCTCTTTGCGAAGTCTTTTAATTGGCTTAACAACACATGACGCAACACACGATTCAACACACGAAAAGAGATGAAAACTGCGGAATAAAATATCAGGGCATTTGACTACATCTATGCAACTTTGCCTACACGTTCGTAAAACAATATTGCTTAAGAAAGAATTTGATATCCTCGTTTTTGTTTCTAATCTCGATTGAACCGCAGATCATCTTTTCGAGTCTTGAGACAATCACCTCTTTCTCATGTATCAATTCAATGAGTTCCATATAGCTCAACTTTTTTTCTACAAGAAATTAAAAACGAAAATTCAAATGTGAAACTTTTTGAATATTTGTTTCACATATCGTTATAAGGTACGCGGTTGTGAGAGAAAAGTACTGCGATTACCGCTATTTTAGACCGCCTTGCTCTTTTTATCTCGATATATGAAAAGGAGGATGAAAGCAACAAGTGAGAACAAAATCCCAGGTATCAAGGTTGCCATAGAGTACACCCTTTCCATTGTTTCCGCGTTTTGAAGGGTCTCGTAAGGCGATTTGTAATCAATGTTGATAAGGGTCATATTGACGGCAATTGCAGCGATTACCCCACCCATTTTTTGGAAGAATGAATAAACGCTTCTAGAGGTTCGACCGTTGTCATTGCCAGTTTTATCTATAGCCTCACCAGCAGCGAGAGTGGCAAGAGAAGGAATCTCGAGAGCGAGAAGAGAAATGCCAATGCCGCTTATGAAAGAGAAAGGCAAAAAGAGGAACGGAGTGGCGAAAATCGCCTCTTTCATGAGCGATAAGACGAAATAAGGGAAAGAAGCGAGAAAGCCAGCGAAAACGCAAAGCCACTTCACGCTGCGCTTATCGTTAAAAGACTCGATGAAGAAAGGCATCACGGCTAGAGGAAGGAAAAGGCAAAGCTGCGAAGCGAAATACATCCAGCTGATCGAGAATGAAATAGCGAAGAGATAAACATAGAAAGATTGGATGAACATCATCCCCGCCAAAAGAAGCATGATAGAGAAACAAGCCGATACGTAATTGCGGTTTTTCAAAAGCGGCTTTATCTCGACGCGACTACTTTCTTTTTCTTGTTCTTTTTCACCGTCAAAAACCCTTTCCTTATTGCATTTATAAGCAAAAAAGAGGGTTATTGCGGAGATAATGGCTAAAACTGACACCCCGATTATGATCGGCAAATACTGGATTTGGCTGACAATTGTGCCATCATCCTGCTCGACCTTCTTCGACCAGACCATCGTGATGATTAAGACTGGGATAGAGCCCAAAGCGGCGCCGGCGCTCCTGAAGACGGAGAGCTTGTTCCTCTCTTTCGCGTCGGTCGTGACGACGGATGCCAAAGACCCATAAGGGATCTGATGGACGGTGTAGAGCATCCCGAAGGCGATGTAGGTAATAGTCGCGTAGACCATCGTGCCGAGGGCGCCCATCTTCTCGGCGAGGCCGCTCCAAGGGAGGAACATGAGGATGGTAGATAGAGCAAGAGGAATGGCCACCCACTTCATCCAGACGCGGTATCTGCCCTCTTTACCAGGATGGCGGATATCGACGATGCGCCCCATGATCGGATCGTTGATGGCGTCCCAGATGCGGGCGACGATGAACATGATCATGATGAATAGCGGCGCGAGCCCCAGGATATCCGTGTAGTACTTCTGGAGGATCGTCGTGACCGTCGAGAAGCAAAGACACCCCGCGAAGTCGCCGAGGGCGTAGCCGACGTAATCCTTCTTTTTTAAGCCAAAGGTTTCGAAAGGAGGGATGACGCGCTCAGCAACCACCGCTTCTTTCTCTTCCGCGCCTCTTTTATTTTCTAGTCTTTTCATCTAAGAGCAGTATACATTTGGCGGGTCCTTTCTCAAAGAAGGCTTTACCGGTGTCTACTTTCTCGCAGAAGAGAGAAACGATAAGAAAAACCATCAAATCCAAAATTAAAAAATTGAGTGTTTCGGCTCAAATTTAAGTCGAAATACTCAAAAAACTCCATCAACCAACGGACTTTTTTGATACTTTCGACGCGATTTTGAGCCTAAAGTATCAAAAAACTATTTTTAAAAGTGTATAATCATCATAAAAGAAGGAGGCAACGAAGATGGAAATCATCGGAAGAGAGAAAGAAATAAAAGAACTGAAACGCCTTTTCGCGAGTGACAAGCCAGAGCTTGTGGCCGTATACGGGCGAAGAAGGGTCGGCAAAACGTATTTGATAAACAATCTTTTCGCCGATGAGATGATTTTCACTCACATCGGTTCAGCCCCCGATGACCTTCAAAATGACGAGAGAGGGAAAATGAGGGCGCAGCTAGAATCTTTTTACGGTTCTCTCCTCTCCCAAGGATTGAAGAAAGGGAAGAAGCCTCGTTCCTGGATTGAGGCTTTCACGCTCCTAATCTCTTTATTGGAGAGCAAGCGCGATGGGAATAGGCACGTTGTCTTCATTGACGAGCTCCCTTGGCTAGATACCCCGCGTTCCTCTTTCTTGAGTTCTTTTTCCTGGTTCTGGAACCAATGGGGAAGCAAGCAAAAAGACCTTATGTTCATTGTCTGTGGCTCTGCCATCTCTTGGATCAATAATCATCTCATAAACGCTCACGGCGGCTTATACGACCGCCTTACCTATAGCATTCGCCTCTCCCCTTTCTCCTTGAAGGAATCGGCACAGTTTTTAAGAAGCCTCGGCGTCAACACAAGCAATTATAAAATCGCGATGCTGAATATGGTTTTGGGCGGCATCCCCTACTATCTTTCTTATTATGACGACCATATGTCTCTAGAAGAGAACATCGACAATCTCTTCTTCAAAAAAGACGCGAAGATGGCTAATGAATTTGATAATCTGCTCTCATCGAGCTTCGATAACGAGAAGCTCACCAAAAAATTCATTTTGACGCTCGCAAAGAAGAGAGAAGGCTACACGAGGAAAGAACTTTTAAAGGAGCTCAATATCGCCGATGGGGCGATCGTAGGGGACACTTTAAAAGCCTTAAAGCACAGCGATTTCATCATCGAATACGTACCATACAAGGAGAGCAAGAACAAAAAACGCTACAAGGTGATCGATCCATTTTGCCTTTTCTATCTCAAATACGTATATGAGCAAACTTCGCTCGACCATGATTTCTTCTCTGATTCCAATAAGAACAATTGGGTTGGCGTCTCCTTCGAGAATCTCTGCTTTTCCCACCTCGATGAAATCAAACGCGCCCTCGGCATAAGAGGCATCAACACCATGCGATTCTCGTGGTTCATGAAAGAAAAAGAGGAAAAAGGCGCGCAGATCGATTTGCTTATCGAACGCAAAGACAACATCATCTCCCTCTGCGAGATGAAATTCCTCAGCGCGGAATTCAAAGTCGACAAGGAATATCACCTCAATCTCATGAACAAGATCGATGTCTTGAGGAAAAGAGTTGAAAAGGAGTATCGGATCGTCCCTACTCTCATCACCACCTATGGTCTAGCGGATAGCCCGTACAAAGACGATTTTTCATCCGTCATCACCATCGACGAGCTTTTCAAATGAGAAAATTGAGTGTTTCAGCCAGAAATTGAGCCTAAACACTCAAAAAACTCCATTGACCAACCGACTTTTTTGATACTTTCATCGTGCTTTTGAGCCCAAAGTATCAAAAAACTCATTTTGACCAGTCACTCGAAAGGGGTGGCCAAACAGATGCATCTTAACTTTAAGGGCGGAAACTGCGACAATTTGGGTAAGAGAGAAATATAACCGCATATGAAAATAAGCCAGGCCGAATACGAACGGATTTTCAAATCCATCGCCCATCTATACGGAATCGCCACAAATGAAAACATCGATATGATAATCGATCATTATTATGACGGCGTCGATAAAAACGATACCCTTCTTGCTTTAGAGAAATTCCACAAGAAGCACCGTAAAAAGTATTTCCGTGTCGAAAGAATCGGCGATAACCGCTTCATGCTTATCTCCGACTTCCTCGATAAAGACGAGGACGTGGTGAGAGTCAACGCCCTTGCAAGCAGAGCCTCTTTCTATTTTCCTCCCAGCAAAGAGGACTTCCTCGCTTATGAAGAGGACTTCTACTGCGATGAAGGAGAAGATAGCTATAACACCGAATTCATGCATTTCATCTATAAGTACTCTAATATCAAAGACGATAAGAACGAGAGAGCCGTCCGTTCTTTTATGACCACTCTCTACTGCCAAATGAAAATCAGGAGCAGCTCTTTCGATGAGTGCATATATGATCTTCTCGAAAGCGTTGGCTTCTCCTTCAACACCAAATACAGCCAAAAGAAGCTTGAGAGAATCTACTGCGACATGCTCATGAATACGAGGCTCTACATTCACCGTGGCCACAAAGTGATCGAATTAGCGAACGAAGAAATGAGCGAGGCAGAAAAAGAACTTGTAGACCTGAGCGTTACAGAAAGAGAAGAAAAATCTCCGCAAAAAGAGCACGCTTTTGAAGAAATCGGTCTCAAGATCAAGAAAGAAAATAGGGCCTAAAGCCCTTTTTCTTTAACGGAACGACAGTTTTAATTTGAAGGCGGGACTAGAGAAATAACAGTCATCGCCCACTTTTTCGTAATCGATAAGCAGTGACTCTCCTATCTTCACCTCATGGAGATATTCGATTTCGATGAACTTAACTTCATGCTCCAGCAAATAGGGGATAGGCAATAAGTCCTCGGCGATATCAAGATAAAAGGCGTTGTTCAGATGCTTATTGAGATCGCATAAGGAATAGGAGGCCTTTATTTCCGCTTCCCTAGAGAAAGAAGAAGGCATCTTCCCTCCAAGTGGGAAAATAAAGGGGCGCCCTTCGCTTAAATCGGGGATATCGATATGGTGCTCAACTGGGCTTACCATTTTCCGGCTCTTCGTATCGATCAAAGCCCAAATCGCGCTGCCTTCGATGATGCTTTCGCCTTTATCGTCCTTCAGTAAATAACTACGCGGAAAAAGCACGTGCATGGTTTTGCTCGGATAAGTGATGAGTTCAATGCTCTCATCGTATTTCGGCATCCTCTTTATCGCGATGCGCTCTTTGGCTACGACCCATAATAGGCCTTTATCGAGCGTCGTCTCGCGGGGATAGCCAAGAATCTCCGTATGCTCAATCGATATTTCCTGAAGGAGGGTCAATAAAGAGGACGGGCGGAGGCGCAAAGAAGCATCAGCTTGGCTCGCCTTGATTTTGAGATTTCTAGAAAAATCGGCCATAGTCTAGGCTTTTTTGAGCACTTCCTCTTCCACGGCGTCGATGACATCACCAAAGGTAACAAGTTTCGCCCACTTCTTCTCCGGCACATTGATGCCGAATGCCGCTTCCACTTTCGTCATAAGGTAAATGAAGCGGATCGAATCGACGGAGACATCGGTATTGAGGACGCTCGTCTCCTCTATTTCGCGGTTTTCCCATTCGTCTAAGTTCTCTTTGAGGATTTTCACGATGGTGTTCTTGATTTCTTCGCGGGTCATTGTTTCTCTCCTAATAAGGCATATCTTTTGACTTTGCCAGTCTGCGTGCGCGGCAATTTGCTCTTCAAATACTCTATTTTAGCGACTCTCGCGCCTCGGGGGTGCGACAAATTGAATTCGTTGATGATGTCTTCTAAATTAGGAGTCATCTTTTCTTCGTAAATGAAAAGCGTCAATTTATCGTCCTTTAAGGCAACTGCCAAATCGGCTCCCGGGAGCAGTTTCCTTAAACTCTCCTCGTATTCGGGGCAATAGATTTTGGTGCCATCATTTAGAACGAGGATATCTTTCTTTCTCCCGGTGATATGCAAAAGCCCTTTTTCATCGATATAGCCTAAATCCCCTGAGAGGAGATAGTCGTCTAAAAGATAACTCCTATCATCGCTTTTGTAGTAACCCTTCATTAAGCAAGTCGGAGCATGGATCAAGATCTCTCCGTCTTCCCCTATTTTGATCGTATCGTCCGGGCAAACCTTCATCGCAAAAGGGTCTTCGCCGATAGATAAGGCCACGCCAGAGCTCGTCTCGCTGAGCCCATATCCAAAACTCACTTTGATGCCACTAGATTTATAAATATCGATAATCTCTTTCTTGATGGGCCCTGCTCCAATTAAAACGAGCCTAAGTTCCGGGTTCCAAAGTTTATTTACCGCAAGGAACGATGATAAAAGCGGGACCATGGAAATGACGGTGGCCTTGAAATATCTAGGATCATCCATCATATGCCTCATCCCTCGCCCAAGCGCCACTTTCGCGCCGAACGATAATCCCCAAAGCAAGGAGCAGACAAAGCCAAAGACGTGGCTAAGAGGCAAGATCGAAAGCAAGGTATCGCTTTCTTCTAGAGGCAATAAGCTCCCGCCGTTATAGGCGGAAGCGCATAAAGATTCTTCGCTTAAAACCACCGCTTTCCCACTTGATGTAGTTCCGGAAGTAAAGAAGAGAACATTCCCGTTATTCGGCAGTTTTTTTTCGACGAGGCTATCTTTAAGGACTTCTTTAAGTTCCTCTCTCCCAATCAAAAAGGATACGTCAGCGGCAGCGATCTGCTTTTTGAGCAGAGCGATATCATCGAGCGGGTTCAGCAAGACAATCTGCCTTTTCGCTTTCGCGTAGGCAAAAATCGAGACAACAGTTTCTAGGTTATTCTCCGCGAGGATGCCGATGCATGATTCTTCGCGTAACGGATATCCCTCGATTTTTTGCGCAAGCTCATCATAGGTCAATGAGCATATCGCCCCGTCTTCTTCATAAAGAAGAGCAATATTGTCTTTCTTTTGTTCGCTTACTAAAGCGTAAAAACTATCGTATCGTTTCGCGTTCATATCCCTATTATAAAGACAAAAATGGCGATAAAAACGGGAAAAATATCGGTAAAACGTTAATAATTTTATATCACTAGAATTTTACCGATTGTGTTTTATAATGGATAAAATCCATTTTAAAAAGGAGAAAACACATGGACAAAAATATTCGCATTGCGATTATTGGCGGCGGTCCAGCCGGTTTAGGCGCAGCTATGTATCTCGAGAAAAAGGGATACGACAACTACGTCATTTACGAAAAGACGGATCATGTCGGAGGCAAATGCCACTCGCCGACACACAATGGCAAACGTTATGAGATGGGCGCCATCATGGGCGCGCCGACTTATTACGCCATCAAAGACGTCGAGGATTTCGCTGGCGTAACGCACGATGGACCAGCTCTCGTCCGCGGCTATAAATACCCAGACGGCAGAATCGATCATCGCTGGGATACGACCGAGGCGATGAAGAATCCAGCCAAATACTTCTTCAAGCACCCAATCAATGCCATTCACCTCAAGAAACTCGCCGCTCAGCTCAAGAAATTCGGCAAGATCCTTGAGACAGAATACAAAGGCTACGACATCTGCGGCCATATCGGTGTAGCGAGCGGAAAATACGAAGGCTTCGCCGTCACTCCAGGGAGAGAGCCCGTCAAAGGCGATAACCCGAAACTCAAAGATCTCGCGATGCCGTTCAAAGATTTCTGCGAGAAAGTGGGCTGCCCGCTCGTTCAGGAAGTCTGGGTCCAGCCATACACTTCCTTTGGCTACGGCTACTTCGATGAGATCCCAGCCGCCTATGTCCTCAAATATCTCGACTTCAAGACCATGATGGACTTCGTCTCACTCCACCTCTTCACTTGGAAAGATGGAACCCAGTCCATTTATGAAGCGTTGAACGCCAAACTCAAACATCAAGCGACCCTCAAAGCGAATATCACCAAAGTCGTCCGTGATGATAAGAAAGTCACCATCACGGTGAACGGGAAAGAGGAAGTCTTCGACAAGATGATCATCACCGCCCCGCTTCAAGTGGCCACCGAAAAGAACCCGCTCGATAACCCAGTGGCGAAATCCCTCGACACCTGGCTTGACGTCAAAGACGATGAGAGAGCGCTCTTCTCAAAGATCGACTATGAACGTTATGACACCACGGCCATGATCATCGAGAAAGGCAAATACCCGCCAATCTCGCACTACATCGTCGACAATATGGCGCCAGAAAGAATGGGTCACCTCATGATCTATTATCACCGCTGGAAGAATGAGCCGGATCAGCCAATCACCACCTATGTCCTCCGTCACCACAAGACCAGGAACGGTGGCAAAGAGCTCCCATACGAAGAGACGAAGAAAACCGTCCTCAAGGATATGGAGATCGTTGGCGTCCCAGGCGATAAGACGGTCGGCAAGAACAAGGATGGAGTCATCTACGAATTCCAGACCTACTACTTCCCACACATCTACAGCGAGGATTATGCCGCTGGATGGTACGACAAAGTCGAAGCCATGCAAGGCAAATACAACACCTACTACGCTGGCGAGATCATGTCCTTCGGCGACATGGATGAGACGGTTGAATACTCTCACGATCTCGTCGAAAGATTCTTCTAAACTGCTCCTAACGGAAACGGGCCCAAAACGGCCCGTTTTCTTTTTAGGCGGATTTCGCTGGGATTTCTTCGCGCGCACGCGCGCGTATTATTAAAAGGATATACGCAAAAGAGGCCTGCTTTGTAACGATTTCAAAAACTACAAGCCGTTTTTGCGGGGATTCTCGTGAAATTCGCTACTCACCAAGCATTTTTTGGAAGAGGACGAATTCCTTGAAACGCGGAAGAAGGAAGGAGATTTTCCCGTGTTCCGATATATCGATTACTCCAGCATACGCTAGACGCTTACGGAAGACCTGGAAGGAGGCCGGCTTAAATCCAGTAGCCTCAAGTATCTCTTTGGTCGACCCATCTTTTGATTCGGCTAAAGCGAAAGCGATTGCCTGCTGGCTTTTTGACAAACTAGACCACGTCCTTGCGTAGACGTTATCTTCAAGAGCAGCGTCAAACTCAGCCAAGATATCTTCATCGATTTCGCTCTTTTTCGCTCGATAGAGAAGATCGCCAAGCAATTGATAGCCATAAGCGTAGCCGTTCGTCACTTTGGCGATTTTCAAAGCTTGTTCCTGATCTAGCGATAAGTATTTTTGGTAAGAATAAGCGATGTCGCGCAAATTGAGCTTCGGCAAATATATTTTGGGGGCACGGAGCAAGAACGTGAGTTTCTTGTCGTTATAAATATCGGAAACGTTCTCATATAGACCACTCAATAAGAGAAAGATGTCGTATTTCTCTCTTATAAACGATTGATAGGTTTGGACAAAGGCCTTCATGTTGTTGCCGCCAGAGACATCATCAATGGTCACTAAAACGCGCTTGCCACTCTTCTTCAGATGCTTCAGCATCGTTTTGATGATGGCCGTCACATCATTGATCGGGCTTTCCCCAGACAAGGAGAAGGAGAGGCCTTGAAGAGAGATGGAAAAAGAGGCTTTTAGGAAAAGATGCTTCATCTTGCCCTCACTATAAAGAGAGGAGGCAAGCTGCTGATGCATATCGAGAAAAGGGTTCAAGTCAATCGTTATCCAATCGCGTTCATCGTCCAAATGCTTTTTTACCTGCGACAAAAGCACGGTTTTCCCGCATCCTCTTGGACCGGTTATCACAAAGACTTTGCTCCTAGGATCAGGAGAAGAGAAAGTAGACACTATCTCGTCGAATTGCTCATTTCTCGGTATGAAGCATTTCGGCTGCTCGCCGAAATAAATGTTAAAAGGGCTATCGTAATTCATGATTTGTTTCACCTCCTTAAGTCAAAAAGGAATACCTTTATTTTATACTTCGTGTTAAGTTTTGTTAAGATTTGTTTAGATTTGTTTAGATTCTATTTTTTTTGTTAAGTTTTGTTAAGTTTTGTTAAGGTTTGTTAAGATTCTCTTTTTCTTGTTAAGTTTTGTTAAGATTTGTTTAGATTGCAGATTCGAAAGCAAAGCCTATTTTCGCTCCACCGCTTCTTTCTTTTGGTTGCAGACAATCAACAAAGAGGCGATTACGTCAGCGACGAACACGAATAGGCAAACCCATAAAATGACGTTAGGGACGGAAAGCTCTTTTTCGCCTTTTCTCATGCTTTTCATGAAAGAAATGGATTCTGGCAAGGAAGAAGAAATGCATAAAAGGAAACTGAAAAGGAAGGCTAAAGTGAGGAAGATAGGTAGAATAGGTAGCATCCATCCTGCCACTATACCGATGGAGAGAAGCACACAGAAAACGAAATTCATGATAAACCACGGAATCCTCACTAGCTTGATAATGAGGGTGAATTCGTTATTATCGCCTTCGATTTTGCGGTTATTGAGCATCGTAATGAAAATATCGGCATAGGCAAAAACAAACAAAATGAGGGCGGAAACGCGGTAAACGAGCCCAAGATTGCTCGAGACGGTCTTCAAATAAGAGTCGTTCGCATGAAACATCGCGATAACGATGATCCCCCATAAAGGAACGTGTAGCAGATACATCATGACGGTTTCAACGATGAGAACGATCTTGCTTATTTTCATAACGTTCAATAATTATTCAGCCAATCGATGAAGCGATAAAGAAAAATCCAGGGAACCGCTTAAAGCTCAACGCACTCATTGAGCGATTCTTCGTAAAATCGTGAGCAATAAAACGCCGCCTCAGCGGGCGGCGTCTACTTTCGTCTCTTATCTTTGTTCTTCGAGCAAACGGTTATATTCCGCAAACACCGCTTCGATCGTGGCATCATCCATCTCGATCTCGAAGCCTTCTTCGCCTGTCGCAATGTCCTTCTTGATTCGGAAGACAAGCGCTTCATCATCGCCTATCTCCAATCCTTCGACTTCTTGCGCGGGCCTAAGAATGACGTAGTAGCCAGCATGGGCTCCTTTTAAAGAAATGCCCGCGATGACATTAAAATCAATCTCTTCTCCGTTTTGCGAAGAGAGAGTGATCGTATCACCGATATCGAAATTCATTGTTTTATCCCCTTATTGCACTTGGACCCACGAGATATAGAAGGCAAATGGTTTTTTGCCAGCATTCTCGAAGAGAGATAGATCCTTAAAGACTTCTTTCTCGAGTTTATGCATATATCCCATGTATTTGTCATATGCGGGGCCTGAGGTGTTCGCTGCTGCAGGCGCCACGAGGTCATTGATATTGTCCGCCGGGTTATGATCGTAATATTTGCAGATGGCGTTTTTGACGAGTACCTCGACGTAATGGTCTAAAAGCGGGGATGAATCGCCATTCCCCCACTCTTTGAGGGGTTTGAAAGAAGAGGAGTTCAAAATGTTGTTGGCCACGAAATCGGCGACTTTAGTCTCCGATAGCTTCAAGCAATAAGCGCCTTGCCCGTCGAAAGTGACGGTTTGGTGGATTTGTTTTTTATGGCTTGACCAGTCTTTCCAATCCGTAGCTTTGAAGCTGCCGATGTGCTCGATTTTGACCGCGAAGACGCGGATATCCTCAACGCTCCTTTTGAAAAGCTTTTTGCGGACTTTCGTTTGCCTCTTATTGAGCGTGACGCATTGCCCTTTCTTGCCCGAAGCGATGATTTTCCCGTTTTGGCAAATAACCAAGGCGTAATCGCTGCCGGGATCGAAAACGGTCCCGATATCGTAAGTGGTGCGTCCTAAAACAAAGACAGTGGGATTTGGATCTTCGGCTTTATCTAAATGCCTTTTGATATTGATTTTGATCATTGCTTTGCCCCATTAAATATAAGCGAGAAGATTGTCCTTCACGCCGACGATCGTGCATTTGCCGATGACATTGATTTCGGATTCGAACTCCGATTCGACATAAGACTCGAGGGCTTTGAGGAAATGGATGACGCATTTATTGCTTACCTTGCCGATTTCTTCGATTTGCAGGCTACCATCGTCATCAAGATGCAAATAGTCCATGGCATTATTGCGGAGGAATTCATTGACGAAGAGTTCAATGAGGCTCTTCATATTGGCGCCATTCAAGGTAGTGAGATTTCTCACAGGCGCTCCACCCCTCTTTTTGATTTGATTGAAGCGCGAGGAGATGGTGTATGGCTCACCTGAGGTCGGCTTGAAGATGGTGACGAAGGAATATACGCCAATGGTATCAAAGAAAGATTCGATGATTAAAGCACCACTTACGCCAGCGTTCTTGACGTCCTCAAGACCCGTGACTTTCGCGCATATTTTCGCTGAATAGAAGGTATCGAGCGGCTTCTTGGTCGCGAAGACAAAAATATCGTTATAGCCTTTGTATGATTTCGCCTTCGTAATATCGGGGTAGGATTTGAGTTTCACTCTCCCCTTCCCTTCGATGGCGCCCAAAGGGTGAGGCCCTTGATAGATATCGAGGCGGTAGTCATTGCTCTTATTCACGATGACGGCTTTTTTCTCGAAGCGTCCGCAATAGATGACGGCGATGTTCGCATTCGAGATTTCCTTTGGCATTCCTTTAAAAACTATTTTGTTCATTGTTGCTCGCTCCTTAAATTAATCCAAGATGCCAAGGCATTCGACTTTGGCTTGGTATCCCGTCTGCGTCAAGAACTTGTTCTCGAGCTCTTTCTCGAGCTCATGGACTTTCTCGCTGGCCTCGCTCTTCTTCCAAAGGATGATCTCATTATGTTCATCATGGCTGTGGCTATCGTAGAGATAGTCTTCGTTTTCAACCGCCCACGCATCGAACCAGTTTGGGATGATACGGGTTAAGTAGTAAGGTTTCATGACGTTCCCGTCTTGCTCGACGTTAAGTTTCAGATTGGTGAAGCGATCAGCGTCCCCCAAAGTGAAAGCAATCCTGAATTTCATGGAGAATTGGGCTCCGCCAAGCCAATGTTTGTGGTTTGTGGCGGTATTGTTGTCATTAGACACGGAATGATGGAAAAAACCGTAATTGACGGTGCCGAGATCCTTTCCATAGCAATAGATTTCGATCTTATCGATGTCTTTCTTGAAAAGCTTGGTCGTAAGGCCCGGGACGGTCTTCTTGGAGATTTTGAAGGTCTTTGGCTGGTCCACCCGCAAGAGCCTCTTCCCGTTTTGGAGCACATCCGCGACAACCCCATCAGGAACGATGACCTTCGTCCCTTTCTTAAGAGAAGCGCTCGTGAATTTTTTGGCGCCGTAATTGAACGCCAATCTGGTGATTATGGTATTTCCCATGTTCTAGTGTCCTTTCTTTATCTATTCCATTTTGAGAAATCGTAGCTATAGGCATCGATCAAATCGGCATAGCTGTCGAATTTCGCCCCGGCGATGCCTTGATCGTAATTCCCCTCGGCCGCCACTTGGTTGAGGAGATAGGAGTTATTCGCGGCTTTGATCTCGCTCGATAAGCGCTTGAGTTTTGGAAGACGTATGGCGTTCCTGACGAGAATCGAGCCATCGCATCCCAAAGCGATGATGGCAAAGATCGTTTTGGCGATGTCGCTCGCCCCATCCATAAGGATGATGAGAGCCACCATCGCGGCGATGCCGCCAGCGATATTGACCCAGAAAAAGAAGCCCTCATACCATTTCGCGACTTTGTTCTTGATCAAAGAGAGCACGAGATTAATGGGCACGAAATTGAACATCGCCATAAAGAGGAAAAACATCGCGGCCGAGGAAGCGGAAGAAGTCGTTTTGATGAAAAGCGGAACGAAGCAGTATATCAAAGTCAAAGACTCGAGGATCACGCAGGCTAAAGTGAGAGCGAAGCCGCTGTGCTTCTGCGTGGGTTTGCTCACTTGCGAGGAATCGCTGATGGCTTTATTCGACACGTATTCTTTGGTGCGCGCATAATTGGCGTTCACGTACTTAATGATGTTATCGGCGAGATCGCAAAGATTCCTCAAAAGCTTCTGAGCGATCGGGTAGCAAGTATCAAGGCTATTGGCCATCTTGGTCTCGAAATCGTATTTGATGAGGCGTTTGATGGGGGCAGCGCTTGCATCGCCAATGAAAGTCACGATGTTATTGACCGAAGAGATATACGGCTCAATATCGCTCCCCTGCTTCACCACGTTTTTCTGCTCTTTGGTCGCAACTCCTAACTCATCGAGCTTCTTGAAGGTGCGCCAAGCGACTTCGTAAGAGAGATGGGTGACTCCGCTTGGCTCATCATCGGAGAGATCCTCGTTCATCGTGCTCGCGATAATGCCACCCCAGCTAGAGAGAGTGCTTGTGAATTTCACGGGATTAAAGACGAGAGTCGTGATCTGATTTTTGAACCAAACGTTGACGAGTTTCCCGAAATAAGTCTGCGGATAGCTATCGCGAAGCTCAACGAGGGTGTTATTGATCCCATCTTCATCATCATCGGCCACGAATGCCTCTAAACGCTGCACCATCTGCTCATAGGAGCCACGGTTATCCGTTTGGTGGGCCGCTGGGCCTTGATAATAGTTATTGACGACTTGGTCATGACTATCGATATTGATGTCGTTTTTCACCGGCTCGCTGTAGTGGCCAGCCGGGCAAACCATGCAATTGCTCGCCTCATCATATTTAAGAGGCCTGCCGCACGCAGGGCAATCGGCTCTATTCTTCCCCATATTTATTTCCTCCTGGCGTTGCTCCCAAAGAAGTCGCCATCATCCGTTTCATAGCTCTTCGTGGAAACCGCCTCAATCTTCTCCGATTGATGCGTTTTTAGGGCATTGCCCATCTTGTTCGCGACGTGCGCGAGCATCGAATAGGCGATGAAATAGGCCACTAAAGCCAAGAAATCGATGATTGAGGTGACGATCCAATACCATTTCATGGCCTCTTCACTCCACGGAATGTAGTAGAGAGCGAGATTGATGAACGGCAAAAGGAGGATGAGATAGCTGAGCTTGAGCTGAGGGAAGATCAAAGCGTCTTCGACAAAGCCGTCTTTCCGGTAAACCGAAACGACCCAGAATTCATGGGCGAAAATCGAAATGGCGAGTATCACGTAGAAGATGATGCATTTGAGGCCGACTGGGATCACCCCGCATCCGCCTAGAATTGCAAGAGGGATGCCATATATGGCGATCAAGATGAGGATATCGATGATGAATAAGCGATTTTTGAGTTTCATGGTTACTTAATTACCCTTTCTCCGCAGTTCGGGCAGAAATTGGCTTTCCCGTCGAGTTTGGTTCCGCAATTCGGGCAGAATTTGTAGGCTCCTGGCGTGGCTCCGGCAGCCATATTGCTGGAGGCTGCTCCAGCTGCCGCCCCTTGGACATTTTGCTGATACCCTTGCTGATTGGATGGATACCCTTGTGAGTTCCCTGGGTAACCGGTTGGCTGATTGCCCATCATGCCGCCGAAGGCATTGAAGCCGAGTCCTAGACCCATCATGCCAACAGCCGTTCCCCCAGCCGTTCCTTCATTTTTCGACCAGGATTCGCCGATATCGAGTTGACGCTCGGCGATGTGGCTCGTCCCTAAGACAGCCCACTCGCGAGCTTCCTTGAGAGCGTTGAAATCCTCATCCGGGATATTGATCGAGGCCGTATTGAAATCGGTGACCTCGAAGCCGTATTTCCTGAAGAAATCGTCGACGTCTTTGGTAACGCGCTCCGAGAGCACATCGGTTTGGGTGGCGATCTCAAGGGCCGGTATCTTATCGACGCGGGCGAGTTGCCCCAAACACTTGACGACGGATTGCTGAACCCTATCGTCGAATTTGCGGCGGAAATAATCGAAACTGACGATATCTCCGCTTTCCATATTGCCCAGCACCATCTGGAGCAGGAACTGCGGGTCGCGGAGACGGAAGATATAAGAGCCATAAGCCCGTAGATGCACCACGAGTTTTGTCTCTGGATCATCCACTCTCACCGCTTGGCCCGTCGACCATTCAGTGCTCGAATTGACCGTCGTATTGACAAAATATATCTGGAAAGGATAGGCGTTCCCGCCATTGAAAGAGTTGACGAACTTCTTGAGGAAGGGGTAGTTCTCCGTCGAAAGGATCGTCACGCCGGGCTTGAATTCGCCCTCGATCTGGCCCAAGTGGACGCAGATGGCCTTTTGCCCTGGACCGACAATCAGCTTGCTCCGCGAGTTGAAATCATCATCGGGAAAGCGGTAAACCAGCCAATCGTCGTCGTGTTTGGCTGCGAATGATACGACCTCTAGCATATTGTGCCCCAATCTCGCGCCAAAAATGCGCGCGTAAAACTTTTATTAAAGTATGCGCCCCCCCCCGCGCGAATATCAAGGTTTTTATACACTTAAGCGTGCCTTGACCAGTTTTAATCACCTTTGGGACTGAATGGCGATGACTTCGCTAGAGGGTGAAACACTTAGACGGTTCTTATATGGAAACAGGTTAAAAATGTTGGCGGATTATCATTCACCGATCTTCTTATGGAGATAATAGACGCTGATGTCTTTGCTCATCTTATAGGCCACGTTGACGAGCGTCCCTTCCAAAAGGAAGCCGTTATTTAAATGAAAGCGAAGCGAAGTAGGATTCTCGCTTGTGACGATGGAGATAATGTCGGTGATGCCGTGCTCTTTTGCTTTGCGCTCAATTTCCTCAAGGAGAGATTGGCCAATATGCTCGTGGAGATGGTCTTTGCTCACGTAAATCGATAAATCGGCGGTATGACGATAGGCGCTCCGCTTGCAGAAAGAATCGAGATAGGCGTAACCAATGACCTCTTTCCTCTCATTCTCATAAACGATAAAAGGGTATCTGCTTTTTATGGCTTTCACTCTCGAAGAGAAAGCCTCAAGAGATAGTTTTTCCTCCTCAAGCGTGTAGCAGGTATTCTCGATGTAGTGGTTATATATCTCTAAGCAAGCGGCGATATCCTTTTCTTCTAGATCTCTATTCATAAGCGGGTTAATTATTAACTCGCCTACGAAGAAAGAAAAGCAAAACGCGCAAGCGCTTTCATAAACAAAGGGAAAAGTGGAAATTCCTCACGCCTCATCGATGCTTATACTGAAAAACCGGTAAAAATGGCAATTGACATTACGCTCATACCGCCCTATTTTTCTCGAGTTACGAGCGCATGCCTATGTGCGTGCAAAAAAGGAGCAAAAAAACATGAAGAAAACAAAAGGGGGCCTCGCTTTAGCGTTCATCGCTTTGGCGCTAGGAGCCTGCGCCGGATCGACTGATTCGAGCAGCTATTCATCTTCCTCGAGCTATTCATCTTCCTCATCCGAGGAGACTGGCAGCTGGAGCGAAGAAGAAGAGGCGCTGCTAAAGAAGTACTGTGGGGAAGTCCTTCCTTACCCTGGCAAGAGGCTAGGGAAGCAAATCGCCCTAAAAGAGGTGAATGAGGAGAGCTACAGCTATTTGCAAATCTATGGTCGCTCAGCCACTTTCAGCCTCGAGGATTATTATGAGGATTTGGTAAAAGGAGGCTGGAACCTCATCAAAGGGTATGACGATAAAGCCGTCCAGACTGATAGCGATGGTGTCAATTACGTCGAGCTCACCAATGCCTCGGAAGATAAGAAAATAGGCTACGACATCATCTATTTCCACGTCAAAGGGACGCATGTCGGCACTAGCTACATCCCAGGCTATCACATCATCAACTGCTACGCGGATCTTGATCCAACAAGGAACGAGGCGAAAGATTGGACAGATGAGGAAAAAGAAACGATCACTTCCACCATCGACACCGATCTTCCTTTCATCGATTTGGCGAGCAAAAACAGCGTCTACGCCTATTCTAGCGATGTCCTTAGGATTCTCGATACCTCGACCGAGAATTTGACAAGTGCCTATAAAGACAAGCTCATCGAGGACGGCTTCGTCTACAATGAGGAATTGAGCGCGGAAAACCATGGTCACTACCTCATCAAGACGCTTTCTAACGGCAACATGGTCGAGGCTTTCCTCTCCTATATGGGCGGAAACGATTTCGGCTTCTACTTCAATCCGAAAGTCACCACTTACACATCTTGGCCTTCGGATACTTTAAGCGACATCGAGAAAGGAAGCGGCATCAAGATCCCGGAATTTGCTTCCTCAAACGGCGAATATTACGTCTACACGAAAGCTGGCACCGTCTATATCCAAGGCCTCACGAGCGAAGAAGATGACGATTATATGGATCCTTATTCCTATGGCTATGAACTAGGCTGCCTAGGGATGAGCCAAACTGGCTGGAATGGCCCTTTCATCAATTGGGATGAGACTCTTCTCGTCAATTGCCAAGACGTGGCGGATACAGAATATAACGTCGTCGGCATGGAGGTCAGCGCCTCTTTGTGCAAGCCAACGAGCACTTTCGCAAGCGATATGCCGAAAGACGCCATCAACTCCTTCATCAAGGATACGCTGAAGCTGACCGACTACTCGCTCCCTCTTTTGGACAACACCTCTAAGTACACGAACGATAAAATCAAATACGAGGTCCATGGCGATGATTACGTCAAAGAGGCATACGAATATTATCTAGAGAACATCAAGGAGTACCCTGATTGGTATACCGATCTCCCTCTCGATTACACTGACGATGACATCGAGGCTTTGGCCAAAGAGCTTTCCGAGCAGGAATATGGAATCACCATCACCATCAAAGATTCCTATGAGCACGCTTACGGCGATGCATACGACGATCTCTTGCAGGCTATTCCATATCATATGGGAGACGCCGATTCAGGAACAGTCTACGAAGATAAAGACGGCAAAGTCGAAATCAACGTCGACCCGGTATGGTACGAAGACTATGAGTGGGGTCTAACCACCATCACCATCAAAAAAGGCTCAGGCGAGAGTCATACCCCTTATATCGAATTCGGGAGCGAAGAGTACACAATCGGCATCGGCAAGAGCCAAAAGCTAGGAATCACCACCGATATGCTCACAGGCAAAATAAGCTATTCAGTCGAAGGGGCTAGTTCCATCACCGTCAACGACGCCGGCTTCGTCAAAGTGAGCGAAGATGCCTCGGAAGGCGATACGGCCACCATCAAAGCAAGCGTCACCGACGCCGCTGGCAATGTCTACACCGCCACTTGCACCGTCAAAGCGAAAAACATCCTCGACTACGATACCGTCTCCACCATCGATTACATCGAAAAGGCCCTCAAAGAGGCAGGTTATGAAGACTACGAGAGGCTCCCGGAGTCCGATTTGGAAGATGGCGATCCGTCCGTCAAAATGACGTTCGATCTCTCCACCGATTCCTCCGTTACCGCCGATACGTTGATGAAACTCACGAACGAAAAGCTCATCCCTACCGGTTTCAAGGTCTATTGGGCAACCGACTCAGAAACCTTCGATACCCTCGAAGGGAAATGGGCAGAAGGTGATAGATACGAAAACGACGAGAAAATAGGCTCTGGTTATTATCTCGACTGCGAGTTCTATTACGAAGATGACGAGAATGCGAAAGTCGAGCTTTCCTTCTACGTCTATACTCCAACCGATTCGCCAAATACCTTGGTCTTTGAAGCCGTCGCTTCTAAGCCATTCATCTGGTAAGGACTGCTAAAATCCAAAAAGAGCCGCGATTTGTCGGCTCTTTTTTCATTAAGCGAGAACGTTAGAAGGCGCGTTGCAACAAAAATGAGGTTAAACGGGCAGACGCAAAGAAGGCTAAATAAGCGCAAAGTGTGATGAATTTTGGCGCGGTCAGACAACATATCGTATTTTCTGGTTGTTTTCTGGTTACTTTTTGGTTGTCAGCCCAGTTTAACTGCTATATGACAAGAGACTGAAAAGCAAACTTTATATCTTAACAAAATGAAACTGATGGAAGCGTTAGGCACCATCTGAACAAAATGCAAAAAAGCGGCGAAATCGCCCACGTTGGCCCCGATAAAGGCGGATATTGGAAAGTGAACAAGCGAAAAGCCTTATCGTACAACTGATTTGTAGAAGGTCACACTCCCAAAAAAAAGAAAACCCCGACTCACGATCGGGGAAGAGCTCTATTTGGCAGGAGCAGAAGGAATCGAACCCTCATCAACGGTTTTGGAGACCGCTGTTCTACCACTGAACCATGCTCCTAGCGCTCGTAATTATAGTGATTGCTCCACCTCTAGGCAAGAAGAAAAAAGACCTCAGGTACGTAAGAAAGGTGCCTTTTTGAGCTCGTTCCACGCTTCTAAAAAGAGTCACCACCATTGCCGTGGCTTTTCGTTCCGCTAGAAGAAGCGAGTTTAAGCATATAGGGTCACTACAAAGTGACGTACTCAATCTTCGAACGATGCTTCAGACTCTTCGATTCGTAAGCGATGCCCAAAAGCATGACTTTGCCGTGATATCCATTGAGCGTCGAGACGTAGTTCCTGTCCTTTATCTGCTGAATCGCTTTCTCCGGAGAGTGATCGACCTTCAACTCGATGATGATCGGGATATAGCCTGGCACTCTCGGGGTGAAGAGCAGATCGGCCCTCCCCGTGGGGCAGTTCGGCTCGGAGGTGATCTTGTAGTATCTTTCCGCTTTTTTGTACGAGATCCTGGCGATTATCGAGAGCACGCCCTCGTCGTTCTTGTTGAAGGGGGTAACGAGGTCGGCGTGGTTCTTGTCGAAGGTCTCGTCGATGTAGCCGGTGTTGCCTTTGAGGGTCTCTTCGAGGAGTTTCTCCGATTCCGATATCGGGTTATAGACGTCGGGCCAGGGGATATCCTGGATGGCGTTCATTATCTCGTCAGTTATCTCTTTGTTGGGGATGAAGCATTCCTTGCTCTCTTTGTCGTAGCCTAGGTATCCGAGGTGGATGAGCACTGTGAGGGCGGCGTCGCGGCTGTTCACTTGCGTTAGGTCGTTCTGGAAGAGCGTAACGTTGACTGGCACCTTCTCGCCGGCAAGCATCTTTATGATCTCGCCTTTGAGCGCACCTCCGTCATAGTTCATGTATTCCTTGACGGGATCCATGCTGGCAGTCGAGATCCAATAATCGCTGCATTCGCGGCTCGTGATGGCCCTGACCACTGACCTTGGGTTGTATATCTCCATTCCTTTGAGGCGGTACCCGTCGTACCAGCTTTTCACCTCGTCGAAGTCCATGCTCCACTTCTCGCAGAGATTTTTGACCTCCCCCTCGGTGAAGCCGAAGGAGTCGGGGATACCGTCGGGATCTATCATGTTGTATTCGATGAAGTTGTTGAGGTCGGACTGGGAACTGTATCTCCTGATGGGCAAAATGCCGGTCATGTAGACGAGGTCGAGGCACTGAGAGACATCGCCAGATTTGAAAAGACTGCTTAAGAGCTTCATATAGGAGTCGCAGAGCGCTTTGTTGGTGGGCTCTTTTCTGAAGAGCACATCCCATTCGTCGATGAGAAGGATGAGCCGCTCCCCCTTGTTGCCGAGATCTTTGAGGGCGAAAGCAAGGGAAGATGACTCATCGGCATCATACTCGAGATGGGCGTCCGGAAAAGCCTCCTTAAGATCGAGGTAGATGTATTTTTTGAGTTTTTTGACGAGGTCTTCCCCTTCATCGAGCATGTTGTAGACCGAGGCCATATCGATCGATATCACGTTGTGCTTGTTGAGATGTTCCTCAAAAGAGGGGTCGTCGTATATCTTGAGGCCTTTGAATAGTCCTCTGGAGGAGCAACCTTTCGAATAGTAGGCGTTGATCATCGAATAAGCCGTGCTCTTCCCAAAGCGTCGGGGGCGCGTCACGCACATGAATTTGTCCGGCGTGCCGAGGAGCTCGTTGGTCTTCTTGATGAGCAAAGACTTGTCGACGTATATCTTCGCGTTGCGGTTTTCGAAGAATGAACGGTTGCCTTGATTTAGATATAGTGACATTGATGTGCCCTCCTTTCTCCATATTGTAGCATAAGAAAAGGGGCTTCGACCCCAATAAAGAGGGTTGACGCGAGTTTCTTTTTCATCACAGAAAATGGTTTGGGCATCGTCAAAAGAAGCGTCGTTTTTTCTCTTGAAAGGGTCCTAAAGAACGAAAAGACCGTCGCCCAAGTAGGACAACGATCTCTTTTTTCGCATGAACCAACCGCTTTTTGCGGAGATTTCCGCTTTATTGCTTTCTATCCGCGGGCGATTTTGCTCACGAGCCCCATATCGACTTTGCCAGCGTAGTTGCTCTTGAAGTGCTTCATGACGCTCGGCAAGCTCTTATCTTCGAGCGTGGCGATGATGGCTTTGATCTCATCTTCCTCTAATTGCTTAGGAAGGAAACGGGCCAACGCCTTTTTCTGGGCTTCTAGAGCGGCAATCGCTTCATTTCTCCCAGCTTTCAGGTAGCTGCTTTTCTCTTCGTCGAGCTCTTTGTCGAGCTTCTGGATGATGTGCACCATATCGGCATCGCTCACTTCTTTGTTCGCGCCGCTCGTCTTTAGTTCCATATAACGGGAGATAAGGATCGAGAAAGCGCTTCGACTGTCAGCATCATGCGCCTTCATGGCCTCGATATTGGCTTTTTTGATTTCATCGATGATCATAATTTTCACCTCCTGCCTTTATTGTAACGCATTTTTAATAGTCTTCTTCCTCAAGATACTCTTTTTTCGCTTTGCTGAGCCGCTTTTGGGTCCGGGCATAGACAATCTCTTCGCGTATATTCCTGAAGGCGAAGAAAAGCGGCATAATCTCTAATCTTCCTAGAATCATCCCGGCGCTGAGGGTCCATAAGGCGATAGGATAGGCGTAGACGTAACGCTTCCCGTACAGCACGAAATCGGTGGCGGTCAAACCCGTATTGCTCATCGCGCTCGCCACATCAAAAGCCGCTTCCTCGGCATCGAACTCGGGGAGGAAAGTGAGAATCAGTACCGAAAGCATGAAGACGAGGAGGAAGAGGAGGCTATAGCTATAGGCCTCTTTCACGGTCCCATCATCAAGGGGCGAGAGTTTGCCGTATCGATATGTTTTCCGCGGATTGATCTGATGCGTCGGCGAGAAACGGTACTTGAGGCTATAGAAGAGGTCTTTGAGGCAGACAGCCACCCTATATTGCTTGATGCCGCCTCCGCAGCTTCCAGCCCCGCCGCCGATGATCATCAAAATCGTGCAGGTCCATAGAAGCGGCTTGCCAAGCAAAAGCATATCCCCCAAAGAGGTGTTGGCAAAACCAGAGGTAGTCGCGCTTGCAATGACGTAGAAAGTCGATTCTCTTACGCCCTTCCCGAAATTATCCGAGAAAGAGAGCCCATTCGCATTCATGAGGTTAAGAGTGCCCGAGAAAGACATCAAAAGCGAAGCAATGACCATAAGCGAGAAAGCGAAGCGCACCTCATCGTCTTTGGCAAACGCCTTGACTTTGAAGCGAAGAATGAAGGTGTGCATGAGGAAAGAGATGCCAGATAGAATAACTAGAAGCATCAAAATAATCTCAATCGCAATCGGATTTGCGGGGAAAATGCCATTTCCCTCCGAGACGTTGAAGTAAGCGACGTTAGAGGAATACGTGGACATACCACCGCCGCTTAAGGCGCACATCGAGTGATTGATGGCGTCGAATACATCCATCCCGGAGAAGAAAAGAAGGATGGCCCCAAAGAGGGTATAGCCAGCGTAAATCGTGAAAATAAGGCGCGCGCTTTTCCCAATCGAGGGGAGCAATTTGTCGCTGTGGCCCTCGGAAGCGTATAAGGTCGTGCTGCTCGTGCCAAGAACGCTTTCAAGCACAAGGACCAAGCCGACACCACCGATAAACTGCATGAAGGAACGGTGAAAGCAGTAGACGTGCGGGGAGAAAGCGCCAGTGACATCAAGATAGTCTTTGAAGACGGTGAGGCCAGTGGTGCTATAAGCGCTCGCGGATTCAAAGATCGATTCATTGAAATCCATGTCCATTCTGCCAAAGCAAAAAGCGAGGAAGAAAGGAAGGGCGCCCGATAAGACGGCAAGGATCCAGGCGAGCATTAAGAGTTGGCTATTCTCAAAGCGCGCGAAGCGGGCGGCTTTCCGCTTAAATAGAAAAAGGAAATAGAGAAGGAGCCCTACTACGATATAGACGGAAGAGGGAATGAAGAAAAAAGGCCAGCATTCATACTCATCGGGATAAAAGGCGAGCATCAAAAGCGGGAAGAGGCTCAGTAAGCCGATGAGGGCAAGGAAAACGCCGAGATACCCAAACACCAAGCGGAAGCCTTTAGATTCCGCTCTCTCTTTCTTCTTCATGCTCATTTGCCTTTCTTGAGCTTATCTTTGACGGCGCGCTTGCCTTTTTCTTTGGTTTCGCCGATTTTCGCGCGCACCTCTTGCTTGATCTCACTCCGGTCTTTCTCGGCCGTTAAGTAAGCAAGGATATTCTGGTGATTCTCGGGTGCCGTGACGATCATTAAGATATCGCGCGGCTTTAAGACGATTTGGCCGTTAGGAATGATGATCTGGAAAGAGCGATAAATCGCGGCGATCGAGGCGTATTTCGGGAAGTCGATATCCATAAGGCGCTTATTCGCGATCTTATGCTTTGAAAGGACCATCGACTCGATGACGTTCACTTTGTCGTTATCGAGAGAAAGCGTCTTGATGAGCGAATCAAGCGATGATTCGCTTTGGATGGACTGGGCGAGAAGATAAGTGCTAGAGATGACCGAATCTATCCCGAGCTTCTTGAAAAGATCGACATTACGCGGGTCATTGACCGCGCAGATGACTTTCTTCACGTCGAAGACTTTCTTGGCCAAAATGCAGGAAGCGTAATTGTCGGCGTCTTTTTCGCATAAAGCGACGAAGACATCGGCATCCCTCACTCCTGCTTCTTCGAGCACGTATTCCCTAAATGGCGAGCCAACGTAAACGGCGATATGCTCTTTCTTCACGAGCTCTTCCGCCTCGAGGTGGTTGCTATTGATGACAATCAGCTCGTTCTTGCGGCTTTTGAACATGTTGATGATATAGGAGGCGCTTTTCCCGCCGTTCACGATAACGATCTTCATTGCCCTCTCCTTCCGCCCGAGAGCAATTGGTATTTACGTAATGATAATTCGAAAGGATAGATGGCTTTGATGTTCATCCCCTTCACTAGATTCGAGAAAGAGGGGTCATTGAAGCGGACATAAATCTCGCCTACCTCATATATTGAAGAGGCAACATGGGAAAGGAGTAGATTGACGTTATCGTCACCTGTGGCAATCAAGACACGGTAAGCGTCTTTGATGTATCCTTCTTCTTCCAAAGAAGGGATATCGGTGGCATCGAGAGTGATGGTATAGCCGCTGTAATCCTCATCAAGCCGATCGAAAGAGGAGGCGTCTTTATCGATAATGACGACGTTTTCCCCTTCTTTGCTACTTGTATTGGCTACTCTTGCCCCGAAGCGCCCACAGCCGATAACCACGAATTTGTTTTTCATACGAGTAGGAAGATACTACGCGAAATGTTAACTTGCAAACCCTTAAGGGTTCTATCTCATTCATCCTTGATTTGGGGAGGGAGATGCTCGCCAGGACGCAAGGAAGTCACTATCTCCACCTCCGGGTGGCGCGAGGTTATCTCTTTATAGACGGCGTAGGTATTCTTCCTTTTGAGATTCTTCCAGCCGTGCTCGCTGTACTCTTTTAAGCAATAGGTGACGAATTCTTTCGTGGCCTCGCTCATATAGAAATGCGGGGAATGGAGAAGGAAATAATCAAGCGTCATCTGCCTTTGATAGTTTTTCCCCGCATAGACCATCGAGGCGCTTAAGGTGTCGCAGACATATTCCACCGCCCATTTATATGGCATTGTCTTGATAAAAAGATACCCGTTGAAGAAATCGGTCCAGTATTCCCAGTGATGGGGGTTATGGCGCACATGGTGCTGGCAAATAGAGGAAAAATAATTCTCGTGGCAGCGCTGAGCATAAATCGGAGAGGAAGTACCCTGATAATATTTCGCGCTCTTCCAGAATTCTTTTGGCGAGAGCTTCGTGATGTCATGATGAAGCGCGAAAAAGAAGATGCCCATATGGAAGGCGTTTCTCAACACCCGATGCCGGTGTTTGGTAATGGTATATAGATGCTTAAAGACGTAGTAAGTGCTCATAGTGAAAAGGATAATACTTCCCCCACATCTTCGTGAACTCTTTCATCGAAAAAGGAATCCAAGGGCGTGGCCTCTTTATTGATGAGGATGCTCTTCCGCCCTGAAAAATATTGGATGAGGCCAGCCGCCGGATACACCCTTAAGGAAGTGCCTCCTACGATCAAAATATCGGCTTTTTGCAGAGATTCTATAGCTTCATATATCGCTTTTTCATCAAGCGCCTCTTCATATAATGTCACATCAGGCTTAATGAGCCCGCCGCATGAGCAATATGGCGTAACCCCGTATTTCAAATCGGATAAAGCGTATTTCTTATGGCACTTCAAGCAGTGATAGGAAAGCGTGGATCCGTGTAGTTCAATCACCTTATGACTACCCGCCTTCTGGTGAAGCCCGTCGATATTCTGCGTCAAGATCGTGATATCCCCGCCCTTGCGTTCATACTCAGCCAAAGCGATGTGCGCTTTAGACGGTTTTGCCTCAGGATAGACCATCTTCTCGAAATAGAAGGAATAGAAAGTATCGGGATGGGCATAGAAGTACGACGCCGATAGTATCGTCTCGTAGGATACCCCGTATTCCTCTTTCATTTTGTAGAGGCCGGTCTCGCTCCTAAAATCGGGGATCCCGCTGCCGGTGCTCACGCCCGCCCCACCCAAAAAGACCACTTTATCGCCCTTTTGGATAAGTCCTTTTAGACGCTCGTAATTCTTTTCCATGCCCCTCATTCTAGCACTCCGCTTGCAAGAGTTTCGCTTTGGTTTATAGTTAAGCAAGCCTTTATAGGCTTTTTTTGGGGGGACTCTATGCATAACGAAAGAAAGATAAACGAGAGCCTATATTACGTGGGAGGGAGCGACCGCCGTCTCTCCTTATTCGAGAATAGCTACCCTATCCCAGATGGAGTCAGCTACAACAGCTATTTGTATCTAGATGAAAGAACTTGCCTCCTCGATACTGTAGATACGAGCGTCAGCGAGCTCTTCTATGAGAATATCGCTTATGTGCTCGGAGAGAGGAAGCTCGACTATCTTATCGTGAGCCACCTTGAGCCCGATCACTCTTTCGCCATCAAGCGCCTTTTGGAGTTACATCCAGAGCTCACCATCGTCACAAGCGCCTTAGGCCAGAAATTCCTCCTCAATTTCTTCCCGAAGATCGAGGCCAAATTCCTTCTCATCAAAGATGGCGACCTCTTATCGATCGGCGCTCACCGCTTCCATTTTGTTTCAGCCCCGCTCGTCCACTGGCCTGAAGTCACTTTCGCTTACGAAGAGAAAGATAAAATCCTTTTCAGCGCCGATGCCTTTGGCACTTTCGGCGCCTTAAACGGCAATCTCTATTGCCGCATGGATAAATACAAGGAAGAGCATCTAGATGAGGCTAGAAGATACTACACGAACATCGTCGGCAAATTCGGCGATGCCGTGAATAAGGTCCTCGCGAAAGCCGCCACGCTCGATATCGAGATGATTGCGCCTCTCCACGGACCGCTTTTGAAAGGCAATCTCGATGTACTTCTAAATGCCTACAAGAAATGGGCCTCTTATGAGCCTGAGGAAGATGATAGGGTTTTGCTCGTCTACGCCTCCATATACGGCAACACCGCGAATGCGGTCGATGTTTTATCTAGCAAGCTCAACCAAAAAGGCGTGAGTAATCTAGCCATATTCGACGTCAGCAAGACCGATATGAGCTACCTCCTCGCCGAAAGCTTCCGCGCCCACACAATCGTCATCGCCTCGAGCACGATCGATGGAGAATGCTATAACAAGATCGGCGAATATCTCCGATGCTTAAAATCGCATAACTTCCAGAAACGCAGTTTCGCCATCATCGAAAGCGGCTCTTGGGCCCCGAAAGCGAAGGCAGATATTGCGAATATCATCTCGGAGATGAAAGACACCAAGATCCTTCTCTCTTCCGTCTCTTTCCTCTCCACTCTCAAAGAGGAACAGCTATCCTCCCTTGATTCTTTATCAGCAGAGATTGCTGACGACATCAAAAAGAGCGAAGAGCCCTCGATCTCTATTAGAAAGGCTCTCTCTTCCCCGCTTTTGTCTCTTTTCTCCATCAGCAAAGACGAAATCGACGATGTCTCTATCGTTGATACCTTCTTCCCCATCAATGAAGAGGGTGATAAATTCGCTCTCGCTCTCCCCCGTTCCTCCAAAAGCCTCAGCAACATCTTAGAGACCGGCAAAGCCAATATCTCGCTTTTGACTCTCGATACGCCTTTCCCGTTTTTGAAGAGACTAAACGCAGGCGAGAGCCTCATCAAAGAAGACCCTTCTTCTTTCTCTAGAAGCAAAAACGGGCTCCTCCGCTTAAGCGTGAACTCGAATTCCTATCTCTCCCTCAGCGTGAATAGCTCCTTTGACTATGGCGATGGGCTTCTCTTCATCCTCACGCTCGAAGAAGAGAAGGTGCTGAACAATAAGCCAGCCTTGACGAAGGACTGCTACTTCATAGAAAAGAAGGAAGAATAAGCGCCTATCATAGATTTTGAACGAACTCGCTCTTATATGTCGCATTTCGCTAGAAAGGGAGATAAAAGAGAGTAGACTCTCAGTTTGCTATGAGAACATTCTTCAAACGCAACAAACAGGAAAACGACTTAACGGAAGGCAACTTGTTCCTCAAAATACCGCTTTTCGCTTTGCCTTTAGCCTTAACGACCATCTTCCAGCTTCTTTACACCACCGTCGACTTATTGACGGTCACTTATTTCGGAGGCGGCACCTTATCGATGACCGCGATAGGTAGCAACAGCGTCCTCATCAATCTCATCATCACCGTCTTCACCTCGATCCCGCTCGGGGCGAATGTGGCGATGGGCAATGCCAAAGGCGCGAAAAACCCGGAAAGAGCCGAGCGCATCCTCCATACTTCGCTCATCATCGGCTTATTGACGGGTATACTCGTCGGCGTCTTCGGCTTCTTCCTCTCCCATTATTTCCTTGAGTGGATGGGGACACCTGCTGCCATCATCGATAAATCGGCTGAGTATCTCCGCGTCTATTTCGTGGGCATGCCCTTCTTAATGATTTATAACTACGGCTCCCAGATCATGCGCGCTTTAGGGGATTCCAAACGCCCTTTCTATATCTTAATGGCCTCTGGCATGGTAAATGTGGCCTTCGATTTCCTCTTCGTCATCTCCTTTAATCTTGATGTGGCAGGTGTAGCCTGGGCCACCGTTTTAAGCGAGCTCGTCAGTGCGGTGCTCGTTGTGGTTTGCCTTACCTTTAACCGCAAGGGCTTTACTTATGTCCACTGGAAGAAAATGCGCATCGACTCTTTGGCCCTCAAAGAGATTCTCTCGATTGGCCTTCCCGCCGGTATTCAAGGTTTAGCTTTCTCGATCCCGAACGTCTTGATCCAGTCATCCCTATATACCATCACCGATTACCGCATCAACGGGGAACTCGTTGGCATAAACGAAATTATCTCCGGGTCCAGCGCGAGTGCGCAGGTTGAGGGCTACCTATTCGCCCTCATTGACTCTTTCGCGGCTGCCACCGTGGCTTTCGTCGGCCAAAATTACGGGGCAAGAAAAGTCGAGAATATCCGAAAATCCTTCTGGTACTCCACTATCTGGATGCTCATCGCATGGGGTATCTTTGCTTTATTCTGCGGGATTATGCCGAAAAAGATGCTTGGGGTCTTCATGGTCGATGAAGAAGGGCTCAATCTCTCGCTTGCTTTATCCGCTGGGCAAGAACGCTTATTCATCATGGCCTTCACTTATTGGCTTGATGGCATCATGGGCATCTGCGCGGCATATCTACGCGGCATGAGGCACAGCACTTCCCCGGCCATCATCACTCTAGTAGGCTGCACGGGTTTGCGTATCCTCTTTATATATACTCTCTTCAATATCCCCGAATTCCATACGATCTTCTGGCTATATGCGGCTTTCCCCATCAGCTGGATTCTTGTAGATCTAGTCTATATACCGACCATCCTCTGCACCGAGAAAAAAGTCTTTGCCTCGTTAGGGAAGAATGAAGCGAAGACAGCAGCAACTGAAACCAGCGGTAATTAAAAATCAGCGTCTTTCCTCGTTAAAAATCAAGGGAATAAAACCCATCAATCGCCAAAATCTCCGTAAAACTCATCTAGATTGATAAATTTTACATCATCACGTTTTGTTTTAGCCTTCATTTCCTTGCCGATAAAAACATACTTGTAGCAGTCTAATCCCGTCATATCTACTTGCTTTATCTCTTCTTCGATCGTCGCATCATCGATTGGCTTCTTGCTGAATTTGGCTTCGTAAAAGATATAGCCACCGCTATCGAGGCTCACCACATCGAACTCGCCATTTTTATGCTCTTTCGGGCAGTCGTAATAATATTTGCCGATCTTTTCGAGAACGGGATCGATCTTCCCGGCTTTATTTTGCCTAATGAGGTATTCTTTGCAGACTTTTTCGAAAAGATGCGGCACATATTGCTCCTCGAAATCACGCTCGATGTATTTATCGTAAAAGGATTCAGCGCTCATTATCTTCATCTCTGAAGAGTGGCTGAATATATACCTATAATAAAAGAAGGAGAGGTTATCGGAGATAGAGTAGCTCGTCCTCTTTTTGTTATTCTCCTCATTGATGGGATTCACTTTCTCGATGAGTTCCATCTTTATGAGCTTATCGAGCACATCGACGAGCGTCGGTCCGCTCGAGACATGGGACTGCGAGAGGATATCGCCGTACTTTGAGTAGCCTTTCGCAAGGGCGGCAAATACCTCATTCGCGTTCACGATTTTCTTGATTTCCGCGCTTAAGCAGAGGGGAATCTCGTTTTCTAAGCGGGCCCCATCAGAAGCGATGAGCTCTTTGATGTTGTCTTTGACGCTTTTCGTCTCATCAATCAGGCGGTTGTAATAAGGGATGCCGCCGAAAACAGCATATAGCCTCACTTTGTCTTCGCTCGAGAAAGAAGGGTAAAAGAGAGACGAATCGTAATAATCCATCGGTTTTAAGTCGATAGTCAGATCCACGCGTCCATACATCGGATTGCTCGCTTCTAAGAGCGAAGACATGATATCGATATATGAGCCAAGCAAAATGAAAGTGAGTTTGGCCTCGTCTTTATAGGTATCGATCAATGATTGAAGGATGCTGTCGATGCCTGAAACTGTTTTCTTTAGATATGGGTATTCATCAAGCACCAAAATGAGCTTCCTCGTTTTGGATAGTTCAAAGATGAACTTGAGGGTGGACTCCAAATCTGCGAAAGCAAGTTTTGGGAGATTGAGGCGATCGGATAGAACCTCGCATAAGCCGCTTACGTTGCTCTTTTCCGAGACCTCTTTGCATTCGTAATAAATCGTATTATCCGCATAATCCTTGCTCACATGCTTGATGAGCTCGCTTTTCCCGACTCTCCGTCTCCCGTACATCAAAATGGTTCTTAGCTCATCCGCCTCAACGGCTTTCTTTATCTTCGTGCTTTCCTCTTCTCTTCCGATGAATCTCATGGCTGAACCATCCTTCCTTGTTTTACTCGGTTTAATCCGACTCGGTTTGAACCGAGTTAAATTTATCATCATTCACCTTCTTTTTATAGGGGCTCTTTCTTGACGGCCCCAAAATAACCGAAGTTTGTCATTATTCTCTTATTTGTTGTCGCCTCTCGGATGTCAAAAGGCGGTCGACATTTATCAACGCTTTCGCGCCGATATGAAATGAGCGGACATTATCCTAGTCTTTCGATATGAAAGGCACGAATTCAGCGGAAACAAATAACGATATAATCGGGACACGTTTAAGCCTATTCACTAGAAACAAATAACGGAATAACGACAATTTATTACCAACCATTTTTTTCATTTTTGGTTGGTGATAAAATGGTTGGTAATAAAAGGAGGGCAGTAGATGAAAAACGATAATGCAAGGGTCGAGAAAATCGTCAATGAACTAAGACAATACAGCAAAGAGCGCGAATGGTTTGAGTTCAAGAGCAACTGGTTTGAGCCAGTTCAGCTCGGGGAATACGTCAGCGCAATCTCGAATTCATGCGCCCTCGTTGGGAAAAGCGAAGGCTATTTTGTTTGGGGAATAGATGATGAAACCCATGAGTTCACGAACACGAACTTCGATCAGTTCCAGGATTATAAAAAAGAGCCCTACCAGAATTACCTTAATAGGAACTTGAACCCAAAGATCAAACTGGAATTCATCGAAGGAGAAATAAAAGGCAATAGGGTCGTGATCCTCATAATCGGTGCAGCCTCCAACATACCGACCTCCTTTAATTGCGAAAGATATGTTCGCATTGGCTCCTCGAAGACGTCGATCAAAGACAATCCGGAGCTCGAGAAAAGACTGTTTAAGGCTTTAGACACTGGCTACCCCACTATCGTGAACACGGAGTCCATCTATCAAGATCTGACTTTCGAGAAGCTTTTCATGTATTACGGATCGAAAGGGATAGAGTTAAGGAAGGCCACTTTCAAAAAGAATCTTTCCTTGCTCACGAGCGAAGGGAAGTACAACATCTTGGCGCAGCTATTGTCGGACAATTCCCATTTGCCGCTGCGCCTTTCGATTTTCGAAGGAGAGAGCAAGGGATCGGATTTATATGCGATAAAGGAGTTCGGGTTCGATTGCATTCTCTATTCACTTAAGAACCTATTGGACTATGGCGATGTCTTGAACATCATCCAATCCGATGAGACGAACCGTAAGGAAGAGAGGAAAGAATCTCCGCTCTTCGACATCAAATCCTATAACGAAGCTATCGTGAATGCGGTCTTGCACAACAAGTGGGTGAACGGAAATGAGCCAATGATTTCGGTTTTCTCGAATCGAATCGAGATCCTCTCACGCGGCAGCATCGCCCCAGCCCAGACCATCGAAGGCTTTTATCTTGGGGAATCGGTGCCGGTGAACGATAAGCTCTCGGAGATTTTCGCTCAACTGAGAATCAGCGATAAATCCGGAAGAGGCGTGCCTAGAATCGTTGAAACTTATTCAAAGAAAGCCTTCGAATTCAGAGACAATTCAATCGTTGTCACGATTCCTTTCAATATGAATAGAATCGTCGGTAAGAAAAACGGAAACAAAGCCAAAAGCGAAAGCAACAGCAAAGCCGGGCTGAGCGAAAATAGAACCAAACTCTTAGAAGAGATGAAGCATAACCCGAGCATAACCAAACGTGACCTCTCTGTTTTAATCGGCGTGAGCGAAACCGCGATCGACAAAAACATAAAGTTCTTGAAAAACGAGAACATGCTCGAAAGGATCGGCTCAAACAAAACCGGATATTGGAAGGTGAACTGCTGAACCTACGTTCAAAACAGCGGACGAACATTTAGCCTCGTTTTGTCATTCTATTCATCAAAGGCATCACGAACATAGATTTATTACCAACCATTTTTTCATTTTTGGTTGGTGATAAATTGGTTGGTGATAAATTGTAGGCAGCTCGTTAAGAGAGCTGGAGCAGCTGGCATTTCTTGCCTTTATAAGGTGATTCATTTTCGCGTTCGCTTACTCTCGAATAACGTCTAAAAAACGAACTCATCTGACAAAAATATATGGGGTTACAAAACCTAAAAAACCTAGATTTTTCCGCCACTATATCGTTCAGGCGCAATCCATTATACAACATTATTATACAACAGGAATTTAACCAGTAAGGCGCCGTCCCTCACTCAGTCAACCGTCGATCTAACGCTTTGATTTCACGCAATTGCCCCACTACTTTTTCATTATCGCTATTCAAGATTCTCGCCATCAAAATCGGCAAAAAGCAGAAAAGTCGTCAAACCGATTAACCAATCCATTCACTCTTTATGGCCAGGAGAAATTGGGGGATACTTATCTAGACAAATTATCGGCGAGAAAAACGCAAAGCGAAGAAGGCTTAAGCGTATTCTCCGCCACGAAAATAAGGGGTGCGATATGGAAGCGGGCAAAATCACTTTGTTGAATGACTTATTGGGGACGAACAATCAACAATACGTCATACCGATCTATCAAAGAAAATATAAGTGGACGAGCGAGCAGTCTATCCGCCTCATCGACGATATCGAAAAAGCCGGAAAAACGAACAAAGAGCACTTCACCGGTACTTTGATCTATCAGCAATGGAGCGGAATAGGCGTCGAAAAAAAGCATCTTGTGGATGGTCAGCAGAGAACGATGACCATCATACTCATTTTGAAAGCGCTCCATCTACTAAGCAAAGACCATCTTGAGGATGATGGGTATAAATACGTCTACGAGGAAATACCGGATTATATCTACATAAACTCCAAGGAACGCGAAAAGGGGCTCGTATTGAAACCAAGCGAACATGACATAGATACCTTTGAAGCGATAATGAAAGCCGAATCCTTCAATGAAATCGAAAATAATCCAAGCATCAGTAAAAACGAAGAGAATAACCTCTATGGCAATTTCAAAACCATTTATGAGAGGCTGAAGAAAGACTGCGTCGATGGGGATTATGCGAGAAACATTATCCTCAAGGGTTTGAAACGCCTCATCGTCGTGGTCATCAAGCTAGAAAAAGACGAAGATTCCCAGGCTATTTTCGAGAGCATAAACTCGCTTGGCATCAAACTCTCCAATGCCGATTTGATCAGGAATTATCTGCTTATGTCCGCTCCTGATCAGGAGGAACTCTATAAGAAATACTGGAAGGCTATCCAGGATACCATCATCGGCGAAGAGAGCATGGAGAGCTTCGTCTTCGACTATTTGATGATGAAGAAGGGCTACGCCATCAATTACGAGGATATCTACCGCGAATACGTCCGCTTCGCCAACGAAGAATCAAGAAACGAGGAATCCGTAAACAAAGAAAAACTCCTCATCGATCTATATAACGTAGCGAAAATCTATCAGCCCTTCCTTAGAGATACCCCTTCATTTTCCGCAAGCACGAACATGCTCATGCAAGAGCTCCGCGATATGGGGCAAAGCACCGCTTACCCGTTTTTGATGAGGGTATTCCTCGATAAAGAGGCAGGGATAATCGATGAAGATACTCTGAATAAAGTCATCAATCTCATCATCGTATATCTAGTGAGGAGAACGATATGCGGCGTTCCCACGCGCTCTCTCCGCGGCTTCATGCTGAGCCTATATAACCGCGTCTATAAAATCGAAGGCAACAAGAGCAAATACTATGAGGCAATATATGCTTTCTTGTCTCAGCTAGAGACCAATGACCGCTTAAGGAGCGAAAGCGAGACGAAAGAAGCCCTCAAAACGGCTGAGATCTACAAAAACGTGAAATTCTCGACTTATCTCCTCTATAAGATCGAAAATGGGAGATACCCTGAACCCTATAACGAATTCACCTTCGCCAAAAGCGTCTCGGTGGAGCATATAATGCCCCAGACTTTGAGTGAGGAGTGGATCGCTACGCTTGGGAGCGATTACGAAGATATCCATAATAAATACCTCAATACCTTGGGCAATCTCTCGCTCAGTTCCCAAAAGAAGAACAGCGTCATGTCGAATAACTCCTTCATCGAGAAGAGGGATATCCTCCTAAAGACGGACGACTCCAAGTTCGTCGTGCTCAATAAGGATTTCGATCCTGAGCAAGTGAGCTTCGGCAAAGAGGAAATCGAGAAACGTGGCGAGCGTTTATCTTCGATTGTCTCTAGTAAATTCAGATTGGAGAAACCCGATATAAGCGGTATCAAATTCTTCGACACCGTCGAAATAATCTGCTCGCTTGACCGCGATGATATCTTCCGCTTCGGGAAACCCGTATCTTATAAACTTTTCGGCAAAGAAACGACGGTGAATAATTACGCCGATATCCTCGTAAGCGTTGCAAAATCATTATTAGAGATGTATCCCGAGAAGATGAGGAAGCTCGCGAGCGAAAACTACTACCCCTGGAAAGGGAAACCGAAGAAGTCTTTCATCCGTCACTCAACCGAAAAAGAAGACTGGTACTCCTCGATTGGCGAAGATATCGAAGTCTATACGAACTATCGGCCCGAATATCATATTCAATGCGCCGCCATTTTGCTCAAGGAATTCGGGATTGAGGCGAGTCAACTCGTCATTTATCTAAAGAAAGATTCCTTGAAGGCCTACTTCCTCTGGAAGAAGAAAGGCGAGATTATCCGTGAGGCTTTATCTTCACTCTCATCCGAAGGCAAGATCGTCTATGACCCGGCGAATATGCCTAAAAGCAATGACTGGATCAAATTCCAGACAGAGCAGCTCAATTCCTTGTTCCCCTTTGAAGGAAAGAGCAAATGGGATGAAGAATATTTCAGCTCCATCTGCTACCTCGATTACCGTTTAGCGACCGATCAAATCCTTATAGATTTAAAAACCGTCAAGGCCACAACCGATATATGGAGAAAGCTCGAAGAGCGTAAAGAAGAGTTGGGGCTTCTAGAGCGAAACGAATACTCCGACAATTGGTATCTCAAGGAATACAAAATCGACTATAAAGCCATGAGTGAAGAGAAAAACAAAGTTCAGGAAATGAAGAAGCAGATCGAATCCTGCTTACTGAAAATCAAAACTGACCTCGACAGATTTTGATGCTAAATAAACGGTGAGTCTCCTTGCCTATAGGGCCACAAAAGCAATTAAGAGGCATTCATTATACAACGCATTATACAACAAAAATTTTGGCGAAACGCTCAAGCGTGTCACAATAAAAATAGCTGGAAATATTTAGATGCATTGACTCTGTATGACCTTGTAAATATCCAATACTCTCTTAATTTTTTTGCTTGCTTATTGATTTACTGGGTCAACATGTATTATATTTTGGTGACCCAGTAAAAGGAGGGTGAGCATGAAATACGTAAAATCCGCGAAAAGCGAGCTCAAAGAGATTTTGACTGACGATACGAAAAAGGAAATCATCGCCTTCCTCAATACAAGAGGCGGTACGATTTACGTTGGCGTTACTGATGAAGGAGAAGTTGAAGCCGTTTGGAGCGAAAAAGAGAAAGATGAGATGGAGGAGAAGATATCGAATTGGATCAACGATGCCTTTTATCCAAACGTCTCGAAATTCATCCATTATCATTTTAACGATGACGGGGTATTCGTCATCGATATCGAAGAAGGCGCCTATAAGCCCTACTATCTGAAAGAGAAAGGACCTAGGTCGAGCGGAGTCTACAAAAGAGTAGGGACTTCCTCGGTGATGGTAGATGAAAGCGAGATCCTTTTGATGATCCTCGATTCTAGGCACTGTAACTATGAAGAAGATATCTCCGAAGAGCAGGAACTCACTTTCTCTTATTTCAAGGAGGTTTGCTTAAACCATAATCTTCTTCTTGATGAGGGCAACATGACCTCTTTAAGGATGATAAACAAAAGAGGCGAATACACGAATCTCGCCTTATGGATGTCCGATCAGTCACCTCTCATCGTGAAGCTCGCCAAATACGACGAAAGTAGGAACTTCTTGGTCAAAAAGGAATACAGTGGCTCTCTGCTTAAAATCCTTGATAACGTCCTAGAAAAAGCGGGCAACTACAATGATGTCTCCTCTATAATCGACGAAAACTCCTGGGCAAGGAAAGAAACCAGCTCTTATCCCGGGGCTTCCTTGCGCGAAGCTATCTTGAACGCTTTCGCCCACGCGAATTACTTCATCAGGTCAAACATCAAAATCGAGTTTTTCATTGATAAGGTCAGAATCATCAATCCGGGCGGGATATATGAAGCGAGGCTCGGGCATATCCTAAACGATGTCCAGACGTATCGAAACCCCGGTTTGGTCAATATCCTCAATAAGCTTGGCTACATCGAAAATTTCGGCACCGGCATCCATAAGATTCTTGATGCTTATAGGGACTCAGAAAGGAAACCGCTCTTTGAGCCAAGCGACAATTTCTTCATCCTCACTCTCCCCAATCTCAATTACCGGAAAGATAACGAAAAGGAATCAAAGGAATATGAGCGAAGTGAGCAAAAAAGACTATCGAGAATCGAAATCATGATCTTGACTTACATAAAGAAGAACGAAGGGTGCAATGCCACCGAGATTCAAAAAGGCATGCGGAAATATCACTTCAACCCCACTCTCGACATGGTCAAAAACTCGCTCAAGCGCAACTTGGCGGATTACGTGGAATTCATAGGAGCACCCAAAAACGGCGGCTACTACGTGAAGCGAAGATAAACCCTTTTCTTTTCAAGCCATTGACCAAGCAACTATTCGGCAAAAGATTCGATGAATCCAAGATATTCTTGTATGCATCAAGTTGCCTACTCAAAACGCAATAACCAAAGCCTATTTGAATAGATCGTCGAGAGTGACAACGTTCCTGATCGAAGAAGAATACTCGTTACTCTTAACCCCTTTAGGGCTGATAAAAGCCAAGCGTACGGTGCTTTTCGTTTTGCTCTCCTCGATAAACGCCACCTTCTTGTTTTCGAGATTCGCGGCGTAATTCTTATCGATGAGGAAAGCGGAAGAGGCATATTTCATCTCGCAGAGATTGATGATGCCGTCTTTCCTATCGATAAGCAGGTCTATCTGCGCACCTGGAGTGTGGCTTTTGCTCCGCCAGGAATATTCATTTGTTTCGATATCTGAAATCCCGATGGCGCTTTTTATCTCCTTGATATGGTTGAGGCAAAGGGTCTCGAAAGCATTCCCAAGAAACGCATAATAGGAAGGGGAATCAATATAAGTAAGCCAAGAGCTCGTCTTCTCTTTTTGAATGAAATTCAAAGCAAAACGCGTGAAGGGATCGATGATTTGATAAAAGCAGTTATTGGCTTTATTGGGCCTATTGAAGTGTCTGATGAATCCGCATTGCTCTAGTTCCTCCAAGCACTTCGTGAGATTGTTCCCACCGCTTTCTAGACCCATATCGATCAAATCGTTCCTCGTGAGTCCGGAGCTTTTCTTTGATAGGGCCTCGATGATGGATCGATGCTTCTCGCTCTTCGAGAACAAAGAGCTGAACAAATTCGGAAACTCGTAACGAAGAGCCCCACTCTCCGAGAAGCAAAGACGATTGATTTCCTGATCAAGGCTTTTGGAGGGCATTAAAAGATTCCAGTAATACGGGATTCCGCCGAAAACCATATAGGCTCTGCAAATTGTCGGTGCGTCATAATCGAGATCCTTTAATTTCGCTAGAGCGAGGCATTCCTTCAAATTGAAAGGCAACAAATGAATCAGATTGGTGATGCGGTTATAGAATCCACCGACGTCTTTTAAGATATTATTGATGATCCAAGAGGTAGCTGATCCACAGACAATAAGAAGCAGATCGTTTTCCGTTGATCCGTATGTATTCCAAAAATAATCAAGCGCCGGCTTGAAGTCGCTCCCTTTCGAATCCATCCAAGGAAGCTCATCAAGGAAAACAATACGCTTGCCCGTCTCTTCGTCTCGGTAACAATCAGGCGAATTCAAAAGAGCCTTCAAACAAGAGAAAGCCTGGAACCAATCCTTAAGCTCATTATCCAAATGATAGCCATATGAAATCAGCGATTCGGAGAAAGCGCATAAACTATCTCTCTTGTTACTATGAGGGAACCCCGTCGAATAAAAAGAGAATCGCCCATCGAAAAAATGCTTTACTAGATGTGTTTTCCCAACGCCCCTTCTTCCATAAATAGCCAGGAATTGTGGCTGTTTGGATGCCAAGCAATCCCTCAAGACATCTATTTCTTCATTTCTGCCTATAAGCGTCTTGATGTTGCTCATATTCATCGAATCCCCTGCTTATCTTTACCAAAATGCATGTTTATTATATTATTTTGGTAACTTTGTGGGGGTACTTTTCTACCAAAACGCACTTTCGGCGTTCGAAGAATGACACTCTTTTTGCGCTGCTTGCGTCGGAATTTTAATAAATTTGGAGTTACAGTCCAAATTTATTAAAAGTGAACCAATGATAAAACCATCTGCGAGTTATGGACGTGGCCCTTCATTGACCACCATTCAAGATATAACGCATTAAAAACGTGATCAGCGTTTAATGCATACGTCAAAAGAAAGACGGTATCTCAATACTTCACTATCTCTTTGAGGTATTCCCGTAAAGATTCATCTTCAGCGTAGATGTAGGTTCCTTTGACGCCTCTTGTCAAAAGGACCTTGTAGGTATTTTTGATGAGCTTTTCCGCTAAAACGGGAGGAGCGGTTCTGATGCCACTAGCTTTATCGCTTTTGGCGTTCATCTCCGGATGGAATTCGATTTGGCCTTTTTCTTTGTTATAGGTGATATCCTTCCCGATAATGACGCCAGCGTATTCGACCTCTAGTCCTTGAATGGTGTGAATGCAGAAGACGTTCTTGGCTTGCGTATCATCAAGCACGGCGGCGCGATCGGCTTTTTTGACGTTCCACTTAAGGAGGACTTTCCCGTCCTCGTAATCAAAATCATAAGCGGAATCATCATCTTGGCTCACCCATTCATGGGTATAACCGGCAATAAGGCGCAGCTGGTGGCCGCTTTCCTGCTTCTTCTCCCACTCTTTCATCATTTGGCCCATCGTCTCCATGATCTTGACCTCGTAATGGATGCCTTTGAGGGAGACGAATTCATTCGTATAGCCAAGGATCTTGTTCACGAAATCGATGTATCGCTCCCCACCCACGCACCTGAACTGCGAAGAGAGAATCATCCTCGTGTCTTCAATGACTCTAGAGCCATATTTATCGGCATATTCCTTGATTTGCTTGATGGATAAATCATCGGATGTGGTCACGACTTGATCTTCATCGATCAAGAAGACATTGACTCTTGAGGCATTGAAGAGCTTATCGATGACATCGACCTCTTTCCCTAACCCCCAACCGAATTTCCATTTGAGCATGCGGTGAGCCTCATCGACGATGATGCAATCGAAATCGTAGGCGCTGGATTTCGCGAAAGCCGCTGGCGTCTTGAATAATTCCTTGATGGCTTTCTTTGAGAAATCGTCCGCTAAAACATCGCCAAAATAGGTTCGGGGCGTGAAATTGGCGGTGACGTAACAGGCATTTCTCCTCTCGCTCCCATCGTTAGGATGTAGCAACTGCCCCAGCGCATTAATGGCGACGATTGATTTGCCGCTTCCTGGTCCTCCTTTGATGATGAGTGTCCTTCTTTCGCCCTTCTTTAAAGCCTCTTGCACCTCATTGACGATTTTGGCCACGGAATATGACTGCTCAGCATCATATGAGAAGAATGGCTTGCCTTGAATGGAATCAGATACCATCTTCGAGAAACACTCGCTCGGTTTGATCTTCGAGCCATCAATTTCGTATAAAGTCTCTTTATAGGGCTTTTTGATGTATCGAGAAATGAATTCGCTCAGTTTCTTCTGGTCGTCTTCCAAAAATGACGGCGCCACATGAATGAGAGGAAAAGCTTTATCATCGCCGATGATACCTTTATAGCCTTCAGGCATATTGTGGAGATAGGAGCAGGCATTCACCTCAACGCCATTGGTGTAGATATACTCGTTGAATGCCTTCATGATGTTCGCGTAGTTATAGGCTTGATAGGATGGATGCCAATAATCATCGCTCCCGTGCCCTCCATCGGTATTCACGTAGTCTTTCAAAGAGGACCTTTTCACCGAACTCCACTGCTTGAGCTCAATGAGGACGACGTTTTCGATATCTCTCTCGTCTTTCCCGTAAATGAGGAAATCGACCCTTTGCTTGGTATCGATGAGCTTATATTCGACGCCGACATTGGCTTCTTTCGGGATTGATTCATCTTTCAAAGCCTCTGCCACTTTCGGCAAAGAATGGATCCAGGAATTGTATTCGCTGCTCCCGCCGCCACTGAGATTATTGGCCTTGAACTTATTCAAAAGCATCTGGCCGATGATAGGATTATCACCGTTGCAGCTATTGATGAAATTATTGACCGTGTCGCAATAAAGAATCATGGCAATCTCTCACTCTTTGTCTAATGAATATTTATTAGGGCAAAGCTCGCCCCTGCTTGATTATACGAAGTGAGGATCTAGGGGTAAACAAGCCTGTTGATTCTTTCGTAACGAAGTTGATCGCCTAATAAATCGTCTTCGATCGACGAAGTACGAAATCAGCAATTTTGCATCGACATAAACAAACAACGTCAGGCTTAAAAAACTCGGATATTTTGTTACTGCCGTCGTTCAACCAATCACTATTATACAACGCATTATACAACAAAAATATAAATCAAAAAACCCGATAGTATGGGCATTTCTGCTATTTTATCTGTGTTCTTGCTGAAAAAGTTTTTTAGTGGGCCTTCCCTATTTGCCAACTTCCTTTCTCCTTCGTCTTGTCTTTGAAAACCAAACCCTTTTCTTTCAAAGACTTGAGGTCCCTCATCACGGTGTAACGGGAGACCTGTAGCTGATCCGCAATCTCCTCTTGCGTGATATCTTTAGAACTGGTGAGAATGTCGAGAATCTCTCTTTGTCTATTAGTGATATCGAGCGTATCTTCTAAAGCTTGCTCATAACCCTTCCTTAAATTTAGCACATTATTTTTGCACACATCCCTCACCTTTCATCACGCTGTTTTGCAACATACTTGCAACATACTTGCAACATTGGTTTTCATCATTTTTATCCGATAATACCTAGCTTATTGCCTGAATCTGGAAAAATGCTTGCAACACGATTTGCAACATCTTTGCAACATGGTTTGCAACATCTTTGCAACATGCCTTAAGCCAATGAACTCGAGGGGATTTTTAAAATGATTTACGTTCGAAATTTTTAATTGCGGACTCAGAAATTGAAGATCGAACTCATCTAACTAGGGACGTGCATCAGAGCATCAAAAAAAACGCCGATGCCTATTTTAACGAAGGCATTTCGACGTCAAATCTCCAGCGAAAGCCAAAAAAGCGTGGCAGTTTTGCGAAGATATTTGCAAAATGTTGGGATTTTAAATTTGGGCTCTACTTATCGAGAAGCTCTTTGCCAAGCGCGAAGCCTTTGCCGACTTTCTTGCCAACCTCGTAATAAGATGAGTCGATTTGACTCCAGCCAACGCTGCCTAGCTTTGTTGAATCGATATGGCCATCTTTATCTAAGACGCTCGTTTCGCACTTCACGCCTTTGATCCTGGCGTAAACCAAAAAGCCTAATTCGTCGTTGCTGATTTTTATGGCTTCGCATTCAAGAGCAAGCGGTAATTCATTTATGATCGGGGCATTCACCTTGTCGCTTTTAGAGGCGGTAAAACCGGCTTTCGTGAATTTATCCGCTTTGACTTTGCCACTTATCATCCCTAGATAATCGCATTCCTTAAGATGGGCTAAATCGGCCAAAGACAACGTGAAAGCCTTATTGCGTTTGATGTTATCGCTCGTCTTGTGGCTTTCATCGAGAGAAAGAACCAATAAATCGTAATCGAGGATCCCTCCCCAAGCCGCATTCATGCAGTCGACGGAGCCGTCTTCATTATAGGTGGCGATCATTTGCACCATCATCGGCGTCAGATACGGCGCCACTTTGAGATCTTTTTTCATTCTTGCTGTCCTCTTTCCGCTAAATTATACGACATGGGCTTATAGATAAGCCGATTTTCGATGAATCTTCCCAAAATGATGAAAATAAAAAGCAAATCCACGAGAAAAAAATTTACTTTATTTTCAATAAGTATATAAGTACCCCTTGTGTGTCTTTACCCAATAGGCACCGAGAATCACTAATATCAGGAGCGTCGATTATGAAGAAAAGAAGCATATTGCTATTAGCCACGATGGCCATTTTATCCACTGGCTGCGCTGGCGAGAATAACGGGGATTCCTCATCTTTGCCCTCTTCTTCCTCGTCCTCTTCCTACAATTACGATGATGGGAGAGATTGGAGCAATGAAGAGAAAGAACTCCTAAAGGAATACTGCGGTTCCGTCATTCCTTTCCCTGGCAAGATGATAGGGGATACGATCACTTTTAAGGAAGTTGAAGAGGATGGCGGGAGCAAATACCTAGAGATTCGCGACAACTCCGTCAAATATCGCATGGGCGACTACTACAAGATGCTCGCCGAAGACGGTTGGGATATCAACGTAGGATATGATGGCGAGGCCAATCAAACCGATACCTCTGGCATCAATTACACGGTGGCCACCAAAAAGGACGAAACAAACAAAAAAGGCTATGAAATCGTCTACCTCTTCAAAAAATCGTCCTTTACCAACGGTGGAATCGATCCTTCCTGCTGCATCATCCAATGCTACAACGATTTGTCTTATGAAGCTGCGAAAGCCGATAGTTTCAGCGCCGATGATGCGGATTTCATCAAAAACGCCATTGGCGATGATCTTCCTTATATTTCCATGGGAAGCAACTTCGGCATCTCTAATGGAGGCTATCCGAATGTCGTTATCTTATCTGATCTCTACGCCGAAGATCTGACTCACGACTACTACAAAGCGCTTATTGTCGATGGTTACGTCAAAAATGAGGAAAAGAGCAATGAGTATCACTGTTACTGCTTAGAAAAGACACTGGATGATGGCGCCACAATCGATGCCACGCTCCGTTACGTATACGGTAATAGCTTTACTTTCATTTACACCGCTAACCCGGTGAAGCACAGCTCTTGGCCAACCGATTTCGTCGCTCAGATAAAAGAAGTCACTGGCATCGAGCTCCCAATATTCGGAAATACCGAAGAAAATGTGGAATTCCGCACCTACGTAAGAGGCGATACTTATTTCCTTGAGGGCAATACTTCTATCGAAAACCCGACTTGGGACTACACAAGCAAACTTGAAAAAACATATCACTTAAGTCAAAAAGGGTATGGCATGCCGTACGTCGATTTCAATGAGACGGTCGCAGTGACGGTCAATGAATCAACATACGATGATGAAGGCAAAGCAACAAGCATCGTTGTTTCTGTCAGAAAGACGACTCCCACGAGCACTTTCTCTAGCTCTTGGCCAAGTGAGGTGATAGCTTCCACCATCAAGGACATCTTGGGCGTCGATCATTACGACTTGCCGGCTTTTACTGATCTAGCCTCATGCACGAGCAAAGGGCTGAAGTATAACATCCAAGATGAAGAATACGTCAAAGAGTGCTACGAATATTATCTTTCAGACATAAGACAATATCCGGCTGCCTATAGCGATCTTCCTAAGAATCCGACCGAAGAAGACATAAAGAACCTTGCCTCTTCTTTAGCCAATGCTCAAGCTGGCATCAAAATCGAAATCGAGGACAAAGAGAACTATTTATCCGCTCTAGCCTACGACAAACTGCTTGTCTCCGAATCGTATCATCGTGAGATTTCTTCCGATTCCTCGGATATCACTTTCGAGGATAAAGACGGAAAAGTCGCCATTACCATCAGCACTGAATCCACCTATTACGACTATAGCAATACCACCATTTTCATCCACGGCGGCTGCAAAAAAGCGCATACCCCCGAATTAAAATTCTATCAAGACACATATGAGGTCAATGCTGGCTCAAAGGTAACGACAACCATTATCAAAGACATGCTTCCGTATGATGTCACCTATAGCATCGAATCTGATGTTCCAGGCTTCTCGGTTGATGAAGAAAAAGGCATTGTTAAATGCGGCAAGGATGTCGCGGAAGGCTCTACCGCCACTCTCACCGCCACCATAAATGTCGATGGCGAAACGATAAAAGCCACTTGCACCATTGTGGCCACCGTTTTCGATGATTATTCGCCGAGTGTGACGATGGACGTTGTCTTGGACTATTTGGCTGAGCAAGGATATGAAATGCCTGAAAAAGTCGATATTTCCGATCCAGGCTTAACTATCTACTCAGCGACGCTCACCTTCGAAAATATAGCTTCCTCTGGCGTGACTCTTAAAGCGCTTGAAGATCTCGTCGAGACCTATTTGGTGCCGCCAAAATACGAAATAAGAATCGGAGATGCCGGTAAGTGGACGAATGTTTCTCTTTATAATCGCGTAACAAATGAATTCATTGGTAATGGCAATTGGGTCACTTACTACTTCCTCGACGAAGAAGGAAATGACAAAGTCATGCTTGAATTCGCTATCTACAAACCAGTGGGAGTCGATGATTCGCTCGCTCTAAGAATCATCACCATGGATTGCATAAAAGACTAGCCATCTTCAAGCGAGTCTTAGGCCATTGCTTACGCCTATAGGCTCGCTTTTTTCTTATCGAAATGGAACCATCTCATTCCTAATTAATTCTTGCTGCCTTCCCTTATGATCGCTGCATTTTCATCAAATCCATCAGCGTTCTGCAGGGTTTTCATAAAATCCAACTTAATTTGTGGACTCTTTCATTTTTCTTATAAAGATGGTTTTGGGCGAAATGAGTTTCTTTCAGAAAATGCCAAGATATAATTCTTCCTCGTGGAGAAAACAAGCTTGAGAACCAATCCGAAAGCGACGATTAACGCCTGCTTCATCGGCTATATCGTGCAAGCGATCGTCAATAATTTCGTGCCTTTGCTCTTCGTCACTTTTCAGTCGACTTATAGTATCCATTTAGCGAGCATAACTCTCCTCATCACCATCAATTTCCTGATACAGCTATTGATTGATATGACTTCGGCCCTTTTCGTCGATAAGATCGGCTACCGGACCTCGGTCATCATCGCGCACGTCTCCGCCGCAGCAGGCCTCGCTTGTTTGACGTTCCTACCTGATTTATTGCCTAATGCTTTCGTCGGCATTCTCATCTCCGTCATCATTTACGCGATTGGCGGCGGCTTGATCGAGGTTTTGCTGAGCCCGATTGTGGAAGCCTGCCCTTCCGAAAACAAAGAGAAAGCGATGAGCCTCCTCCACTCTTTCTACTGCTGGGGGCATGTCGGAGTTGTATTGTTATCGACCATTTTCTTCGCCGTATGCGGGATAAATAACTGGAGGGTTCTAGCCCTTATCTGGGCTGCTTTTCCCCTTCTGAATATGGTTCTTTTCATTTTCGTCCCTATATATCCGGTTATCGAAGAAGGCGAGAAAGGCGCGAGTTTCCTCGACTTAGCCAAAACGCCGATCTTTTGGGTATTGATGCTCATGATGGTAGCCTCTGGCGCGAGTGAGCAAGCCGTGAGCCAATGGGCTTCCACTTTCGCTGAGCAAGGTTTGGGAGTCTCAAAAACCATCGGCGACCTCACTGGCCCCATGGCTTTTGCCATTTTGATGGGGACAGCCAGACTCATATACGGCAAATTCGGCGAGCGGATGAATCTGAGTCTCTTCATGAAAATCAGCGCTGGTCTATGCATAGGATCATATCTACTTATCGCTTTAGTGCCCGTGCCTTGGATCAGCCTAGTAGGCTGCGCCATCTGCGGCTTCTCTGTCGGTATTCTTTGGCCAGGGAGCTTCAGCAAAGCCTCCTCGACCATCAAAAACGGCGGGACGGTCCTATTTGCGATGCTCGCTTTAGCGGGCGATATCGGCTGCTCGGCTGGGCCGACTCTCGCCGGTTTACTCTCCGAGACCTTCGGCGGCGATTTAAGGATGGGCGTTTTATGCGCGATCATCTTCCCCTGTCTCATGCTCATTAGCCTTTTCTTGTGCGACATCAAAGGGAAGAAGCGCTCCTAAAGCAACAAAAAAGGCCTGATTTTCATCAAGCCAATCGATTTTAATGGTGGCCCAAGCCGGGATCGAACCGGCGACACAAGGATTTTCAGTCCTTTGCTACTACCATCTGAGCTACCGGGCCAGCCCCTAATAAAGGGAAGAACGCTAATTGGCGGACCATACGAGATTCGAACTCGTGATCTTCTCCGTGACAGGGAGACATGTTAGACCGCTACACCAATGATCCAACTAGGCGCCTAGTTATTATCCACAAGTGAAGCGTGCATTGCAAGGAGGAAATTACGCGTTTTATCTAGCGAAAGAAGAGAAAAGAGCCGAGGGCAAATCGGCTCTTTCCCCTGAAAGGAGTGGACGATCAATAATTGGTGGCGTTCAGCTCGAAATAGGATTTCGGGTGAGCGCAGACGGGGCAAATTTCCGGCGCGAATTTGCCAACGACGATATGTCCGCAGTTGCGGCATTTCCAGACGGCCACATCTTCGCTGATGAAAACTTTTCCGCCTTTGACTTTCTCTAGGAGTTTCTTGTAACGCTCCTCGTGATGCTTTTCGATCGCGGCGACCATGCGGAATTTGGCGGCGATTTCCTTGAATCCCTCTTCATCCGCGACTTTGGCGAATTCCGGATACATGTCGGTCCATTCGTAGTTCTCGCCATTCGCGGCTTCCTCTAAGTTATCGATGGTGCTTTTGATGGCTCCGCCTTCGAGGTATTTGAACCACATTTTCGCGTGTTCTTTCTCATTATCCGCGGTCTCTAGGAAAAGAGCGGCGATTTGCTCATATCCCTCTTTCTTCGCTTTGCTCGCGAAATAGGTGTATTTGTTGCGGGCTTGACTTTCGCCAGCGAAAGCGGCAAGCAAATTGGCTTCGGTTTTCGAACCTTTTAATTCCATTGTGTTAATTCCTCCTTATGGATTAGGTCAATTATAAGCGTTTTCGATACCCTCTTGAAAAGATATGCACTCTATTTTTCCTTCTTTTCCGGGCGATAGACGTAACGGATGTATTCGTAATTATCCAAGGAGCCCGAGGCATCGATCATGAAATTGTGGACTTGTTCCCTTAAATCATGTGTTCTTTCGCGCAAAGGCAAGGAAGTATCGGGATAAATGGGCGCGCTGATATGGGTGACGATTTTCGGTGGGAGTTTCCGGAAGAGTTTCCTTTGTTTATACGTATTGCAGAAAGCCACGACTGGCGCATTCAACTGCGCTGGATAAGAGAAACTCGCATCGGGGAAATCGCGGATGATCGTCGTATAAGGCCAAATATGGGCTTCAGGGTAAATGAGGATGACCCCGCCTCTTTTGTAATGATAATCGACAGCCTCCAAAAAGCGTTGGGCTTCGCTTGGCGTTTTAGGCACGGGGAGAGCGCCGAGCATCATCACGAGATTCCTGATGCCGGGGATATTGACGGTATCCTGCGAGCAAACCGTGAAAGTCCTTTTTGGGGAAGAGATCGAAGCGTGCGGTATCACGCCATCCGCCTCTTGCGTATGGTTTCCGTATAGGAAAAAACCACCGCGAAGATGCGATCTTTTAAGGCGTTTCTTGCCCACCACTTTCTGTCCCCAGGCGATTTTGACATATAGCCAAACGAAAGGGAGAGCCAGTCGATAAATGATCCATCCGGTGATACGGAAAAGATAGTTCTTTTTCCTGAGATATTTGAAGTTCTCCGGAAGGGGTTTTTTCTTGATATTCTGGGTGCGGGCGAAATCGTCGTTATTGAGATCACTATAATAGATGACGCGTTTTTGCTTCATGCCTCTATTATCGTATAAATCCCCTTTTTAACAAAGGGGCATACGTTAACAATATGTGAGAAACGGAGGGCAAAAAGCCTCTTTTAGGCAATCTAGGCCTAAATCGCGGATTTTATAATCACTGCCTAAAACAGAGGCATTGGTGATATTAGGCAAAAGTGTCGACAATGTCAAAACAATCGCCATATCATTTGATACTGTTTTTTCTAAGCCGGTTTTCCCTTTAAACGCCTTTTGGGCTAGCGAGCAAAATAGAGATAGCCATTATCAGAAACGTTACCGAAACGCCTATATAGGCGTATAAATCGCGCTTATTGAGTTTAAGGCGCTTGTAATAGAGGCAAAGAAGGAAATAGTAAGCAACTAGATAAGCCAGAGTGATAATCGAGGCGCCGATGAAATAAGAGCTATAAGCGACCTCATAAGCCCATCTACTGCTCGCAGCTAGCCCCAGGAAAAAGAAGCATAAATGCGGCAAAAGGATGGTGAAGGCGTTATATCCCCCGTTCATAGAAGCATCCTCCCCGCTTCTCTCTTTGCTAAAGAAGGCGAAGAAGAAACCGAAGATGCCAATCGCTACCGCTAGAACATATAAAACGATCTGAATGGCCTTTAACCCATCCACATAATAAGAGGAATAACCAAGAATGAGATTCTCGGACCAACTGATGGCATCAAAAAGGGTCGTCAAAGGCGATAAAGAGAAATTGAGGACATTGATGGCGTCTGTATAATCAGAAGGAAGCTCACCAACAAAGGAGAGAATCAAAGAAACGAAAGAGAAGAAAGCGAGTAAAAGCGCGAGGAGTCCAAAACCCGTCATCAAGACCATATCTTTCTTGTTGTTCGATAAAGAGGCAAAGAAAGCAGAGACCCCAAAAGCCACGAAGAAAGAGATGAGCAGAAGCGGATAAGCGACTAGATAACCGAGGAAATTGTAATCGAGCCTATGGATATATTCGTCAGGAAGCTCTGGGGAATTGACGTAACGCACCGCCACGATCGCCATATCCAAGAAGAAATTGACGGTGAAGAAAAGGAAAAGAGCGATTAACCCGATAAGTAAGCGCACCCTTTTGATGTAACGCTTATCGATCGGCATCTGAAAGAAAAAGTCGGTCGAGGGCTTATCGTAACGGTAAGTGAAAATGGTGAGCGGGTAAATCGAGGCAAAAAGGAAGGGGAAGAAAGCTGAATAGGAGAGATTGGTGTTTTGATACAAGAAAATGGCACCTGAAGAATAGAAGGTGACGTGCGTTGCCCCAAGCAATCCCCAAAGGAGAGCGAAGGCCGCGAAAACGATAATGAAAAGGAGATCGGATTTGATCTGCTGTTTGATGAATCTTCTTTTATCCATATCTATTTATCCTCGTTTTCCGCGTGTTTCATCTCGATGGCGATAAGCTCAAGGGCATCGAGAGGCACTTCCTCAAGTAACGATGGGTGGAAGAGCTCCTCGATTTTCTCTTTCAAATCGCCTTCTTTCACGAAGACGACGTGATAGATAGAGCCGAGTTTATTCACGCTGACGGGCTTTAAGCCATGCTCTTTTAGAAGCGCGAAAGTGAGTTCTTTCTCGCTCAATATCTGATATTTCACGAAGGTATCGGATAAGGCTTCTTCATCGCCTTGGCTAGTGAGCTCGCCTTTATGGATGATGATGAATTCATCGACTAAAGCATGAAGGGAAGCGATATTGTGCGAAGAGATGATGAAGGTCTTTTTCTCGTCTTTCATCTCGATGATGCGCCGCCCGATTTCATTCACGACGAGCGGATCAAGTCCATCGAAGGCCTCATCGAGCAAATAGAAATCGCTGTCGCTAGAAAGAGCGATGGCAAGGAAAAGCTGCCGTAACATCCCTTTTGAGAAGGTATCGACCCTTCGATTAAGGGGAAGAGAAAAGAAAGAGATAAGCGAATCGAACTTCTCTTTGGAAAGCGGGAAAACCGCATCATACAAGGCATAAACGTCTTTGATGTAGCTTCTGCGCACGAAATAAGGGTTATCGCTTAAGAAGAATACCCGGCTCTTCGCTTCATTTGAGTAAAGGTTTCCCAATCCGATTAACCCAGCAGCCCGAGCTCCTCGAGCAGCCCGAG
>CAVIFQ010000008.1:0-81275 GCA_963642055.1 Roseburia hominis | reverse complement strand
CTCGGGCTGCTCGAGGAGCTCGGGCTGCTGGGTTAATCGGATTGGGAAACCTTTACTTAATAGCAAGATAAGATTGCTTGAATGAAGCAATAAATGGTGCAATAAATGGTGCAATAAATGGTGCAATAAATGGTGCAATAAATGGTGCAATAAATGGTGCAATAAATGGTGCAATAAATGGTGCAATAAATGGTGCAGAAAAACTATAGTAAATAACGAAGCATTTCCAAAATAGTGATGCAGATATAAGCGCAATAAATGGTGCAATAAATGGTGCAATAAATGGTGCAATAAAATATCGGTGATAATCCTAGATTAAAAAAGTCCTAAATGATAAAATTCGGATTAGAGAAAGGCGAGGTGATATTTCATGGTTTTTAAAGAGGATCAACATACCGAATTAAAAGAAAATCCGAAAAGCGGAACGATTATCAATGAGATTGTCGCCTTTTTAAACACATGTGAAGGAACGATATACATAGGTGTTAAAAACGATGGGACTGTTGTTGGCGTTCAAAACGCCGACGAGGCTTTACTTAGATTTTCGGATATGCTGACGAACGAGATATTGCCTGCGCCCGAAAGATTCGCTTCGCTGGATTCTTTTGAAGTAGATGGAAAAACGATAATCTCAATCAAGGTAAAGAGGGGCGATAGTCTCTACTATGTCAAAAAATACGGCAGAAGCTCAAACGGTTGTTTCAAAAGAGTTGGGACGAGTTCAAGAGGAATGTCAGAGAAAGAAATTGACTTTGAAGCAAGAAGAACTGTCCTCGGCAAAACGGATATATGCGAGATTCCGTCCAGACAATACGATTTTTCGTTTAGGGAACTCAGCATTTACTATGCATCGAAAGGCTACCATCTCAACGAAGAGACAATGGAGAAGAACCTTAAGCTCAAGACAGATGACGGCAAATACAATTTGCTGGCCGAACTACTTTCCGATGAGAATTCCACCTCGATAAAAATCGCCCGTTTTCGCGGAAAGGATAAAGCAGACCTTGATGAGAAAAGCGAATACGGCTATCAGTGCCTTATAAGAGCCATTGATAGAATGATCGATAGGTTAGAGGCCGAGAATTACACCTTGTCGAAAATCGAAGGCGCCAGAAGAGAAGACAAAAGATTGATGGATATGCCATCGCTTCGAGAGGCTTTTATCAATGCTGTTGCTCATAATGATTGGACGATATGCACTCCAGCGGTATATGTTTTCTCAGACAGAATCGAGGTTTTTTCCTATGGCGGATTGCCTTTAGGAGAAACAAAGGAAATGTTCTTTAAGGGCCAAAGCACTCCAAGAAACGCTTCATTGATGAGAATATTGAGCGATTTAAAATACGTTGAACAAACGGGACACGGCGTTCCTGAAATCGTGAGAAATTACGGAGAAGAAGCCTTTGATATCGATGATCATTACCTAAGAGTCACTATCCCGTTCGACAAAGAAGTTGTTCGAAGCCATCCGAAAAACGCAAATATTGAAAACGAAATCATTGACTACACAGAAAATGTCATAACAAATGGAATCGAAGAGGCAATAATAGCGATTATCAGTAGAAATCCTTCTATAAAAAGATCCGAATTGGCAAAAGCCATTGGAAAAGGAACCACGACGATTTATAGATGCTTCAGGCACCTCCAAGATACTGGCGTTATTGAAAGAACAGGTTCCAAAAAGAATGGGCACTGGGAAATCAAGAAGTAAGTAGAGTTAGAATGCGCCCTTTCGATTGCATAAATTAAGCGTTTCTTAAAACGAAAACTATCATCGGTATCAATAATCTCCTCACTTGCGTCACACCCTATGGGTGGTGAGACTATTTTTTGCTTGTTTTCACTTCTCTGGGCGCATATTATTCTCCTTGCGTGAAAACGCTACGCAGGCTCCGCTACCTAGTCACAAGGCATGAACCTGAAGAGAACACATTGCTAGGAGGTAATATCGATGAACAATCAATTAGTCGAACAAGTTACCGCCCGTCAAATTCGGAAGGATATTCCAGACTTCTCCGCCGGCGACACCGTCAAGGTGTATGTCCGCATCATCGAGAACAAGAAAGAGCGTATCCAAGTCTATGAAGGCGTTGTCATCCAACGCCGTGGACATGGGGTCAGCGAGACCTTCACGGTGCGCAAAATCTCGAGCGGAATCGGCGTGGAACGCGTCTTCCCAGTCAACACCCCATCCATCCAAAAGGTGGAAGTCGTGAAGAAGGGCAAAGTGCGTCGCGCTCGCATCCACTACATGCGTGGGCTCTCTGGAAAAGCCGCCCGTATCAAAGAAGCGGACGATAGCAAGAAAGCCGCAAAATAAGAGTAAAAGTGACATAAGCCAGCGGAAACGCTGGCTTTCTTTTTATCAGTTCTCCCCGAGCGTATAATTCCTAAAGTCATGGCTAAAGCGAAGAAACAACAAACTTCGAAAAGGAAAATCATTCGCCGAATCGTAAATGGTTTGGCGCTTCTTTTGCTTGTCGCGACTCTATCTACCGCTGGCCAGCTCATTTACGAATACAATCGTTACCGCTCTTTTTTCGTGAGCGGCGACAGCATGTATCCCTTCTTCAATGGCGAAGCAACGCGCACCAATTTGGAAACGGGAGAAATAGAGAAGAACGTCGATGGCTCGTGGGGCGATTATGATGAAGATGGCTATTCGTATGTCTGCGATTATGGACTTCTCGATGATAAAGATGGCTTCATCGATCGCTTGGAGCGTTTCGATATCGTCATGTCTTACTTTGATGATGATTATTCCTTAGAGACCCATTCACTGGTCAATGATGAAACGCATGCGCCGAAGATAAAACGTTTATACGGCTTTCCTGGCGAGAGTCTTTATTTCTCAAAAGAGGGGAAACTATATATAAAAGGAAAAGGGGAGAGCGCTTATCGTTACTACGCTCAAAATGAGCTCATTGAGAAAGATGGATATTTATCCCAAACGACCTCTTACGCCAAATACGCCACGGAGTCTAATCCCGTCACGCTCGGCGAAGATGAATATTTCTTGGTGGGGGATAATCGGAGAATCGGAAGAAGCAACGATTCGCGCTTCCGCGGACCGATTGGAAGAAGCCACAACCTCAATCCTGATTATCCTTCCGGTTCCTTCTTTCTGCGCGGTAAGATCGTTGCGATAACCGGGAAAGTCAATTTGGCTATAAAATACGTTGACGGGAAAAAGACGGCCGAGAACAAATTGATCTATTCTTCGCTTCTCTTCCCTTGGAGCATCGTCGAGTTATGAACCAGCAGCAAAAAGGCGTCCATTATTTCCCAGGCCATATGCAAAAGGCCTTGCGTTCGCTCTCTAGCTATATGAGCGCGATCGATTTGGTGATTGAGCTCGCGGATGCTCGTGCTCCTTTTTCTAGCCGTAATCCCTTATTAGACAAACTAATTGGCAATAAGCCGCGTTTGCTTTTCTTAAGCAAAATAGATAGGGCCGATAAAAAAGTGACCGAGGAGTGGATCGCTTATTTCCGTTCAATCGGGGTAACGGCTGTCGCGAGTAACCTCAAGCAGGAGAAAGCCTTCCCGCTCATCGAGAAAGCAAGCGTTCCTTTATTGACGAAGAAGCGCGAAAAAGAGAGGAAACTCGGCATGAAGCCGCAGCCAGTGCGCTTATTGATCGTGGGGGTACCTAATGTCGGGAAGAGCACCCTCATCAACAACTTGGCGGGCAAAAGCATCGCAATCGCCGGCAATAAGCCAGGCGTAACTAGGGCCGAGCAATGGATCAAGCTCAAGAACGGTTTCATCCTTTTGGATACCCCAGGGATTTTGCCTTCCTCGTATTTGAAGCGTGAAGAAGCGGTGCGTCTTGCTCTCACCGGCTCCATCAAAGAGGAAGTGCTTCCGATTGACGATTTAGCCTCCATCCTTTTGGACTATTTACGCGAATATTACCCGCAAAACCTCGCTCAAAGATACGATATTGCAACTTTAATTGACCTAGGAAATGACGAGATTTTAGAAAAAATCGCGCAAAAGAAGGGGTTTTTGCTGCAGGGCGGAGACCCCGATTTAGGGAAAGCATCGTTAACTCTAATAAAGGAATTCAAAGATGGGGAATATGGCTCCATCAGCTTGGAGCGCCCCAATGCTTAAAAAAGAACGCGAATTCTATAACGAGACCACCCATTTGATTGTGGGGGTGGATGAAGCTGGTAGAGGACCTTTGGCGGGGCCAGTCTACGCTGCGGCTGTGCTCTTCCCGCCTTCTTTTTCCAATGACCTCATCAACGATTCGAAGAAACTCACCGAGAAAAAACGCGAGGAGCTTTTCTCTATCATCACTGAGAACGCGTTAGGCTATGGCATCGCCTCCATGAGCGCCGAGGAAATCGACGAGCACAATATTTACGAGGCCACTAAACTCTGCATGAAGAAAGCCATTTCTCAGATTAAAGTCCCTTTTGATTTGATCATCACCGATGCGATGCCTCTTAAGCTCGATAAGCCGGTCGTGGCGATGGTGAAGGGCGATGCGCAGTGTTTAAATGTCGCCGCTGCCTCAATCCTTGCGAAAGTATCGCGTGACCGCTACATGGAAGAGCTTGATAAAAAATACCCCGAATACGGGTTTGCAAAGCACAAAGGATATGGCACCGCTTTTCATATGGAAGCCATCAAAAAGTACGGGCCTATCGAAGGAATCCACCGCAAATCCTTCGCTCCGATTGCTTCTTACTACAAAGAACAGCTAAAACTCTTTTAACTTTTTTTTCGGTAAAAGCGCCTTTTCCCCTCTATTAATGGGTGGAGGCGATTATGAAGGCTAACGAGATTCTTACCTACTTATCCTTTTTATATAAAGGGAACTGCGATTTGATGCTCACCCACATCAAAGAGAAAAGAAAAGTCACTGATGAAGAACTGGATAAATTCCTGAAGAGCAATAATCCCAAGTGCTTCAATCTTTTGGATCCGGTTTATCCTAACGAGTGGAAGAACATCGCTCTTCCTCCTTTAGTCTGCTTTTACGAGGGCGATTTGTCTTTGCTCAAGGATTTAAGGCGCTCCGTCACTTTCGTGGGCTCAAGAGAAGCGAGCAAAGCCGGGCTAGGCTACGCCCGCCGTTTTGGAAGAGAGCTCGCCAAGCAAGGCGTGACGATCGTAAGCGGAATCGCCCGTGGGATTGATGCCGCCGTGATGCGAGGGGCGATGGAGGAAAACGGGAAAATCATCGGAATATCGGGAGCGGGCATTGATATCGATTACCCAACCTCAAGTGCCGATATCTATGTATATCTACGGAATAGAGGGCTCCTTTTAAGCGAATATCCACCCGGCGTTACGCCGAAAAAAGAGCATTTCCCAAAGCGCAACCGCATTTTGGCGGGCACAGGCAAAATGCTCGTGGTGGGGGAAGCAGCCGAAAGAAGCGGTTCCCTCATTACCGTCTCTTTGGCCGTCGCCATGGGGAAGGATGTAGGCTGTCTCCCAAGCCCGCCGTTTGAAGAAAGCGCCTGCAACGCCCTTATAAAAGATGGGGCTTACTTAATCGATGACCCTGAGGATGTGCTCGCGCTTTTATGAGGAAGAAAATAATTTTCAAATCTTATAAATAATAAGGTTATTTATATAGGTGGAAGCGCCTTTCGCTTTGCTTGACAAGGGTAGGGCAAGTCACTAATCTTCTAGGGCGCTTAAGGAGAAAGTCATGAAATTAGTTATCGTCGAGTCACCAAAAAAATGCGAAACAATCGGTCATTATCTGGGCTCAGACTATAAAGTAATGGCTTCTCAAGGGCATATTCGCGACCTTTCAACGAGAGGCAAAGGCGGCTTAGGTATCGATGTCGAGCATGATTTCAAGCCGGATTTCAAAATCACCCCGGGGAAAGCCGAAATCATCAAAAATCTGGAAAAGAATGCCAAAAAAGCTGATGAAGTCATCTTGGCGACCGACCCTGATAGGGAAGGGGAAGCTATTTCTTGGCATCTTGCGAGCGTTCTCGGTTTAGATATTGCAACCACCAAGCGCCTCCAGTTCCACGAAATCACGAAGCCCGCGATTCTCGCCGCCCTCAATAACCCTGGCCATATCGACCTTAACCTTGTCTCGAGCCAAGAGACGCGTAGGATGTATGACCGCATCATCGGCTTTAAACTCTCGAGCCTCCTTCAGAAGAAAATGGGCTCGAAATCCGCTGGCCGCGTCCAAAGCGCGACGCTTAAGATGATCGTCGACAATGATGAAGAGATTAAGGCTTTCGTCCCAAGCGAATACTGGACGATCGAAGTCACTATTTTGGTTGATGGCAAAGAGCTCGTCCTTTCCTTAGATAAAGTCGACGGGAAAGCCATCACGATTTCCTCAAAAGAAGAGGCTGACGCTCTTCTTGCCCGTATTGGCGATACTCTCGATTTGATTTCTTTGGAGACCAGCAAGAAATCGATTCCCTCGAAATTACCCTTCACGACCTCAACCATGCAGCAAGAGGCCTATAACCGTTATAAATTCTCCACCAGCAAGACCCAATCGATCGCTCAACGTCTTTATGAAGGTAAAGACATCAACGGCGAGCACGTCGGTTTGATCACCTATATGCGTACCGACAGCACCCGCCTTTCGCCGACCTTCTTCCATGGCCATGCCGTTCCTTTCATCAAGGAAACATTTGGCGATGAATACGTTGGGCATTATAAGCAAGCTAAAAATAACGCCTCGAGCCAAGATGCGCATGAAGCCATCAGACCGACTGGTACTCACAGGACCCCATCTTTGGTTTCTCGTTACGTAGAACCTGATGAGGCGAAGCTTTATAAACTCATCTATGACCGCGCTTTAGCAAGCTGTATGAGCGATAAACTCATCGAATCGACGACCGCCATTTTCGAAAGCAATGGCCTAACCTTCAAAGCGACGGGCGTGAAAACGATCTTCAAAGGATATGAGGCGATATATGGCGAATTCGAGGACGATGAAGATAAGATTTTGCCTCCTTTGAAGAAAAACGAATCATATGCCTTAACGAAAAAAGACGGCGAGCAGAAATTCACCAAAGCCCCCGCCCGTTATAGCGAGGCAAAAGTCGTCAAAATGATGGAAGAGAAAGGCATTGGTCGTCCAAGCACTTATGCCTCAACCATCAAAACGCTCATCCGCTCTGGCTATATCACTAGCAAAGGCGGCATTGTCACGCCAACTGAGGCGGGTAGCAGAACCACGCTCGTTTTGGGTAAATATTTCCCCGAGATCGTCTCCAGCGAATACACCGCGAATATGGAGAAGACGCTCGATGAGATATCAAATGGCGAGGAAAGCCGGCTTGACGCCATGAATTCTTTCTATGGCCCGTTTATCCAAAAATACGAGGAAGTCGCGCAAAAAATGTACAAAGACCCGGATGAAGAGACGGGTGAATTATGCCCCAAATGCGGCTCGCCTCTCGTCAAGAAAAAGAGCAAATACGGGACTTTCGTGGCTTGCAGCAATTATCCAGCCTGCTCCTATATCAAGAAAGAGAAAAAGGAAGAGCCAAAGCAAACTGGCGAGATGTGCCCCTTATGCGGAAAGCCGCTCGTGGAGCGCAAAAACAAGAAGGGCGAGACCTTCATTGGCTGCAGCGGCTATCCATCTTGCTCCTATATCAAAGGACGCGAGAGCAAAAAAGTAACAACTACCTATACCGAAAAAGATTACGTGAAGCCATGCCCTAGCTGCAAAGACGGGCATCTCGTCGTGAAACAAGGGAAACGCGTCAAATTCCTAGGCTGCACCAACTTCCCGAAATGCCGTTATCACGAATGGATCGACGAGAAAAAGAAGAAGGACGAATGAAAAAGCAGGAAGCGCTTATTATCGGAGGTGGTCTCGCAGGAGCTGAGGCTGCCTTTTATTTGCTCAAGAAAGGGTATGAGGTCACTCTTTATGAGAGAAAATACCTCGTCGATGATGGCGCCCATACGAGCGAATTCCTGGGGGAGCTAGTTTGCTCGAATAGCCTCAAAAGCAAAGAGAGCACCAATGCGTGCGGTCTCCTCAAAGAAGAGATAGCGCGCCTTGATAGCCTCATGATGAAAGCCGCTTCCTATGCGAGCGTGCCCGGAGGCAATGCCCTCACCGTCGACCGCGATTTATTCGCAAAATATATCCATGAAACCTTATCTTCTTTCCCTTCCTTCCATTTGAAGAAAGAAGAAGTGAAGGAGCTACCTTCTTCTCCGTGCATCATCGCAACTGGCCCATTGACGAGCGGTCCGCTTTTAGAGGATATCGCAAAAGTCGTTGGCCAAAAGAACTTCTCCTTTTTCGATGCTTCCGCCCCTATCGTGGCGAAAGATTCGCTCGATTTCTCGAAGGTTTATTACAAATCGCGCTTCAAGCAGGATGATGGGGCTTATCTCAATTGCCCGTTTACCAAAGATGAGTATTTTCATTTCGTCGATGAACTCATTCACGCGGAAAAAGCGCCGCTCCATTCTTTCGACACCAAGTATTTTGAGGGCTGCCTTCCAATCGAAGTGATGGCTTCTAGAGGCGTGGAGACGCTCCGCCACGGCATGCTCAAACCTTTCGGTCTAGAGACCGATGAGCATCCAAAGCCCTATGCGGTGGCTCAGCTCCGGCAAGATAACAAACTGGGCGATTATTACAATCTCGTCGGTTTCCAGACTAATCTTACCTATCCTGAGCAAAAGCGGGTCTTTTCGCTCATTCCCGGCTTAGAGAATGCCCGCTTCATCAGATACGGGCTCATGCACAGGAATAGCTATATCGATGCCCCCGCCGCTTTATCGATAGATCTCTCGCTTAAAGAGAGACCGGATATCTATATCGCCGGCCAATTATCGGGCGTTGAAGGGTATGTGGAAAGCGCGATGATGGGGCTTATCGCCGCCGTCAATTTCGACCGGAAATACAGTGGAAAATCATTTGTTCCTGTGCCGACTGATACGATGAGCGGAGCGCTCATTGATTATATATTGCACGCAAATCCGGCTTATTTTGCCCCGATGAACGCCAATTGGGCTCTTTTCCCGAACTCCAGCAAAAAGGAAAGAGAAGCGACGGTCAATCAATGCCGAGAATCCCTTTCTTCGTATATAATGGCGCTTGATGAATAAAGCGGAGAAAGAATACTTGGATTATCTGACTTACCAAAGGCGTTTCTCGCCTCTCACCGTCAAGAATTACCAGATGGATCTTGATGCATTTTTCGCTTTTTTGACGCCTTTGGGCGTTTCTTTCACCGATGTGACTCGCCCAATTTTAAGGGCCTATCTAAGTGAAGAACTTAATCGAGGCGTGAGCAAAAGAAGCTGTCAAAGGAGACTTGCTTCTATTCGCGGTTTCTATCGGTTCGCCAACGAGAAAGGATACGCGGATAAGAACCCATTGACAGGTTTCCATAATCCCAAAACAGGGAAAAAGTCGCCTGATGTCTTATCGGTTGAGCAGATCGATATCCTTTTCGCGGAAAACGAGAAACGGGATGATCCTCTCATGATCCGCGATGCCGCGATTTTAGAGCTCCTCTTCTCAAGCGGGATGAGGGCGAGCGAGCTCGTAAGCCTTAAGAAAAGCGATATCGATTACGGCACGCGGATGATTCGCGTGAAAGGAAAAGGGAACAAAATGAGGCTCGTCCCTTTCTCCAAAAAAGCCAGCGAGAAGATGAAACGATATTACGATGAACTTCGGCCAACTCTCGCCAAAAAATACCATAAAGGGCCGATACTCGTGGCCTTTTTCCTCTCGAAGAACGGGAACCCGCTTTCAGTGCGGGACCTCGAATTCATTCTCGACAACATCGAAAAGAAAGCCGGGAGCTCTTTAGGGTTACACCCCCACACATTACGGCATTCTTTCGCAACAAGTTTACTAGAAGGCGGGGCCGATTTGCGCCTCATCCAAGAACTATTAGGCCACGAAAGTCTCAATACGACTCAGGTCTATACCCACGTCAGCAAAAAGAGGATGAAAGAGGAATATGAGGCTTTCTTCCCTAGAAGTGGTGGAAAGAAAAAGTAAAAACCATTTATTTTTTGAAAGCGTTTTCACGCGAAAATAATTATTGAAATCTAGCCCCTACCTTCATTTTTAGCGAACTAATTTAACTAAAAAACCAAAAAAGAAAATTAATCGTTGACAATCTTATCCTCATTCTAAAAATGTCGACATACGCGAAAAGCGTAGGAGGAATTGTATGAAAAACAAGACAAAACTGCTTCCTCTTAGTCTCTTGGCGATCGTCGGCATCGCCGGACTTGCAGGATGCAGCAATGACTCGGGCGTCACCTACACTTATCATGACGCTACGAGCGGCAACCCTGAGAGGTGGGCACCAGCCACATGGAAAACAAGCGAAGATACTTTGGTTTCCGGTTACACCGAAATCGGTTTGGTGGATTATGTTCTGAACGACACGAAGGATGGGTACAAGGTCGTTCCTGAAATGGCCGCTGAAATCCCGACTGACGTCACTAGCACTTTAACTGATGCTGAAGTCGAAAAATACGGCATGAACACGACCACTGACGATACTGGCGCGGCAAAGAAGTATTCCGTTGGCCAAAAGTGGCAAGTCAAGCTCAACCAGAAGGCCGTTTTCGAAGATGGCACTGCCATTAACGCTGACACCTACGTCAACTCTTTGAAGGATTTGCTTGATCCGGAAATGCAAAACTATCGTGCTGGCGATTACGCAAGTGGCACAACCGCCATTGCCGGTGGCTTATCCTATTTGCATAGCGGAAGAACATTGCTTGAGGAATATATCGATGGTGATGGTGTAGCTCACGCTGGCAAAGCGGCCAAAGAAGGATGGTATTTCAATGCTTATACCGTAAGCTCCTGGTGGGGCGGCTACTCTTTCGCCGATTTGTGCGGATATCTTAGTGATGCTCACTCCCCGGCAGCGGCAGAGTTATTGGCCGATGAAGCTACTTTCGGTAATGATTCATCGCCAAAAGACGTTCGTATCGATGATAAAGCTGAACTTAAAGAGAAAATTGCCACCGTCTGCGGGTATATTTTGAAAGATGCATTCGGGATGTCTGAAGATAAACTTTCGCACGACTTTATAGAAGGTGATCTTGATGGCACTAACTATTCGATGGCTTCTTGGTGCTTACGTTACTACACCTATGACAAATACAGCTTCGATAATGTCGGTATTTCCAAAGTAGATGACTACACCTTCAATATCTACTTCACGAACCCAGTTGGTGATTTCTATGCCAAACAGTTCTTCTCTGGAAACTGGATCGTTAAGCAATCTTTGTGGGATTCTTTGAGAACGGCTGTCGCTGATAGCGATCTCTATAGCACCACCTATGGTACTTCCAAAGATACCTATGTCGCTTATGGTCCATATAAGATCGATACCTTCCAAGCCGATAAGGAATTCGACTTTGTCCGTAACGACAAGTGGTATGGATACACGGATGGGAATCATGAAGGCCAATATCAAGTCGACAAGATTGAAGTCCAATATGTCGCAAGCGCGGACACCACGCTCAACTTGTTCCGCACTGGTAAGATCGACGGTTATTCATTGCGCAGCCAGGATCTCAATATCTTCGGATCCAGTTCACGTTTGATGTATACCCCACAGTCATACACCACCAAATTGACTGTCAATAGCGTTTACGACAAATTGAAAGAGAATCAAGACAAAGACACCAAAGGCAATCATACGATCTTGTCGAACGATAAATTCCGTCAAGCTTTGTCACTCGGCCTTGACCGTAAGACCCTTTGCCAAACCCAGACCGCTGGTTGGCGCGGATTCGACGTGCCGATCAACTTCATGTACGTCTCTGACCCTGAGACTGGTGTTGCTTATCGTGACACAGCCCAAGGCAAAAAAGTCGTCACCGACAATTTCGGCGTAGATTCTGATGGTGAACCAAACTACTTTGGCTATGACCTTGCACAAGCCAGAAAGTTAATCGATGAGGCGGTTGAAGAAGAGAGCAAATCCACCAGAGAAGGACACTATGTTGAAGGTCAAAATGTCCATCTTCTTTGGGAATCTTACAACGAAGGGTGGGATGATATGATCAATTGGGTCGTTGATGCCTACAAAGAGCTTGTTAAAGGAACCAAACTTGAAGGTAAGCTCGATATTGAAGTCAAGATCTCTGGCACCGCTTATAGCGATCACATCATGGCTGGTAGCTGCGAGTTCGGTATCTCCACTTGGGGTGGCGCGCAATTCGATCCGTTCAGTATCCTCCAGTGCTACACGGTCTCCGATAACATGTATGAGCCGTATCCGATTTACAAAGATTCGATCACAATCAATGTCGCTACTGGTGATTGGGATGTCGATAAGACAAAAGTTACTGGCAACGCCGATGATATCGTGACGATGTCTCTCGGTGGCGATGGCTCTGGACAAAAACCAGGCAACTGGACCTATGAGCTCATCTCTGGCAAATACAGCGCTGCTCTTGCTGACGCCAATACCCGTCTTAACATCTTAAGCGCTTGCGAATCCTATATCGTTGGCACTTATAACTTCATCACTTGGGGTGCTCGTCAATCAGTTTCTATCAACAGCTACCGTGTGACGACTGGAACTGATCAATACGTGCAGCTTGTCGGCTTCGGTGGAATCAGATTCCTCAAACTCACGAAGACCGATTCCGATTGGAACAATTGGGTCAATTCGAACCTCGGAAGCGACGGATTCATTGACTACAACAAATAGCCGTTTCTCTTTAGCGAGAGAGGGTGGGTACGCTCACCCTCTTTCCGCTACAAAGGGGACTTTGAAACCATTATTATATCCATCATAGACTATCGGCCCTTCGAATCGAGGGCTTACCCTAAACCGTTTGCGTTAGGGACGATTCGAGAAAGACGCTTTGGAAATCGATTATGTTACGTTACATCTTTAAAAGAATCGGTTTGATGCTGCTCACGTTTTTTATCATTACAACGATATGCTTCGTGCTCGTGCGGTTGCTTCCTGTCACTAGCTGCCGCGCGCAAGATCAAACATGTATCTCCATCAATGCTTGGAGAGAGGCTTTGGGCTACAACAAACCAATTTTGGTGCAATATTGGCTTTATATTAAGCACGTTTTCCAAGGCGATTTCGGAATTGGATTCAATATTTACGCTGGAAAATCAGTCACGGCGGTGCTTTCGGAAAAACTTCCGAGCACGATTTATCTGAACATCTGGAGCTCGATTATCGCTATCCCGATCGGCTTGACGCTTGGGATTATCGCCGCCTTAAAAAAGAACAAATGGCAGGATCAGCTTATTTCGATCCTCGTTATGTTATTCATTTCGGTTCCTAGCTATGTTTACTGCTTTTTGATTCAGTATATCTTCTGCGCGAAACTCAAATGGTATCCGCTCGTCGTCAATAGCGGTTTCGATTACTGGAATCCGACCTTCTTCCATAGCTATTTCCCAGCGATGCTTTGCCTTATCATTGGCACGGTCGCCGGTCTTACCCGTTATACTCGCGCTGAGTTGACCGAGGTCCTTACGAGCGAATTCATGCTTTTGGCTAGAGCTAAAGGCTTAACGAGGGGCCAAGCGACTTGGAGACATGCTCTCCGTAACGCGATGGTGCCTATTTTCCCGATGATCCTTGGCGAATTCATTTCCTGTTTAGGAGGCTCGCTCATCATCGAGAACTTCTTCTCCGTTCCTGGCGTTGGTCAGCTCTATCTTTCTTCGATCAATAACCAGGACTACAACTTCTTCATGTTCCTCAGCATGTTCTACGTCGGCATCGGTTTAGCGGCCGCGCTTATTATCGACTTGTCCTATGGATGGGTCGATCCACGCATCAGAATGGGGGCTAGATAATTATGGAAAACACTGTCAAAGATCCACGTTTCACTTTCATTCAAAGCGACAAGAAACTCGTCGATACGAAAATGGAGACCAAGCGCATTGGTTTCTTCGCCGATGCGATGTACCGCTTTTCCCGCAACAAAGGTTCGATCATTGCTGGAGCGATCCTTTTGTGCATGTTCCTCTTTTCGATCATCACGCCATTCTGCACTGGCTATACGGCCACTCAAGCTGATTCTTATTACACCAACTGTTTGCCAAAGGCTTTCTCCGATGCCGGCGGATTCTGGGATGGGACCGAGAAACGTACGCTAGGGCAAGCCGAATATTACCTTTATAGCGAAACCGGACGCGTCAAAGAGGTCTATAAGGTCTATCAATCAGGCGATGATTTCTCTGGCTATACCACGAAATACGATGTTCGTTATGACACTTACACTATTGGCGCTGTCAATCATACGCTTACCAAAAACGAGCTTGATAAAGTCGTTGCTTATGATGCCACCGTCAGCGATGAATACAAAGTTCTTTTGCCACTCATCAGCACTTCCTGGATCGAGGAAGAGGGGCAAGATTCAAGCATCATCGAAAGTGCCATCAGAAGCAACGCGAATTACGATTATCGCTTCAATTCCCGCACGAAACTTCCGATTTTGAAAGACGGAAAGCTTCAAAAAGAATGGAAAACGGATGCCGATGGCAATTACGTTTACTATGAGGCAACCGGATTAAGCGGCAGCGTGTATAACGTCCGTATTAGTTACGACAATTACTATTATTACAATAATGGTAACCGCCCGTTCTTCGGATTGGGCAGTGACAGCGCAGGGCGCGATATCTTAACCCGTTTAGCGGTTGGTGGCAGATTCTCTCTTTTGTTCGCTTTTGGAGTCAGCGCGATAAATCTTATCATTGGTCTTATCTACGGTTCGATTGAAGGATTCTATGGCGGTACCACTGATATCATCATGGAACGCATTTCGGAAATCCTCTCGAATGTGCCGTTTATGATCGTCATCGCACTCGTGAAGAACTATAACGGCGTCTATTTCAATATCTCGGTGGTGGGAATGCTCTTTGTGGCATTCGTGCTCACGGGATGGCTAGGCACGGCGAGCACCGTTCGTATGCAGTTCTACCGTTACAAAAAGCAGGAATACGTTTTGGCAAGCCGGACCTTGGGTGCCAGCGATGCGCGACTCATTTTCCGCCACATTTTGCCTAATTCGATAGGAACGATCGTCACTAGCAGCGTCCTCATGATTCCTGGCGTCATCTTCAGCGAGTCCTCGCTCAGCTATTTAGGCATCATCAATTTTGATGCCTCGGGCACGACTTCCATCGGTACCATGCTATCGCAAGGGCAATCATCGTATACCAGCTATCCGAATAACATTTTCTGGCCAGCGTTGTTCATTTCATTGCTGATGATTTGCTTCAATATGTTTGGCAATGGTTTACGTGACGCTTTCAACCCGCAATTAAGAGGTTCCGACAATGTCTAATATCAATAATGAAAACAAAGTGCTTTCGGTCAAGAACCTTCGCGTGAGTTTCTGGACCAACAACGGCACCGTCAAGGCGGTGCGTGGCGTCTCTTTCGATTTGTATCGAGGGAGGACGCTTGCGATCGTCGGCGAATCAGGCTCAGGCAAGAGCCAGACTTCACGCGCCATCATGGGAATTCTTGCGCCGAATAAAATCGTCGAAGAAGGCGAAATCCTTTACGATGGGCGCGATATCCTCCGTCTAAAAGAAGAAGATCTATGCTCCATCCGCGGCTCACGCATCGCGATGATTTTCCAAGATCCGATGAGCTCGCTCAATCCAATCATGAAGTGCGGAAAGCAGATCACCGAAGCGATGATGCTTAAGAAAAAGAGCATGATCGCCTATAGCAAAAAGCGCGTCGCCCTTATTGAAAAAACGCTTCTTGAAACCGATTCCTCTAAAAAAGAAATCATCGAAAGCCTCAAGAAAAACGAGAATGGCGATTATAGCGTTTTGCTCGATGATGCCAAAAGCGCCGTAAAGGTCAACGAAGAAAACATCAAAAAAGGCGCAGATGAGGCCAAAGCATATTTGGAAGGATTATTGAGCAGTCCGATTTTCGAGAATGCCGATTCTTTCCCGTCACTTAAAAAAGAACTGCGTCAAATCAAAGAGAAAACCAAGAAGGTCGAGAACCATCTAGATGATAAAAAAGACGACTTCGTTTTTACTTTCCTTATCACCGTCCAATACTATTTGCAGCAATATCAAGAGGCCTTAAAGCGCGAGAAGAAAGTGGCCAAAGACGCTGAAAAGAGAAAGAAATTAATCGCCAAAGGCAAAATCAAAGAGGATGAGAAAGCCTCGGTCAAAGAAAGAGCCTGGGCTAGCGAAATCGATATGTCGAGCAAAGCGGTTATCGGCAACACCAAGAAATATATCGAGAGTTTCATCGCTCATTTGGACCATGAATATCTTTCCAAAAATGCCGATATCGATAAGAAAGCTAACCTGCTCCTCGAGTCTTTGAAAAAGAATATCGCTGATTCGCATTTGACCATCGATAAAGCCGAATTAAAGCAAAAAGCGATTCAACTTTTGGGCGAAGTCGGCATTAAAGACCCGGAGAAACGCATCAATCAATACCCATTTGAGTTCTCTGGCGGTATGAGACAACGTGTTGTCATCGCCATCGCCTTATCGAGTGACCCAGAAGTGCTTATCTGCGATGAGCCGACTACCGCGCTTGATGTCACCATCCAAGCCCAGATTCTCGATTTGATTAACGAACTCAAAGCCAAACGCAATCTTTCGGTCATCTTCATTACGCATAACCTTGGGGTTGTCGCGAACATGGCTGACGATATCGCCATAATGTATGCTGGCAAAATCGTCGAATATGGCACGGCCGATGACATTTTCTATCATCCGGCTCATCCATATACTTGGGCTTTATTGAGCTCGATGCCAGATTTGAACACCAAAGAGCGCCTTGATTCGATCCCTGGCACTCCGCCGAATATGATCATTCCGCCAAAAGGCGATGCCTTCGCGGCGAGAAACAAATACGCGATGCAGATAGACTACGAGGAAGAACCGCCATTTTTCGAGATTTCGCCAACGCATAAAGCGGCAACGTGGCTGCTAGATGAAAGAGCCCCGCATGTCGATCCGCCGAAATCGGTCACTGACCGTATCGCACGCTTTGAGAAACTCAATAAAGAGCTAGCCAAAAAAGAGGAGGATGCGCAATGAAAAAAGAGAACAAAAACGCAAAAACCGCTGATTTGGTAAGCGTTGAAAATGACCAAATTAAGCAAAATGCCCCGAAAAGTGGCGTGAGCGAAGATGCCCCTGTTATCCTTTCCGTCCGCCATTTGAAGCAATATTTCAAATTCGGGAGCGGCGAATACAAATACAACAAAGCCGTTCATGATGTCTCCTTCGACTTAAAGAAAGGCGAAGTGTTGGGACTCGTCGGCGAGTCAGGATGCGGAAAAACCACGACAGGCAGAAGCATCATCAAGCTTTACGATATCACCAGCGGCTCCGTCTATTTTGAAGGCACGCGAATCTCGGCCGGCACTAGATGGAACGAGAAGGAAATCAAGTGGAAGCGCATCAAATACAATGAGCAAATAAAAAAGCTCAAAGAAGAGAAGAAAGAGGCTCTTTCATCGCTTGCCGTCACAGATAACAGCGATTTAGAATCCGAAGTCGCTCGCGTCAAAAAAGAATACGATGACAAGATTGCGGCTTTAAAACAGGAACTCGATTCGATTATCAGCGAACAACGTCACGAGATTCACCGCGCCCATCGCGACAATCGCCACTGCAACGCGCCATTCGCCAAAAAGGCTTTGGAGAAAGAGAAAAAAGAGCACGAGGAGCGTGTTGCGGCTTTAAAGAGTCAAAAAGCGCCTTTCATTGCCTATTGGAAAGAATATCTAAAATACGCCGAGCATCGCTTGATTGCGAAAAACACGAAAATCACGAGCCGCATGCAAATGATTTTCCAAGATCCTATCGCCTCGCTTGACCCCCGTATGACCGTGCGCGATATCATCGCCGAGGGTCTTCGTATCCAAGGCATTCACAACAGTGCCGTAATCGACGCAAAAGTGGCCGATGTTTTGACTCGCGTTGGCCTTCAGCCGGAAATGGCTACCCGTTATCCGCACGAATTCTCTGGCGGCCAGCGTCAAAGAATCGGCATTGCTCGTGCTCTTATTATGGAACCAGACCTCCTTATCTGCGATGAGCCGGTCAGCGCCCTTGATGTTTCTATTCAAGCCCAGGTCATCAACTTGCTCAATGATTTGAAAAATGAGCTCAATCTCTCGATTCTTTTCATCGCTCACGATTTGAGCGTCGTCAAATATTTCTGCGATAGAATCGCCGTCATGTATTTCGGCAATATCGTCGAAATTGCGTCGAGCGATTCGCTTTTCGCTCACCCTCTTCACCCGTATACCAAGAGCTTATTGAGTGCGATTCCTTTGCCTGATCCGCATTACGAAAGGAATAGGAAAAGGATCGATTACGTTCCAAGCCGTGACCATCATTACGAAGGCGTGAAGCCAACCCTAAAAGAGGTGGAACCGGGGCATTTCGTTCTCTGCGACGATAAGGAATTCGAGACCTATAAAGAAATCGTCAATAAATAATAACGATGGAAGAAAATCTGGAAGGCACCAAAAAGGAGAAAGAGGCTTTTTCGTGGAAAAAATTCACGATTAGGCTGATTCTTTCCTTTTTGTTTTCCACATCTCTTTTTGCTGGTACTTTTTGCATTGAGGTTTTAGGGCCGCTCGAACTAACGTGGAACGAAAACAAGTATCGCGTTTTGAGCGATTCCTTCTTCGTTGGTGGATCCCTTCCAATCTTGTTCTGGCTCCTTGTCTGGGTCAGCGAAAAAGGCGCGTTTGACATGATTGTTTATGGCGTTAGAAAGGTGTTTTCGTTTACCTTCAGGATAAAACCGGAAAAGAGCAATCTTCCTCCAACTTATGCTGACTATGTCGAAATGAAGCGCTCGAAGCAAAAGCCGTTTCATTACGAAATGCTTGAAGTAGGTGGTCTTTTCCTGCTGCTAGGGATAATTTTCACCTTCGTTTCTTTAGCGTGTGAATAAGGTGTGGCTCCGCGTCCCAAAAATCGCGCTTTTACTTATAGTAAAGGGGTGGTATACTCTCACTCGGCCCTTTTTTGTGTGGGCTAATGCACACCTCGCGGATTCAGCGCCGTGTTCCCCATCGGGCGAAATAGCTTAAAAAGCGATGGGGTGGTCAGCTGCTCGAAACGAGGGAGGTAAAAACAAATGGAGGTCACCAGAATGAGTGACGAAGAAACCAAGGTAGAGGCAGTTGCCCCTGCCGCAGAGGAAGTAGCCTCTGCACCAGTTACGATGGATGAGATCATGCATGATCCGAATGCCCCGATCATCACCATCAAAAAACTTTTGAACGCCGGAGTCCATTTCGGTCATCAAACCCGCCGTTGGAACCCAAAGATGAGTAAGTTCATCTATGGCGCCAGAAACGGCATCTACATCATCGACTTGGTCAAGAGCGTCGACCAAACGGTCGCTGCTTATAATGCCCTCAAAGGCATCGTCGATAATGGCGGCAAAGTCCTCTTTGTCGGCACGAAGACCCAAGCTCAGCAAATCGTCATCGATGAAGCGACCAGAAGCGGCAGCTTCTACATCTCCCATCGTTGGCTCGGCGGAACCCTCACGAACTTCCGCACCATCCTTGGCCGCATCAAGAGACTCAAAGATCTCCAAGCCATGGAAGAAGATGGCAGCTTCGACAAGCTTCCGAAGAAAGAAGTCGCGATTCTCCGCAAAGAATTAGAAAAACTCAGCCGCAACCTCGAAGGTATCAAAGAGATGAGAAGGCTCCCACAGGCCCTTGTCGTCGTCGATCCAACCGTCGAGCACAATGCCATCGCCGAGGCCCACAAACTCAATATCCCAGTCTTCGCCATCTGCTCCACGAGCGATGACCCAGACGTCGTCACCTTCCCGATCCCAAGCAACAACGATGCCGCGAGCGCAATCAAACTCCTCGTCGGCGTTCTCGCTGATGCCGTGGTCGAAAGCAAAGGCGGCGTGACCGAAATTGCCTACACCAAAGACGAAGGCGAAGAAGCCACGATGAAAGACGCCATCCGCAACGCCGATCTCATCAATGAGCAGCGCAAAGCCGCCATTAGAGCCCAACGCAAAGAGCGCGAAGAGAGATACGCCAAGATGCAAGCTGAGCGTCAAGCCCGCTACGCCGCGATGAAAGCCGCCAAAGAGAATGGCGGTGAAGCGAAAGCCGACAAACCAGCCGACAAACCAGCTGAGGAGAGCAAATAATGGCCGACAAGAACGTTATTGAGCTCATCAAAACCCTCCGCGACCGCACTGGCGCTGGCATGATGGATTGCAAGCGCGCCCTTGAAGCGAATGAATATGACGTCGAGAAATCGATTGATTATCTCCGCGAAAAAGGCATCGCCAAGCAAGCCAAACGCGCTGGACGCACTGCCGCTGAAGGCCTCACGAACGTCAAAGTCTGCACCAAATGCGGAAAAGGCGTCATCGTGGAAATCAACTGCGAGACCGACTTTGTTGCTTCTAGCGACAAGTTCATTGCCCTCACCAATACCGTTACCGATAAGCTCCTTGAGAATAACCCGGCGAGCTTAGATGAAGCCATTGCCTTAACGAAGCTCGACTTCGATGATGCGGCCTTAGCCGTTGGCGAAAAACTCGCTCTCCGCCGCTTCCTCGTCACGAGCAAGAAGCCGGAAGAAGGGTACGCTAGCTACATCCATATGGCTGGCAAAATCTCCGTCCTTGCCATCATCAGCAAAGATGATCCTGAAATCGCGAAACCCTTAGCGATGCATATCGCCGCCAATAGCCCAGTTTATATCGACCTCAACGATGTTCCAGCCGCCGATAGAGCGCGCGAGAAAGCCATCGCTGAGCAAGAGGTCAAAGACGATCCGAAACTCACGAACAAACCTGATGCCGTCAAGGCTCAGATCGTCGAGAAGAAGGTCGACAAAGTCCTCTCCAAGAGCTGCTTAGCCCTCCAGCCATTCTTGATGGACGAGAGCAAGACCGTCGGTCAGTGGCTCAAGGAAAAAGGCGTCTCCGTCATCTCCTTCACCCGTTACCAAGTCGGCGAAGGAATCGAGAAAACCGCTTCCGAAGAATAAACGATTGTTAATTAGGAAAACCGCCCGAAATGGCGGTTTTCTTTCCCTTTTATAAGTGGTGCTTGCTATAATTAGTCGCTATGAACACAAAATACAAAAGAATCATCGTGAAGATATCCGGAGAAGCTCTCTCCGATCACGCTGATGAAACGATTCTCGACAAGAAACAGCTTGAGAGCGTTGCTACGGCGATAAAGGAAGTCAGAGGACTCGGAGTCGAAGTCGGAGTGGTGGTCGGCGCTGGCAACATCTGGCGTGGCCGCTTGGCTGAGAAAATCGGCATCGAGCGCTCAACCGCCGATTATATGGGGATGCTTGGCACCATCATCAACGCCATGGCTCTCCAAAGCGCTTTTGAGGAAGTTGGGCTTCAAACCAGAGTCATGAGTTCCATCAACGTGCCGCAGGTCTGTGAGCCTTATATCCGCAGAAAAGCCATCCATCATCTAGGCGAAGGAAGAGTCGTTATCTTCGCTGGTGGCATCGGCAACCCTTATTTCACCACCGACACAACCGCGACTTTGCGAGCAAGAGAAGTCGGGGCGGAAGCCATCCTCATGGGCAAAAACGGCGTTGAGGGAGTCTACGATTCTGATCCAAGAAAGAATCCAAACGCCAAGCTTATCAAGAATCTCTCATACCATGAACTTGTCGAAAAGAAACTCGCGGTCATGGATTTGACGGCCGCCACGATGCTAGAGGACACGAATATCGAAATCAGGGTCTTCGGCATGAATAGCGCCGATGACCTTGTCAAAGTTGTAAAAGGCGATAATTTAGGCACGACGATTGCCAAGGAGTAAATATATGGATCCGATAGTGAATGAAGTCAAAGACAAGATGGAGAAATCCATCAATAGCATGCTTTTCTCTTTCTCGAAATTAAGGAGCGGAAGGGCTAATCCCGCCATCTTAAATGGCATCAAGTGCGATTATTATGGCGACAAAATGGAAATCACTTCCTTATCAAGCGTTTCGATGCCTGAGCCCAGACAGCTTCTCGTGAAGCCGTATTCGCGTGATGACTTAAAGCCAATCGCTGCGGCGATCGCAAGCGCCAACCTCGGCATCAACCCGCAAGTGGAAGCTGACGCCATCCGTCTAGTGATTCCGCCTCTAACCGAAGATACCCGTAAGCAAATCGCGAAAGAAGCAAAAGGGCTTTCGGAAGAAGCGAAAGTCAGCATCCGCAACATCCGCCGCGACTTCCTTGACCTCATCAAAGAGGATGATTCGATGAGCGATGATTACAAAGACCGCGTCGAGGACGACATCCAAAAAGAAGTGGATGCGGCCAACAAAAAAATCGAAGAGCTTCTTGCCGAGAAACAGAAAGAAATCCTCTCGATTTAAGAAAATCCCTGCAAAACTAGCCTCAAATTGAGGCTTTTTTTGATTTTTGGATGCCAGATTGTCTGAAAAATAGGCTTGATAAGAGGATATAAGCGCTATCTTTTTTAGCAGTATTCAATGATATATAATCATTGCCATGAATTCTTCTTTCCTTCTTTCTAAGAAACTCGACCACATCGCCTTTATCATGGACGGGAACGGAAGATGGGCCAAAGCGAGGGGACTTCCGCGTTACCTAGGCCACAAAGAAGCCTGCAAGCGCATCATCGAGCTTTTCGAGTATTGCAGGGAATACAATATCCGCTACATGAGCTTTTACGCTTTTAGCACGGAGAATTGGAACCGCCCGCAAGATGAGATTGACCATCTTATGGATTACCTTGAGGAGTTCTTCAAGAAAGAAATCGATTATCTCGACTCAGTCGGAACCAGGATTGTGGTATCTGGCGATTTGGGAAGAATCAGGGAACAAACGAGAATCATTTGCCAAAACGCGATCGACCGCACCAAAAACAACGATAAGTGGTTTATCAACATCTGCCTCAATTATGGAGGGAGAGATGAGATTGTTCGTGCCAGCAAGAAAATCGCCGCTGACTATAAAGAAGGCAAAATCTCGCTTGGGGATATTAACGAATCCACTTTCAAGAATTACCTTTGGAATCCGCTTTTGCCGGATGTGGATTTGCTCATTCGCACATCGGGCGAAGAGCGGTTATCGAACTATATGCTTTACGAATGCGCCTACAGCGAGTTCGTTTTCACCAAAGTCAAATGGCCTGATTTCAAACGTGAGGCTTTTATTGATTGCTTAAAGGAGTATTGCGATAGGAATAGACGTTTTGGGGGTTTGAAGAATGAATAACGAGTTGCCGCATTTGGAAGTGAATCAGCTTTCGGAGAAGACGAAGACGTCAATGAAGACGCGCATCATCGTCGCTTTTGGGATGCTTGTGACCCTTATCCCGGCCATTTTCCTTGGGGGGTGGGTCTTTTTCTTTTTGCTCGCCATTTTCCTAGCTTTTGCGGTCTACGAAATGATTGCCTCGACCAGGAAGAAATATCCATGGTGGATCTGGGTTTTCACTTACTTGGTGGTTTATAGTTACGTTTACTGGTTCGTCGTCAAAGCGAATATTCTGCAGTATCAAATCTCTAAAGAAACCGGCGCTGCCTTTGTCTTCTCTTTGGAGAACTATTATTCAGGCATCGTCATTTCCCCGATTTCGGTGGCCGTGGCGATTGGGTTTTACTGCTTTTGCGCTGTCGTGAGCGAGAAATTCGATTTTGCCGATGTTACCTATTTCATCTTCTTCACGCTTCTCCTTGGATTAGGCTTCCAGTGCTTCTTCTTTCTCCGTTATTACCCGTTTTATCTCTATAGCCATAATAGCGCCTATTCCTCCTTAATCTGGGTCAATAACAGGACCGGTGTCGATCTTCCATCTTTATGGCAGTTCAACTATTTCTGGAGCGTGGCTCTTATCTTCAATATGCTCATCACTGCCACTTTGAGCGATGTGTTTGCTTATTTTGGTGGCGTCTTCTTCGGGAAGCACAAGATGAATCCGCGCATCTCCCCAAATAAGACTTGGGAAGGTTTCTTCTTCGGGATCATCGGCGGGACGGCGGTCTCTTTCGCTTTCTCGATGATTTTGGCCGCGACTGGTTTCCCAATGCTTCCGACTTTGACCGTGTCCAATTGGTACTGGATTCTTCTTTTATCTGTGGTTGGCACTTTAGCCGGCGTTTTGGGCGATTTATCCTTCAGCATGGTGAAACGCCATTACGGGGTGAAAGACTTTGGCAAGCTCTTTCCAGGGCATGGGGGCGTCGTTGACCGCATCGACAGCAACCTTTTCAGTGCGATTGCGATGAGCGTTATTCTTATTTTCATCACCAATAGCTGGAACTTCGCTTTATGAGGAAAGTGTGCTTGCTGGGGGCGAGCGGGAATATCGGCTCGCAGACCCTTGATGTTTTATCGCGTAACGAAGACAGATTCTTATTGACTGCCATCTCGGTGGGCAAAAGAGTCAATATTATCCCGGGCTTATTAGAAAAATACCCTTCCATTAAGCATGTGTGCGTGCAGAAAGAGGAAGATTGTCTCTCGTTAAAAGAAGAATACCCCTCGATTGTTTTTTATCAGGGTGATGAAGGATTGCTACATCTACTTGAAGATTGCGATGCCTCGATGGTGGTGAATGCCTTGGTTGGTTTTGCGGGGCTTCTTCCTTCTATCCGTTCCTTGGAGTTAAACAAAATCCTCTGTTTAGCGAACAAGGAATCGCTCGTGGTTGGCGGGGATTTCATCAATAGACTTTTAGCGAAAAACCATGGCAAGCTCTACCCAATCGATTCAGAGCATGTGGCCATCGCCAAATGCTTGAAGACGGTCGATAGGGAAGATGTCGATAAGATTTTGATTACCGCAAGCGGGGGCGCTTTCCGTGATTATGATAGAGCGCGCTTAAGCAAGGTAACGGTCGCTGATGCTCTTAATCACCCAACCTGGTCAATGGGAAACAAAATCACCATCGACAGCGATACGATGTTCAATAAGGGCTTTGAGATAATCGAAGCGAGCGTCCTCTTCTCTTTCCCCATCGAGAGGATATCTCCGCTCATTCATCTTGAAAGCCATCTTCATAGCGCCCTCCTACTAAAAGACGGCAGTTACGTTGGCGAAGTGAATAAGCCAGATATGCGAGGGCCTATTGCTTACGCCTTATTCGAAGGAGAGGTGCCGCTTGATGATGTGCTCCATGTCAATCATCTCGAGGATTTTGGCCCATTTCATTACCGGGAATTCTCTTTCGAGCGTTACCCAGCGGTGAAAATCGCCATCGATGCCTATAAAGCGGGTAGACTTCACCGCGCGGTCTTGAATGCGGCGGTGGAAGAATGCGATTACTTGTTCTTAGAAGGAAAACTGCCTTTCGCTTCGATTGAAGAGAAAGTTGAAGAGATGCTTTCCTTAACCAAAGAGAAGCAAGAGAGTAGCCTTCGTGATATTCTTATCGCCGACAAACAAACGCGCGAGAAGCTTCGTTTATATTCCGGAGAATAAATAGATGCATATATTCGTAACGATCATAATCCTTCTAGTGATGCTCGGTATCCTCATCAGCACCCACGAAGCCGGCCACTTATTCATGGCCAAGCGCTTTGGGGTCTACTGCGATGAGTATTCCATCGGCTTCGGTCCAAAGCTTTTCTCGCACAAAAAGAAAGGTGGCGAGACCACTTTCTCGATCCGCGCGATCCCACTTGGCGGCTACGTCTCGATGTACGGAGAAGGGATCAATGACGACAAAGACGATGAGGAAGACAACAAGTTCGCCAATATCCCGCCGGAGCGGAGTCTAGAGGGTATCGCCGCTTGGAAAAAGTGCCTCATTTTGGTGGCCGGCATCACCGTAAACCTCGTTCTTTCTTTCCTTTTCTGTTTGATTTACGCCATCTCGTTCCCGAATTACCAAAGCTATCAATCGCTTTCCGCGGTCGATATCGCAAGCGAAGCTACAACCTCTTATGTGGCTTCCCCTTATACTGGTGGCACTTTCCGCGTGGGCGTCAATTCAGGCCATCCCTGGGTGTATGGCTTCTATATCGAGGGCGATGAAGAAACTCTCGGCGAAAAAGATAAGCAAGATGAATATAGACTTCTTTCCGTTGGGCTTGCGATATCCGAAAAACAGACCGAATACGGCTTTGTCATCGATTCGGAAGCTATCTTGAGCACGAAAAGTGGCGATAAGAGCGCCGTTGTCCTTTATTACCCGGCGAATGAAAGAAGCGGAAACAACTTCTATTCCTGTTTGTCTGTATATACTAGAAGCGATCCGGTCGATGACGAATCGATTGAGAAACAATTAGGAGTCAACTATTACCCGGATTTTGCGAGCGGGAAAATAACTCTATCCGATGGCGACATCCTTAAGATGAGTATTACGCTCGCCGATATGAATAATGAAGGGCAAATCGTGGCTACGCGCTTTCAAAAGAAAGTCGAGGCCACTTATTCTTCTTCTAGCTGGAGCGGACCCTCTTTGACTACTTACAGCAATGAGTACTGGCTGCCTTTCGGGAAGAGACTCCTTGTCGGATGTCTGGATTGGGTGAATTTCTTCCCGCTTATCGGGGAAGCTATCAAGAGCATCTTCATGGGCAATATCAATAATATCGGCGGAATCGTCGCGATGGGTGCTGGCTTATCGCAGTTATCAAGCTACATGGGCTGGGGAAAGACCTTCTTCTATTATGGCGGCCTCATTTCGCTTAACCTCGCTATCTTCAATCTTTTGCCTTTCCCTGGGCTTGATGGGTGGGGGTTACTAGTCACCATCGTGGAGAAGGGCTTCAAGAAGAAGATGCCGCAGAAAGCCAAGAGCATCGCTTCCTTGGTGGGTTTAGGCCTCCTTATGCTTCTTGCCGTTTTCATCACGATCAAGGACATTCTCCAATTTTTGGTGTGAAGATATGGAACAGCGGATGCTTCGTTTTCTAGAGTCTATCCATGTCGCGGATCCTTCTAGCTACGACTTGTCTTTTACTTATTGCAAGAAAGACGAGAGGAACCGTTACAAGGTGAATTTCCTCATCAAGAAAGAGAGCCCATGGGAATACGACAAGCTCGAGGAATTCATCGCTTGCCTCAACAATATTCATTATCTCTACGAAATCCGCTTCGAATATGAAAAAACCCCGCAAATCGATGATATTTCTTCGCTTTTCGCTTCGTGGCAATTATCTCATTATCGCAGCGTTTCCTCCTTCTCTTTGCTTGAGGGCGATGATACGAAAATCTACGCAAAAGCCTACGATAATGGAAACGAAAAGGAAAATAACGCTCTTTTGAAGGAATTCAATGAGCTCCTTTCTTTCATCTCTTACCCAGCTTTATATAAGTACGAAGAGAAGCAAATCGAGGTCGAGAAAAAAGAGGACGCGAAGGAAAAAGAGGAAAGCAAAAGCTCCTACGAGATAGAGCAGGAAAAGAATTATCAAGAAGAAATCGGGCGCGTCGAGAAAGAGTACATCAACTCTATCAAAAGCGAACGTTATTCAAGAAAAGGCAACTACCTCGAAATCAAATCCATCAAAGAGCTTTATTCTCTCCAAATGGTGAACGTCAAATTCAAAGGCGTCATTTTCGAAGCCGACAGCAAATTGAACCGGAAGGGCAAACTAACGGGGAGTTACGGCATTGGCGATGATGACAGCGCGATTGACATGAAGGCTTTCGAGAACGGAAACGGTCTATCGGCTGAGGAAATCCAAGGCATCAAAGTCGGGGATTACGTTCTTATAAAAGGGCGCGTGGCCCCTGATAAATTCTCGGGTGAGCAGCTGGTGACGATCGATGCGGTAGAGAAACTCCCTCCTAAACCCTTAAGGACGGATGAAGCCAAAACGAAGCGCGTCGAGCTCCATCTTCACACCAAGATGAGCACGATGGATGGTTTAGGAGAGATGAGCGATTACTGCGCCCTCGCGAAAAATATGGGGATGGAGGCTATCGCTGTCACTGACCATGGCTGCATCCAAGCCTTCCCTGACGCCCAAAAGGCCGCGAAAGCGACAGGTTTACATATGGTCTACGGGTGCGAATTCTATATGTTCGACCCTTTCCCAGCCTACGTTTTCAATCCTTCCGATATCTCTTTGTCGAACGCTAGATATTGCGTATTCGATACCGAAACGACCGGCTTATCGAGCATGTTCGACCGCATGACCGAATTCGGTGGCGTTTTGATTGAGAATGGCACTGTCACCAAACGTTTTGATTCGCTTATCAACCCAGGGGTGAAAATCCCGCAAGTGATCGTCGATAAGACGCACATCACCGATGAGATGGTGAAGGATAAGCCGACGATTGAGGAACTGATGCCCCAAATCGAGGAATTCATCAAAGACACGATTCTCGTCTCCCACAACGCCTCTTTCGATATCGGCTTCCTCAATGAATCGAGAAAGCGCATGGGCTTAAAACCTTTCACTAACCCTGTTATCGATACTTTGCCTCTCTCCCATTATCTTTTCCCTGATCGGAGATACCATAAACTTGAGGATCTCTATAAGAATTTAGGTTTGCCGGATTATAAAGAAGATGCCGCTCACCGCGCCGATGCTGACGCCGAGAGTCTTTGGAACGCTTGGGCGGTGATGCTCCCAATCCTCAATCCGAAAGGCGACATGCTCCATAAAGACCTCGCGAACCTCCGCATCGACGAGAACTATTTCCGCTTCGCTCCCTTAAAAGAGAAAGTTGAAAAAGGCCAAGCGAGCATGGATGAGCTCAATAATCTTGTTAAGGAGACGGTCTCCAATTTCTACAAGAACATCCGCGCCACGCATATGATTGCCCTTGTGAAAAACGAGCAAGGCCTCAAAGACCTTTATGCGCTTGTCTCTTTAAGCAATACCACCTATCTCGCCGACCTTCCGAAAATCCCGAAATCGGAGCTTGCTAGATTAAGGAAAAATCTTCTTTTCGGGAGCGCTTGCTTCAATGGCGAAGTCTTTAGAAGCGCCACTTATGACCCTTATGACAAGCTGAAAGAGATAATGTCTTTCTATGACTACATCGAAATCCAACCCTTAGAGAATTATTCCTACCTCATCAATACCCACGATATCAGCGAATCGCGCCTTTTAGAGGTGCTTAATACCATTATTAAAGCCGCAGATGAGTTAGGAATTCCAGTCTGCGCGACGGGCGACGTCCATTACGTGAATCCTGAGGATAAGATTTGCCGTGACGTCTATATTGAGGCCAAGGCTATTGGCAATGGTTCTCATCCTCTTAACCCTCCTTTCAGGGCGCGTCTCCCGCGTTTCCCTAACCCTGACCAGCATTTCCGCTCCACAAGCGAGATGCTCGAATCTTTCTCGAAGTGGCTTCCGCTCGATAAATGCCAGGAGATTATCGTCGACAATACGCGAAAGATCGCTTCTTTGACGGGAGAGCTTCAGCCAGTGAAGATGGGCACTTTCCCTCCGAACGCGAATCTTCCTGATAGCGCCGAGCGTCTACGCGAAATCTGCTACACCAACTTACGGCTCCGCTACGGCGAAAACCCTGATCCAGCCGTGAAAAAACGTCTTGATGATGAGCTTGACGGTATTATCGGAAACGGTTATTCGGTCACCTACTATATCGCGCACTGCATTATCAAAAAGGCCAATGAGGATGGCTATTTTGTCGGTTCTAGAGGCTCGGTCGGTTCCTCTTTCGCGGCCACGATGGCTGACATCACCGAGGTCAATCCGCTTTCTCCGCACTATCTTTGCCCAAACTGCAAACATTTCGAGTGGGCTAACGAGGACCTGAAATTCAAAAACGTCAGAAGCGGCTTTGATTTGCCTGAGAAGAAGTGCCCACATTGTGGGACTATCATGGAAAAGAACGGACAATCGATCCCATTCCAGACCTTCCTTGGCTTCAAGGCTGAGAAAGTCCCGGATATCGATTTGAACTTCCCACCGGATTATCAATCGCGCGCCCACGCCTATACGCGTACCTTATTAGGGGAGAATAACTGCTACCGCGCTGGGACGATCGAAACGGTTGCTGAGAAGATCGCCTTCGGTTTCGTGCGTGGATATTACGAGAAGATGGGCATTGACCCCAATACTGTCCCGACCCCGCAGATTGCGAAAATCGCGAGCAAATGCCAAGGCGTCAAGCGCACGACCGGGCAACATCCTGGCGGCATCGTCGTTATCCCGAAGGATATGGATGTTTTCGATTTCACTCCGTATCAGCACCCGGCCGATGATTTGACGAGTGACTGGCTCACCACCCATTATGACTTTGCTTCCATGCACGATGAGGTCCTTAAGCTCGATTTGCTGGGGCACGTTGACCCACTCGCTTTACGTAAACTAAGTTTGCTCACCAAATACGACTTCAAGAAAATACCGATGGATGATCCGAAAGTCCTTTCCTTATTCTCTTCTCCCAAAGAACTCAATATGGCGGATAACCCGCTTAAATTCGCTACAGGGGCGGTGGCTCTTCCAGAATTTGGCACCAACTTCGTGCAAGGATTGCTTTCTAAGGCCTTGCCGCATTCTTTCAACGACTTATTGATTATTTCGGGCTTAAGCCACGGTACCGATGTCTGGAACAACAACGCCGAAGATATCATCACGAGCAAGACCGCGAGTTTGGACGGAGTCATCGGATGCCGTGACGATATTATGAACTACCTTATCTCGATGGGCGTTGATTCCTCCTTATCCTTCCAAATCATGGAAGATGTGAGACACGGGCATGGCAAGTTCAAGAAGAAAGAAGCGGTGTATGTACCCGAGATGAAGAAACATGGGGTACCGGATTGGTATATCGAATCGTGCCGGAAGATCCAGTATCTTTTCCCTCGCGCTCACGCTACGGCTTACGTCATGGGGGCTGTCAGAATGGCTTGGTATAAGCTTTATATGCCGCTCCATTTTTACGCCATCTATTTCTCGGTTCGCTGCGATAAATGGGATATCGCCACCATGAAAGCTGGCAAGAAGGCGGTATATAAGGAAATCGCGAATCTCCAACTTAAATCACAGGATAAGAAAGCCTTCTCGCCAAAAGAAGCGGAAATCCTCAAAACGCTTATAGTCGCAAGCGAGATGCTAGAAAGAGGATATCGTTTCAGTAATATCGACCTATATAAGAGCGATGCCCAGGATTTCGTGGTCGATGAGAAAAATAAATCCCTCATCCCACCTTTCATGGTTCTCGATAACCTTGGCTTAAACGCAGCCGAGACGGTCGTGAAAGCCAGAGAAGATGGCAAATTCATCTCGATTGAGGATCTAAAGGACCGCACGAAATTAAGCGAGAGAAATATCGAGGATTTAAGAAAACTAGGCTCGCTTGACGGATTAGGCGAAAGCAACCAGATGACGCTCTTTTAAAAGCGAGAGGAGAGTGATAACATTATCGCTTGCAAAGGCAAAAACCTTTGTCAACGGGACGTAGCATAGCTTGGTAGTGCGCCTGGTTCGGGACCAGGAGGTCGCGAGTTCAAATCTCGCCGTTCCGACCACTCAAAAAGCAATGGATCGGCAAAATAGTCGGTCCTTTTTTCGTCAAAAATGAGCAAAATTTGAAGTTGATTTCCTGTATTTGGACATGAGGCGAAATTTTGTCTATTGAAAAAGCTTATGAGTAAGGCAAAAATGAGGTCTATGAAAGCGAGTGAAAAGAGAAAAAGTGCGATAAAATGCCTACTTTGCGGGGGGGGGGTCTCATTTTAGCGACTTCGCTTTTCGCCGTCGGCTTTGCAAGCTGGAAAGTTGATCCTCAGGAATACGTTTCTATATCAGCAACAGCTGATGAAGTAGATGAAATAAAGATTTTTTCCGTCAAGGAGGCAAGCGCTTTTACTTTGTGCAAAGACGGTATTGTCAGTGATGAAACCATCGTTAGTGGTGCGAGCATCGTCATCAAATTCGATATCAATAATAAAAACGCTGATTCGCTTGGATATTTGAAAGACAACACTTTTTTGATGAGTATCTCTCTCACTCCGAATAAGGCGGATTTTCTTTCATATGTAACTTCGTTGGCTGTCGAACCGAATTCAGTAACCGTAAGTGACCCTACAACAGTTGATAGTTCTTTAACTTATACTTTGTCTTTCCCTATTAGCGGTAATACAGGGACTACTTCAGCCTCTTTAACATATGCCATAGTTGATAGTGATGGGAACATCAGTTCTCTTTATGAGAAATCTAATCAACTAAAATTCGATTTTAAATTGAGGGCTGTAAATCAATGAAATATAGCGGTTTTGCAAAGATATTTCTATTTATGGCAACTCTTTTTTCAGCGATAAATGTCGGAAATGGGAAATGGCATATCGTGAATCCGGACCCCGATAATTATTCTAAACAAGTAAGCGCAAAAACCAGTGACAGTGTAGTCGTTTGCTATTTAGAAAAAACAGTCGATGGGCAAACGGCTAGAACGAAATACACATCGATCGAAAAGGCACTTGAAGTCTCAGCGAATGCGACTGATAAACAGACCGTCGTTGTGCTCCCTGGAACAAATCCCACAATCACTAGGAGGTGCACTATAGGGACAAACGTTTCGCTGATTCTTCCTTATGATTTCAATCAAACCGATTGGTCTTATAGCGATTATACGAACTATAAAAATCAGTCAAATAATGGCTTTGCTGATAAGGATGCTTCGGCAGTAAAAACGAATCGAAAAAACATACTCACAATCGCTGAAGGCGTGACAATCATTAACAACGGAACGATTGATGTGGCTGGAAAAATAGGAGTAGGTGCTGAATCAAATCAAAGACCATCCGGATTCACTATTGGTAGTTATTGTGAAATCCTTATGAAAGCAAGTTCCAAAATACAAAATAGCGGCTCTATCAATCTATATGGATATATAAAGGAGTCGTCAAAAGATAACGGTAGTTCGATTGTGAATTCTTCAACGGGAAGCGTAAAAATGCCTTTCACAATCTACGACTTTAGGGGTGGAACTTATTCCGATAAGGCTTACCCCAAATATTCTATGCCGTTTAGCTATTTCGATTTTCCTAATTGCCATGTAGAGCAAGTTTTTAATTTGGGTTCTAAATTAATTGGATTTGCGCTTTTGTATGCGCTATCTAGTTATAACTCAGGCGAAATATTAGTCCTAGGTAAAGAGAGTGAAGACTGTTTGTTTAAAATGTGCAACGGCAATGCAACTTTGAAATATGTCCCTTCAAATTTTGGTTATTCAACCTCAGATGTAAGTAACAATACAACAGGCAATACGGCAAATTACACAAAAATTACCATTGATGGCGACCTGAAATTATCATCTATCGTAGTCAGGATCCCCGGATACACTTTTAATTCGTCTTCTATTGAATGCCCAATTTCTTATAAATTTCAGATAACCCAGAATACAGGAACTCTAACAATTGCGAATAAAATGAAATTTTTAACAGGCTCATCTTTAACTATAGGGAAAAAAGCAACATGCATAATGAATGCACCTATAACTTTTTATCAGTCATATTCCCCTATTCTGACCATTGGAAGTAACAATGTGTCTCCTCAATATACAAAAATGGGAAGAGCGAAATTAGTTGTTGATGGGGCTCTCACCATCAATAGCAGTTTTGGTGGTGTCATAAATACGACTGATAGCGACAATGGTGGAACTGTTACTACTGGAAGCGAATTTGTTGATTTTTATGTATCGAAAGAGCGAATAGACAATAATGATAATGGCTGGAATGTGCATTCCGAGTCTGCCGAAACATATAAAATCGAAAGCGAAACAGCATTTTCAACTTTTAGGCTTGAGAAAGAGAAAACTTATTCTTTATGTAGTAATTATTGGAGCGATAATTCATTCACCGACTTAACATCACTAACGATCGATAATCCTTCCGGATCATCAAGTGATGAGAAAACCTACACTGTTAACGCTATTTTTAATTGCCCAAGTTATGATTCTAACGTTAATTTAGAATGGCAGCTTTTTGAAAGCACCAACAAAAGCAATATCAGCACCAAAAGTAGCATTACTTTGAAAACAAATGGATATAGCGTTTCTTTCACCGCGCCGGCTTCATCTAGTGGTTCAGTATACTATAAACTGAAGTGTTCCCTTTCTTTTACGCGCAAAAATGGAGAAACCGCCTCTATGTCGTTAGAGTCTGGAGAATATGAAGCTTATTATTCCTCTGGCGGTTGCTTATTGCCGACCGCAAGAGTCCTTATGGCCGATGGCACCTACAAACAAGCTGGAGAAATCAAAACCGGCGACATGGTTATCTCGTTTAACCACGGGACCGGTCAGTTCGAGCCAAACCGTGTCATCGGGAACGATCACTCCGATAGCGGGGTCGAAATGCGTAATATCGTGCATCTCGAGTTCTCGAATGGCAATTCGACCGACTATATCTATAGGCACGCTTATTTCGACAAGACCTTGAACAAGTACGTTAATCTTTATGAAGACAATTTTGACGAATACATTGGCCACGAGTTCGTCTGCTACGACAAGGGAAGGGTTTCGACGACGACATTGGTCTCTGCATCGATCAAGAAGATGTTTACAGCTTTGGCTGCGCCGGCCACGGCGAACCATCTCAATTTGGTGACCGACGATATGCTGAGCATCGAGGCCGGGTTAAATGGGCTTTACAACATCTTCGAGTATGATCCCAACACCCTCGCCTTCGACAAAGAAAAGATGGACGCCGATATTCAAGAATACGGACTGCTTGGGTACGAGAGTTTTGAAAAGTACTTCCCGAAAGAGATATATGACCTATTGCCTTGCAAATATCTGGGGGTATCCATCGGCAAGGGTCTTATCACCTGGGATATCTTCGAAGACTATTACAATCGATGGAAAGACCTACTGATGGGGAATTTGTAATTTTCGATTTGTTTTTGAATTGTTTGTTAGAAAGATAAAAAATGCACAAATATATAAAACGCTAGACTTTATCGAATGTTTTTAAATTTACTTCTAGGCACTTCTAGGTTTACTTCTAGCACTTCTAGCTTTAGAAATCGCTAGGAACGAGTTTTACTAAAGAGTGATTTGAAAGGTAATGGGGATAAGCTCCGCTAGAATCGACGAGCAAGTATTCTTTTTTGATGAGTTTGCCCAAAATGGTGTTACGGAAATAGGTTGAAGAAGTGATTCCTAAGCCAGAGGCAATCTCGCTGGCCAATTTCTTGTTTACGTAGCAAAGAGAGAGGATCTTGAGATCTCTTTCGGTCAACGTTACGTCATTTACGTAGACCGTTGGAGCGTCGTTCTCTTCATCGATCACGCCCTTCGCGTAGTTCAAATTCGGCAAAACGAGCGTGAAATGATTCTGATCGGCGTTGATGAACGGCTTATGCTCAAAAGAAGATGCATAGTATTCCTCAGCGATTAGATCGAACCCGCTGCCTTTATTCTCAACGTAATGTATGGCTTCTAATGTTCTAGCGATGACTTCGTTCCTTCTTCTTGGAACGATTGCGGTTATGTTCGTTTCTTTGACGATCCGCTTGCTCCCCAACAAGGAACCGGGGGAAGTGACTTCTAGTCTATCTACATAAACATCAACTTCGATAATTGAGGTGCTCATATAGTAGTTGCGGTGCGCTAAAGCGTTGCTGATGGCTTCACGCACTGAACGCTCGGGGAATGATGGCCTTTCTTCTCTTCCAGTATCGGTTTTCATCCAAACGGTATTGGAATGCGACATTATATAGAAAGTGGCTTCATCGATGACTTTGTTGATAGGCCCGCAAAAAGAAGCAGGGGTGAGCATTATCCGTTCTCCTTTATTTATCGAAGGATAAAAAGTCACATCGATCCTTGTAAGAGGAGAAGTGCAGTCATCACGAAAAAGCAAAGCGCCTTTGGATAAACGAAGAGTAGAATCGCAGAAGCCAATTGAAATGAGCTGCTTCTGCGAAGCCTCTTTCCCCGCCGCCTTAATCATGGCGTTTTGGAAAATGGAGAAATCCTCTTTCTTATAGACACTGTCAGTGAAAAACGAATCGTAAGAGATATTCTCACTCGATAAGACGAGATTACGGATTTCTTCAGGGGTCGCTAGACGCGAAGAGGAGAAATCGCGGACGAAGACAACGGCGGCTCCTCTATCGTGAACAAACACTGGTTTTGACAAGGAAGCGCTGACTTTGATTTCCAGGAGATATCTTGTTTCAGTTCCTTTTATTGATATGGGCTTTATTGTGTAATTTACGGCTGGCTCAATCCTTTGCTTTATTTCTTTTTGAATCAAAAGAGCTTGCTTATCGGCTTCTTCTTGCGATAAAGCGACGATTTTATGGCTTTTATCTTCCACACCAACGAAAATAGAACCGCCTTCTCCGTTAGCGAAGGCAGCGATCGTCTTTAGCCAAGTCATTTCCATTTCTTGGCCGCTTTTTCCTTCGCCTTTCAATAAAAAGCCTTTGAATTCGATTTTATCGGTTTCTAGATTTACGCCTGGGTATAGTTCTTCAAAATTCATAACGAGACCTCGAGAAAACAATACATCAATGAAAGCAAAACTTCTAGGCACTTCTAAGATTACTTCTAGGCACTTCTAGGTTTGCTTCTAAACTTCTAGGTTTGAGAAGTAGCCCTATGTTCCAAAGCAATAAGCAAGCCGTTTAATTGCGTTCCAGTGGAAAAATGCGACTTATGCAATACGAACTAATTTTCAGTTTCCATTTGCGCAATATTAAGGATTTATGTGTGTTTTATGATTACAAACTCCAAAAAATACTAAAGTTAGTAGAATTTGGAATTCATTATTCTTATACTTTGATTAAAGGATAAGCATGATTTACGAGCGAACGATTCTTAACTCGATAAAAAACTCGATTTCGGAGTATCCGGTTACTTTGGTAACGGGCGCTAGACAAGTAGGGAAATCGACCCTTGTTTCTCATTTCGAGAAGCAGGGTTTCAAATACATCACTTTCGATGATACCGATCTTCTCCTTTCGGCGAAGAGCAATCCGAAGAAGTTCATCGAGGAAACTGGCTACCCTTTGATCATCGATGAGATCCAAAGAGCGAAAGAGCTTTTCATCGAAATCGAAAGCCAGGTAAACAAAGTCCGGAAAGAGAAGGGGGCCAACTCCGCGAATGGGATGTACATATTGACCGGGAGTCAAAAGTTCCAGCTGATGAAAGGCGTCAGCGAATCTCTTTCAGGGCGCTGTAGCATCATCGAGATGGAGCCTTTGAGCCAGTGCGAATTAAGAGGATGGAAGGAAGAAGAGTTCATCGTCGATAATGAAAAGATGTTTACAAAAGCTAGCCAAAGATCATTGAGCGACGAAGATTTCTATTCATCGGTCCTACGAGGCTTTTATCCAGCTAGATGGGAAATACCCGATAAGCCAATCAAGAATTTCTATTCTAACTACGTCAAAACCTATATAGATAAAGACGTTTCTGAGCTCATGAACGTCAGAGACACGAATAGATTTAGTAATTTCCTCAAAGTTGTCGCCTCATTGACGGGCGAAGAATATAACGCCAATAACATCGCCAAAACCATCGGCATCGACAATAAGACGGTCGATTCATGGATGGGCATTTTGTTGGCGAGCAACCTAGTCACCTTTTTGAATCCATATTATGAAAGTTCGATGAATAAGCGAATCGTGAAAACGAAGAAGATTTATATGAATGACACCGGTTTAGCCTGTCACCTTATGGGTATCGATACCCCCAAAACCTTATCGATGTCACCTTTTAAGGGCAGAATCATCGAGACTTATATCTTCAACGAAATCAAGAAGACGTACGTCAACCATGCCAATGGCGATGTCGAGCTATCCTTTTATCGCGACAATAACCAAAACGAAATCGATCTCATTCTCCGCAAAGACGGGAATCTTTATTTGGTGGAGGCTAAATCCGGCAAGAACTACGGTCTTAAGGATATAAAAGGATTCAAACAATTATTGAATTCGAGTTACAACATCGCCGGCCAATGCATCATTTGCTCAACTGAAGAGCCATACCGGATCTCATCTCAGACCTATGCCTTTCCAATTAGATGTATCTAGCCTAATACTTAAAACTCCAAAAAATACTAAAGTTAGTAAAATTTGGAGTTTTTTTGTTTCTTTATAGAAAGACCTAACATCAAAAATATGGCTTTCACATTTTCATAGAGTCGATTAATTTGCATCATCCTAATGAAAAAAGTTTCGAAGGAAGATACGTATGGATAAAATAAGCGCGATGAAAAAGAAAAGTGAGCAATATAATCCTATCAAAGCCAGACAAATCGAGCTGCTTAAGAAGTACTATGAAGTAGACGAGACGAAAAAGACAGTCAAGATAACGCTTGCTTATGAAAAAGCCAGCGAGCTTTTCGTGAATGACTATTTTTCGGAAGAGCATCCTGAGTTCAATGGCGATATTTTAGCGAGAGTCGGCGATATCATCTCGCGCGTTCCGGTCGACTATCGCGTCGATTTGAATTTCGCGATTGATGACTATGAAGGGTATGACCCGAAAACGCTCATCGCTTCCTTCAATGATGCGGTGGAGATGGGGCACTACAGCGTTTTGAGCGAGAGCAAAAAGAACGGTCTCCGCATCGCTTTGCTCCTTGTGGCGGGTATCTCCTGTTTGGTGTTCATGATTGCCGGCGGCCACAACGGCTGGTTCGGGAGTGACTCCTTAAAGGACTTATTGACCGAGGTCATCGATATCGTCGGCTGGGTCTTCATTTGGGAAGCAGTATCCATCATGTTCCTTTCGCCAAGCGAAGAGAAAAAGAGAACGATGAGGCTCCGCAACTGCGTGAGTTCCATTTCCTTCATCGATGGTGAGAGCAAAAAATGCCTTGCTGCAGAAAAATGCGAGGATGTCTTCAAGCAGTGGGCGGAAGAAAGCAAGGTCAAGCGCTTATCCAAAGAGTTGCTTCTTATCTCTGGAAGCGGCTTCCTTGCAATATCCGTATCGAGCCTTTTGTCGAGCATCAGCGATATTTTGAAGCCTGAATATCAAGTTTCACCCGCCTTCATCATAATTTACGCCATCACCATGACTTTATCTTTCCTTTTCCTTCTTATCGCCGGCATCGGGGCGATATCAAGCTATCTAGGATATGGCCCATTCCGGCGCTTTGTCGGATTCTTTGCCATTGCGAATCTCGTTTTTGCTTCCTTCACGATCGGGTTTTCATTCATCGATACTGGGAGCGGTGAAAGCTGGAAACTTTTATTATCAGGTATCTTCTCCTTCATATTCTTCATTCTCTATTCTTTAGGCTGGGCCTTAAGTTTCAAAAAAGAATAGGATTCCTCGAGAATGTGATAGAATACGTTCTTGCGTGCGCCCGTAGCTCAGCTGGACAGAGCACTTCCCTCCTAAGGAAGGGGTCAGCCGTTCGAATCGGCTCGGGCGCGCCAACAATCCCGAAAAATTGATTGACAAGGACTGATGATGCTCATATCATCTTCCTTGCGTTTGAAGCGCGAAGATGGGGCGTTAGCTCAGCTGGGAGAGCGCCTCCATGGCATGGAGGAGGTCGAGAGTTCGATCCTCTTACGCTCCACCATCTTGTAAAATGGCGTCCGCGATGGGCGCTTTTTTATTTGCCCATCGCCATTAAATTATTATCGATTTTGCCGAATATCTAAAATTTGAAGCCCTCTTTGCGGGGTTTTCGATGTTTGTCCTATATTGCTTATCAAAGAGAAAAGACCTCTATGATAGAATGATTAACCGAATTAGGAGGGGTCTTATATGCCAAGGATCATTTTAATTGGGGGAGGTTCATCAAGCGGCAAAAGCTATGTCACAAGCGCCGTCATCAAGAACCTCGGCGAAGAGAATGTGACCCGCATCACGCTTGATGACTATTACAAAGATCAAAGCGAGATGAGCCTCGAAGAACGTTATAAAGTGAATTACGACCACCCCAAAGCTTTTGACTGGCCCCTTATGAGAAAGCAGGTAGCTCTCCTTAAAAAGGGTAAAGAGATCGAGAAGCCTGTTTATGATTTCGTGCAACTTACTAGGTCAGATAAAATCGAGACGATCGCTCCTAAGAAGATAGTCCTCGTGGAAGGCATTATGGCGCTCGTCGATAAAGACATCAGAGAGCTTGGCAATCTCCGCGTTTTCATCTCCGCCGGATCAGAAAGACGCTTCTTAAGAAGGATGATCCGCGATAAAAAGGAGAGGGGCAGGAGTTTCGAGAATATCGTCAATCAGTATTTCTCCTCGGTGCAGCCGATGTATGAGGAAATCGTGCGGCCATCGAGCAATTACGCCGATCTCATCATCAATAATGACGGGGTAGAGAATCTCGCGATTGATGTGCTCACTTGCGTCCTTAAAGAAGAAATCGCCAAAGCCTCAGCGAATGAAGGCGAGGGGCGCAAAATGAATGACGAGTTCTCGGATGAAGTGATTTCAAGCGTCTTCAACGATTAACGCATATGCTTATTTTTCTCTTTACTTTGCTTGCTTTGATGAAGGATGCGGGGATCCGTTATGACGGCTCACCTTCACTCCCATATTATTCAGCCGAGGATTTTTCCCTTGATGAATCGCGCTTTTCTTTTGTTTCGAATGGCTATCGGATTTATGGGAGCCGCTACAAAAAGAAGGGCGTGAAGATAAAGGCTCTTATTGTCTTCTTCCACGGCATCGGCGCTGGAAGAACAGCTTACATGAACGTGATAGAAAGACTGTGCGCAGACGGCTATCTTGTCTACGCCTACGATAACCTCGGATCGATGCAAAGCGAGGGGAGAGGATATAAAGGTCTAGGAGAGTGCGCAAACGAGCAAGAAGCCTTTTTCTCCTTCTTGGATAAAGATGAAGAAGCACACGGTTTAACACGCTTTGCGATGGGCCATTCTTGGGGCGGATATGCCGCCCTTCTAGCGATGCAAAAACGATATAACGTCGCAAAAGCCGTTTCTCTTTCCGGATTTTTGCAGCCGGAGAGCGAAATTTTGGCCTTGATTCCGCGCTTTAAAAACCCGCTTGTGGCTTTCTTTGGGAGATTCGCGATTCGCCTCTACTACGGCAAAAAGAGAAACATCGATGCTTTGAAAATCGTCAAAGAAAGTGAGGCTTCTCTCCTTTATATCCAAAAGAAAGGCGATCCGGTTGTGCCGTATGTTGTCTCTGGAAAAATCCTTGAAAAGGAATGCGCGAAGTTGAGCAATGTCGAATTGCTCTTGATTGAAGGAGAGGGCCATTCTCCGTATTTGACTGATCGTGCGGAGAGTTACACCAACGCCTATTTGAAAGAGCATCTTCACGATATAGCAAGCGAAAAACATCCTTCTTTAGACATAAAAAAGGCGTGTGAGATCAACGAAGGCGTCTATAAGAGAATTATCGACTTTTTGAGCCACTGAGACTATAGTTATGGAGCTGCACTGATGGCGGAATGGTATACGCGCTGGTCTCAGAAGCCAGTCGGGCAACCGGTACGAGTTCAAGTCTCGTTCAGTGCACCAATGCGCCCGTAGCTCAGCCTGGATAGAGCGCAAGCCTCCGAAGCTTGAGGCCAACGGTTCGAATCCGTTCGGGCGCGCCAGAGCTGTCATAGGTCGGAAGATGCCGGCCTTTTTTCGTTAAGTAGATCGTTTGTTGGTCGTGATATTTGACGAATACTGTTTTATGACATTGTAATGGCACAAAACGTGTTAAAGAGAGAACTGCAATGTTATAATTTGTGCTGAGAAAGGTGCTTGATATGAAAAAGAACTACATCATATATCATGGGTCGAGCGAAGTTAGGGGAAGGCCGCAATTTGGGTTTGGGAATCCGAAAAATGATTATGGTCTTGGCTTTTACTGCACGGAAGATCCCGATTTAGCGAAAGAATGGGGCGTAACGGACGGGCAAGATGGCTACGCCAATAAATACGAGCTTGATGCAACTTCTCTTTCTTGCCTTGATTTGTCTGATCCTAAATACAATATCCTCCATTGGATAACAATTCTCCTCATGAATAGGGTTTTTACTCTGAAAAATGACATCACGAAACAAGGGAGAAGATACCTAATAGAGCATTTCTCTTTGCCTTATGAGAAATATGACATCATCAAGGGGTATCGAGCGGACGATTCTTATTTTGCGTATGCCGAATCCTTCTTGAACAACACAATCTCTTGCCAAAGGTTAAGCGAAGCTCTTAGACTCGGAAATTTGGGAGAGCAAATAGTGGTCAAAAGCCAAAAAGCCTTTTCTTCGCTGCGCTTTTCGGGTTACGAAATCGCGAAATCTGACATTTATTACCCACTTCGAAAAATCAGAAACGAAGAAGCGAGGATGGCGTTTTTGTCGAATAAAGAAGGGCGTTTTGATCCAGACGCCCTATACCTGAGCGAGATATTGAAAGGAGGGGTAGTTAACGATGATCCGCGCCTACGATGAATATTATCTCGACCTCGCCCAAAGTAAACTCGCTTCCATGTTTGAACTTGCCGTATATGAAGAAAAATTGACGGTCGATGAATTTGGGAAAAAATTCGTTGCCTCAAAAATAAGCAAGGCCTTTGAAGAAGGAAACCCCATTTATCTTGCGGGAAAATCCGCTAACGAGCTTTTGGGGATTGTGCTTGATAAAGATATAAAGGAAACATCACAAAATATGTCCGCCTCTCCCGAATACTGGCTAGGATGGGTATTAGCCTTCGCTCAGTGGCATACCTCTAAAAGCTTCGCGGAAATAATAAACGCCTACCCATGCAGCAAATTGTTGCTGGATTATTTCCCTTATCACGAGATGGATGAAGCAGAGACTGTTCAGCTACTTGAGCGATATATGACATCAGAACCTTCACTCAAAGTGTGGCGCAAGAAGCGAAAACTCTCGCAGAGTGAATTATCTAAATTGAGCGGTGTCCCCTTAAGAACAATAAGGGCATACGAACAAAAGAAACTCGATATTTCCAAGGCGCAAGGCGAAACATTATATAAGCTCGCGAAGACTCTTGATTGCTCAATGGAAGCCCTCATCAAATGAGAAAGCAAAACTCAAAATGACAAAGCTCAATCAGAACAAAAAAGCAAAAAAAGATATGTTTTTCTTTTCGATGTGGTCTATATTTCTTTTAAGAAGAAAGAGGTAAATATATGGGCGTTGTTATTACTATAAGCCGTGAATTCGGGAGCGGCGGGCGCGAGCTCGGGAGACGTTTGGCCGATAAGCTCGGAATCGCTTATTACGACAAAGAGATTTTGCTTGAGATTGAGCATAAGACGCCTTTCTCCAAGGAATATATCGAGGAAGTGAGCGAATCTAGACCAATTCCTTTATTCCCAATCCATTACGGCAATAGCTGGGCCCCGGTCACCGATCCGCATCTTAAGCAATCAATCGAAGTCTATAATGCCCAGGCTGATATCGTGAGGGACCTCGCCGAGAAATCATCCTGCATCATCATCGGGCGCTGCGCCGATTATACCTTACGGAATGACAACCCTCTTCGCATCTTCGTTTATAGCGATATGCCTTCGAAGATCGCTAGATGCAGAAGCCGCGAGAAAGACCATGAAGACCTTTCCGACAAAGAAATCACCAAGAGAATAAAGGCGATTGACCGGAGAAGAAGGAAATACTACGAATTCTATACGGGCCAAAAGTGGGGCGATAGAAACAATTACGATATACTCATCAATACCACGAACGCCAATATCAAAGAACTCGCCGATCTATTGGCGGGCCATATCGAAAAGAAGAACAACGATAAATAATCGTCTTCCACCAAAAAGATGAACAAAAAGGGGCTTATTGCCCCTCTTTTGATATTGCTTTGTCCGGTGCATCATCAAGTTTCGATATCTGCTTGATGGAAATTATTAAACACGGCAAAGATACGAGAACATTCAAGACCCAAGCGGCTGGATCAGCGGCGCTGACGGCGACAAAAGCCCAATTGGAGGCGCTTGAATTGATGGGGCCGCCATTAACCAAAGCTGGCAAATATAGACATACCAAGGTGCGAGCGACGAGCTCTCCTACTCCGCTTAAGAAAGGCCAAAGCGGTTTTTGTAGACCCTGAAGGGCGTTCCTTTCAACGAAGAGCACCATGAGGATAATCATAAGAGGCACCGAAACGAATAAATAGGTATTGCCGTATCTGATGGATTCGCTTGTGACCTTATTTTCGCTCAAGAAAAGATATTCGTATGACCCGTTTATCGTGAGGAGCAATCCAACGACTGTTATAAAGACCCACAAGACGATACCGATCATCATCGAGGCTTTAATGCCCTCTCGCACGCGTTTATATTTTCCAGCCCCGTAATTTTGGCTGACGTAAGAGAGGACAGCGGTCCCTAAACCGTTGAGGAAAGTCATGAGAAGACCAAAGATTTTGCAAGCCGTTCCATAACCCATTTGGGCAGGTAATCCTGCCACCATCGTCCCAGCTGGAGTGAAATCGAAAGCGATGACGGCGGCTTGCATGACGATGATGCCGATCTCGAGCACGCTGAACTGGAAACCCATCGGGAGGCCGTTATATAGATGTTTCCAATATAGAGAAAGCGGGGCTTTGAAATCCTCTTTCTTGATTTTGAGGCAGTCGTATTTCTTGCAGCCGTATATTATGGCTCCGATAGCGGCAATACCTTGCGAGATGACGGTTGCTACAGCGCTTCCCGCCACACCCCAATGGAAAGCGAGAATGAAGAGAAGGTCGAGACCAACATTGAGAATGGTGGAACCGACCAAAAAGAGGAATGGGGTGAAAGAATCACCCAAAGCGCGCAGCACGGAGACGATGAGGTTATAAAGAAGCTGAAAGAGGATTCCGATATATATAAATAATAAATAGGTATAGGCAGCCTCATATTCTTTTTGCATTGATAAATCGATGGTCGATGGAGTGATACCAAGCCAAGAGAGCATCGTCGGGATCATAAGGATGCCAATTAAAGTGAGAATGGCTGATATAGCGACCGACAAAACGATCTGGACGAAGAAGCTCTTTTTGACCCCACTGATGTCTTTCATGCCGATCTTCTCGCTGATGACCACAGAAAACCCGGCAGTGCAACCCATTCCGAACTGGAGGACGATGAAGACGAGGGGGCTAGAGCTATTGACGCCAGCGACTTCTTCTTCCGATAAGGTTTGTCCAACGATGAGAGCGTCGGTCAAGGTGTAGAGTTGCTGGAAGAGCATCGATAAAACAATCGGGATCAAGAAAGCGATGAGGCTTTTATAGATGGACCCGGAGGTTAGTTCGACTGGGTCGAAGAGTTTTTTGATTTTCTGTGCGATATTCATTTGCGCGCCTATTTTAGTGCGGCCTAATAAGAAAGAAAGCGGAAGTTTATGAAAGCGATTACCAAGATAAAATAGGATGGTTTAAGCGCCTTAAAGAATGAAAAAAGCACTGCGACTATAGAACTTGCGCATATCTCAATTTTGCATCGATTTTTTCTTAAATCAGCGCAAAAAGGGCACGCTTTTATCGATTTTGCGAATATCGGGGCTTTGAAATCGCTTATTCGTTGATGAATTATTGTCCTATATAAAACGCCTATAGTAGGTTGGCGGATTTAGGCGCGCGAGAAGCATTTGTCAAATTCCGATTTTGTTTTGAAAAACGATAAGTATCCTCTATAATAGTCCTCGCCTCGTTGCCCAGCTGGCGAAATGGTAGACGCAAACGACTCAAAATCGTTCGGAGAAATCCATGCGAGTTCGACTCTCGCGCCGGGCACCAGTACGTTAGATTGCCTCATAGTATCAAACATGGGGCTTTTTATTTTGCTTCCCTCTTCTTTACGGGAAGGAGGGACAGTCATTTCGAGCATCCCTTCTAAATTTTGTTGATGGAAAGACAAAAAGAAATGGTACGTAACCACGAGGTATTTGATTCGACTCCAAAATTCATCTGTGAGAGGCTGTCCGCCTTTCTTTACTACTACAATTTTTCTAAAACTCCCTTGAAAAAGTCTTCGTTCATTAATAAAACTCCCTTGAAAAAGTCTAGCATCTCATTGAAAACTCCCTTGAAAAAGTCTAGAAGCGGAATGTATGAAGTTGCTATGGAATTGACTTAAAGATCCTGGCATTATCGAATATTGCTGCAACCAAGTTCGCTTGATTTTCTTCTTTAATGTGATTTTCAGCACGAAGTTATCGAGTAGATAGAGGAGAGAGGGGGAGAGCAAGAAGAATCATCAAAACCGAGCAAATGCCACCGACCTTAATTGTTTCATCAGCAAGATGAAAAAGATTCTGGCGAAGAATATAGATAATCCCGTATCCGGTGTCTCCAAGGACGAGAAAATCCGCTTCATCAAGAGGACATTCGTCTCAAACGTGTGCGCGGATACCTTACTTGAGTATTTCCATGGGAAACTGAAGGGGAGTCTTGAGGATGTCGAAATAACCATCATCACATGAATAAACAAAGCTGAGGGAATAATATTCTCATTCTGATTCGTTCACGAAAATATCCGTAAACCAAATATGTTTTGTAAGCACATGAATATGCCAGTTAAAGGGGTAAAAATCGTTAAAAATTCAAAAGTTACCCCCTTAACTTGCAATTTCAGTTTTTGGATGTCGTATAATTATTGAAACCTTTTGGAGGTGCGCACATGGATATAGACGTGAGCAAAGATTTATTCAAACGCGAGAAGTATCTATCTAAGATAAGAGGCTTTTATCATGAGTGCGACCTCATCAAGGTTTTGACTGGCGTAAGGCGGTGCGGAAAATCATCGATAATGAATTTGATTATCCGCGATCTTCTTGCGCAAGGCGTCAAAGAGGAAAATATCCTTTATTTCAATCTCGACAAAAGGCCCTACATCGGTATTGATACGCCTGATAAATTGGATGCTCTTATTGAGAAAAACGCAAAGGCGCAAGGGAAGAAATACCTCTTCATTGATGAGGTGCAGAACGTGAAGGGCTTCGAGATCATTCTTAATGCTTGGAGAGAGGAGGGCAATTTCTCCATCTTCGTGACGGGGTCGAACTCCTATTTGCTATCTGGAGAGCTAGTTACGAAACTAACGGGCCGCTACATCGAGTTTGATATCTTCCCTTACACATTCGATGAATATTTGGCGGCAAAACGTCATTTTCAGCTACCGATTGATAATGATAAGGAAGCGGAAATTCAAAGTTATATTTTAGGAGGCGGCTTCCCTTACGCTTTGAATCTTTCTTCGGAAAGCGATAAAAGAACCTATGTCAAAAATCTTATGCTGGAGATATTCGAGAAGGATATCCGTAGGCGTGTGAAGATAAGGCAGAAGTCCGTTTTCGAGATCGTCATGAACTATATCATCAACAATTTTGGTGCGACGACCAGCATCAGCAATATCGTTGATGCTTTAGCGAAAGATGGCGTCATCATCAAAAGGGAGACGGTCAATAGGTACATTGAGGCGCTCATCGATGCCAAAATCATAATGCCCTGCAATCGTTTCGATATGAAGTCCAAGCGTTCGTTGTCTGGGGAGAAGAAATTCTACCTATCCGACTTATCCTTTTATTATGCTTTGAACACCGACAACAAGATAAATTACGGGCCAGTGCTCGAGAATATTGTCCATAACTACGCGAAATCGCTCGATTATTCAGTGAGCGTTGGGAAATTCGGAAAGTTCGAATGCGACTTCATCGTGCGCGGAACGGATGGGCACTACGCTTATATTCAGGTTGCTCGTACTATCGCTATCAGCGAAGAAACCGAGAACCGCGAATATAGACCTCTTGAAACGACCAAGGACAATTACCCAAGGTATCTTGTGACCATGGATCGCCTTTTGCAGAAAAGAAGCGGCATAAAACACGTGAATATAATTGACTTTATCGGTAACGGTGAAAGGTTTTAGGAAGAAAGCATATCACTAGACATCACAAAAGAAAAACATGGGATTTGCGGGGATTTTCGCTTAATCGCTTACTGCTTTTAGCTCTTCAAGCGTCGCGAGGAATAACTCTTTCTTCCACAATCTCAAGCTATCTTTGTCGGTTATGAAATTCGACACGTCTTCTTTGGCCGACGAGTAATCGACGCCTTCAAATCTTTCCTTTAACATCTCCTTGACCTGGGTAAGCGTCAGGCTTTCGTTTTGCAAAAGCAGATTGGAATTTTTGAGTTTGTTCTCAAGATAAACGAGGTTAAATCTTGAACCCTTGCCGATATAAAAAAGATAGTCGTAGTAGTCTCTCCCTTTTACGCGATTTTTGTAATTCCTGCAAATAATCGCGTGGATTTTACCAGTGAATAAAGTGGGTTCATCAAATACTTTTACTTCATATGGGGCTGGGAGAAACCTATATTTCGTCTTGGTCCTTCCGCCATCTATTTTCTCGGTGTCCACCTCGAATTTGATCTTCATTTTCTGATTCGAGATGATTTTCTTTGCTTCTTCGTTTTTGGGGAAGAAGCTCATCATCAAAGCCAATGTATTGCCCTTGAGGAATGCACTTTGAACGCCCGAGTCGAAAGTCTTCTTCTTTTCCTCAACGTGGATTTCTATTCCATAAGAGGCGAATTCCCTTTCCAGAGCCCCGAAATACTTATTCAATTTGAAATCGGGGTCATCTTCTAGTAGCGCGAAATCAAGATCCTCGCTGAAGCGGTTGAGACCATGGAAAATCCTTAGGCACGTGCCTCCGTAAAAGGCGGCTTTCTCGAAGAAACCTCCGCGCGAAAGACCCGCCAAAGCGATTTCCTGGATTATTTCCTTGGCGGCATTCTCCCTTTCTTCGTTGTTCTTGGGATTATATTTTGTGAGCATCATTTCGATAACGCTACTCATGGAGATACTCCTTTCTGATGAGCTTTATTAGCAATTTGAGGTTCTTTTTGTCATATAGAGTGGCGAGACTAGCCATTAGTTTGAAATCACAAGTTTCAAATTCTTCTTCATCGAACCTCTTATCCATAAATAGAAGCTCTTTGAGCTCTTTGACATTTTTTGCCACTCTCCATTTGCAGAGGGAGTCGCATATCGCCTTTTCCTTGGTCGCGATTTTCACAATATAGTCCCTGTTTTCAAGATACGTTAGCCCTTCCGAGAACGCTTTAGCGGGTATATCCGTATATTCGTATCTCCCGAAATAGTTTTCGAAAGTCTTGTTTTTTCGATTACCCAAAGTAGCGGAGGTGATAGAAGCCACTCTTTCAGGGATCAATCCATAATAAGACAAAGCCCAGTCGAAACTGAGATAGGATGGAGAAAGGATAGACGAAGCCAATAGGCACGGGTCAACGTTCTTGTCGGTTTCGTAAATGCCCTTGGTAAGTCTAATGATAAGACCTTTATCCGCATCCCTTTTTATCTTGTCGAGAGGATTTGCGTAATCACGAAATTTATCCTTGAGCATGGATATCGTAATAATCATATTTGCACCTCTAAATACAATTATATTGGATTTAATGGAGCAAAACAATAATACGTCAAGATCGAATTCAGAGTGATATCGTTACAAGATTAAGTGGCGACCTACATGAAAAAACACTGCTTTGAGGCACCACCAAAGAGAGAAGTGACTCTATCTAATATCTCTCTAGACTGATATCTCTCTAGACTGATTGTTGATAGGTATCTTCTGTTCAAAATGTTTTCTTAATGAACTTTCGAATCATCCAGTTAAAGGGGCAAAAATAGAAAATAATGCAAAAGTTACCCCCTTAACTGGCGTTTTCGGCTTATTGAACTGCTGCCATCATCTAAATATTAGGAAAAGTTGGACAACTCAATGTAAAAGCCTCTATTGCTATTCGTCGCCTTTTTTAAAATTGGTTTTGTTTTGCTCTGATTCGCTAATTTCCCAATGGCCAGAGTTCAATGGGCCGACATGCTTGATTTCTCCGCTTGACGCAAGGAGCCTTTGAACTGTTTTCGTTGATTTTCCGATAAGGATAGCTAACTGTTTTCTCGTGATTTTTGGATTTTCGATTATTGCCTTGATGATCGTTTTAACATCATCTTCCTTGTTTGTTTTTTCAGGGACATCGTTAGGGACATCGTTAGGGACATCGTTAGGGACATCGTTAGGGACATCGGTTTTAATGAAGCTATTTCTTATTGTTGCAATGGTCATAAAATCCTGCTTTTTGAAGGTTGGATTTGGGAGATTGGCATCAGCCATTTCCCTGTAGATACGTTTGACGCCCTCACCGAATTCTTTGACGAATTTGTATTGCTTCATATAGGCGGCGATGGCTTTATTCCTGGAGAAGTGGCTATTCATAATATTCTTCTCCGTGACTGTCCCAGCGAAAACGCCTGGGCTTTCGACAACGAATTTATCATCAAACATTTTGATTTGAATATCGGTCCCCAAAATAGAGTAATCCCTATGGGTAACCGCATTGACGATAAGCTCTTTCCAACAAAATTCTGGATATTCAGGAATAGTGACGAACAAACCGTCTTTACCCAGGAACGATCTCTCTTTGATTTGGGTTCTGACAAAGGCAATGGCCGCGTTTAATTGATCGAGTAATCTTCCCTCGAATATCTCGTCTTTGATGACGTTCATCTCTGCACCCGTAAGCTCTTCCGTTCCCTCGAATCTGATGAATCTGATTTGTGCTCTGCCGAAGTATCTCTGAGGTCTTTTTCCGAAGAGAAGAATCGCTTTGACAGATACCTCACCACGCTTATTCACAACGAAATCATTCTCGTTGATATAATTCTCAAATGACATTGAATAATCGATTTTCTTCATGTACTCCAACACGAGATTTTTGTCGATATCATCGATAGAAGAGCCAAAAACCGGAGAAGTTTCGTAGCTTTGCTCGCCTCTAGCGTAAGCAAGGAGTAATCGTTCGTTGAAACTCATTTTAGGACTCTTGTCGCCGACCCTACAATAAGCTTCGCCTGAGGTGTCCTCATGAACACTCGGACTCATTGGGACATGAATCAAAAGAACGTGGTTAGGCTTCCCAAATTTATCTACAACTGGCATCTCTTCGAAAACGCAGTTGATGGATGGCTTGCAAAGATTAAAAGGGGCATAGCGGATCTCATTGATTTCCTTGATATGACCATCGATTCCAGAGATGGATTTATCATCATCAACACCGACCGCAATAACTCCGCCTTCAGCGTTAGCGAAGGAGATGATAGTCTTCGCGATATCCTTTGGCTTGATATTGATGCTCTTGCGGTCGTAATAAAAATCCTCTTCTTTTGTGTTGAATTTATTCTCGTCCCACTTTCTTGCCATACTTCATTCTCCAATCGAAATATTTACCAGTTTTAATACGGTGATCTTTTGGTCGTTTTGCTTCAGTTGGGATCTTCCAAGCCTTATCGCATTTGATGGCGCCTTCAATCAATCCGTTGGCGCAGTATTTTCGAATTTGCCTAGGGGAGATACCCCATAATTTTGATAATTTTTCTGAAGTTGTATATTCCATGCTCATTGCTCTTCTATTATGAATAAAATGAGGAATTTTGTCAAAACGTTATTGGCGTTTCAAAACACAATTTGAAGCGATAGTACGTTAGCTGATCATTGTTTCGCGGCGCCGGTCAATGGCATTTGCGTAAAATTTGCAACCGCACTGCAAATAACATGAAATCGCTGGATATACGATGAATCCATTTAATACATGTTGAAGATGCTACAAAGAATTTTTGCGCAATTCAAAAAAGCTTTAAAGTTGCCACGAAGATAAGATGTTTCGAAAATCACGGATTGTGCAGGTTCTGAATCGGTTGATCTAATCTCCGTTTTGAAAGCGAAGCAAATTGATGCTCGGGCAAAAAGCGCCCAGCATCGGTGTGGGAAAAAAGAAGTAAATCCGCCTCCTAGTCTTGAGACATTATTATAGACAATGAGCAAAAATGAAAAAAAGCAGTGGGGATTTGCATTGTTTTTGGCGATTAACCAATTCAGAGTTTTATTAGAGGGGTTTTTGCGGATTCGATTCTTGAAGAAATGATGTGACTGGGATTGATTTTGGAATGGCAGCCCACTGTCTTTTTTCGCCGAGGATGATCCAGTATTCACCTTTTTCCTTTATCGATTTGACTCTTATCGTTTTGCTGAATCCTGCTTCTTCGCCTCCAGAAAAGGTGCCTGGCCTTAAGCAAGATAAAGTCAAAGAGCCATTGCCCTTATCGACGAGCTTGCATTTGTTGAAGATCTGAACTCCGCCATCAGTGATGGCAAAGAAATAGATGATACCCTCCGCAATCGCCAAAAAGGGGATGGGATAAACGTAAAGGAAGTTAATTTCCGTGAGCAAAGAAAGGCCGAGCAAGACGCCATCAACGATCAAAAGGATCAAGATTATGAGACTCGCCAACAAATACCATCTTCTTTGGTAAAAGAGGATCTTCGAGAATTCTTTTTTGGTAAGAAAAATTCGTATTCTTTTTCAGTCATGTTGCTCATCCTCTATTTCTGCCGTGAGTCTTATTTCTTTTTCTGCCCGTAATAAGCGTTTTCCCCGTGTTTGCGGTTGTAGTGCTTATCGGCAATATGTTGAGGGAGGGAGGAATGACAGCCAAGCGTTTCCGTGATGAAAGCCATTTTGGCCACTTCCTCGATGACAGTGGCATGGTATAAGGCTTCTTCCGCGTCTTTTCCCCAAGCGAAGACGCCATGGTTCTTCACTAAACACGCGGGAATGGCGATCACATCTTTGTCCAAGAAAGTCTCATTTATCACTTTGCCGGTGTTTTTCTCATATTCTTCCATCTCTTCTTTTTCTAGCGAGCGGGTGCAGGGGATAGGGCCGTAAAAATAATCGGCATGGGTTGTGCCATACGCTTTTATATCTTTCCCAGCTTGCGCGAAGGCGGTGGCGAAAGTCGAATGCGTGTGGACGATGGCGCCTATCTCTTTATGGGCTTTGTATAGTTCAAGATGAGTTGGTGTATCGGATGACGGATTAAGCTCTCCTTCGATTACTTTCCCATTCAGATCGACGACTACCATATCGCTTGGGCGCATATTTTCGTATTTGACGCCGCTTGGCTTTATCACGATGAGCCCGCTTTCTCTATCGAGTGCGGAGATATTCCCCCAAGTGAAAAGCACGAGTCCGCTTTTCGATAAAGCGATGTTGGCTTTGCATACTTCTTCTTTTAATTTTTCGAGCATATTTACACCTCACTGGCCTTTCTTTCTGCACTAAGATAACGCTTGTAATTGTCGAAGAAAGCAGCGTATTTGGCTTTTTCTTTTGCATCGGCAACAAGAGTCAATTTATCGGCATCGGCGAAGATGGCATTGAGGTAGTCTTGAAGAGTTCCTTCTCCTTTTAAAGAGAATCCCGCAAGTAGAGCGATGCCGTATGCTCCGCCTTCTCCCGCCGTATTAGTGACCGTGACTGGCGCTCCAAGAGCGGCGCTGGTGGCCAATTGGCCGATTTTCGGTGTTTTGTAGAAACCGCCATGAGCCGTGACTGAATTTATCTTCACACCTTCCTTTTTGAGGATGTCGGTGCCTAAAGAAAGAGCTGCCACCGCCGAATAGACCTGCATCTGCATGAAATTGGCGAGATTGAGTTTCCCGTTTTGCGGACGAACTAGTAACGGCGCGCCTTTTTTCGTGTCGGCGAGAGGCTCTCCGCTTGAGTAGTTGTATCCCACGAGTTTCCCAACCTCTTCATCGCTTTCGCTCGCTTTGTTGAAGAGCGATGTGAATAATTTGCCTTTATCGATATCTCCGCCCGAAAGTTTTACCACCTCTTCGAAGAGATTTACCCATTCATTGATTTCGGAGGTGCAGTTATTGGTGTGAAGCAAGGCACAGGGATGGCCGTCCGGCGTAGCGATGATATCGATTTCTTTGTAATAATGCTCAAGCGGTTTTTCTAAAACCACCGACATATTCGCGGCGGTGCCTGAAGATACTTGAGCAGTCGTGGGGGATACGCTATCGGTGCAAATCATGCCCGTTCCCATATCGCCTTCTGGCGGGCAAAGCAGGACGCCTGGCTTTAAACTTCCACTTGGATCAAGAAGTTTTGCGCCTTCTAAAGTCAATTTCCCAGCTTTTTCGCCAGCTAGAAGGACCTTGGGCAAAAGATCTCTGATATCGATATTTAGGCCTTTTTCTTTTAGAAGAGCGTTATATTTCAAGGCGCGTTCGCTGTCGTATTCTCTCCCTAAAAGCGGGAACATGCCGCTTGCATCATCTGCCCCAAGGACGTTAACGCCTGTCAAAAGATAATGGACATAGCCAGCGAGAGTCTGAAGATGCGCGACTTTTTTAGCCGTTTCCTCTTTATTGAGCGCAGCTTGATAAAAATGCGTGGAGGACCAGCGCTGAGGCATATTGAACTCGAGCTCTTTGCTTAAAATCTCGGCTGCTTCGGATGTAGTGGTGTCTCGCCATGTTCTAAAAGGTTCAAGCAAGTTCCAATTTTTATCGAAAGCGAGATATCCGTGCATCATCGCCGAAATTCCCAAAGCATCGAGGGTTTCGAGCGGTTTTCCGTAATCGATGAGTAATTCCTTATAGCTAGTCTGCAGTCCTTTTTTGACATCACTCATCGAATAGGACCAGTGTCCATTCACGAGTTCGTTCTTCCATTCGTAAGAGCCCGTCGCGAGCACTTTGCCCTTCTCGTCAATCAAAACGGATTTGATGCGCGTCGAGCCGAATTCGATACCGAGTATTTTCATTAAAAGGGGTTCTCCGTTGGGTATTTCTCTTTTTGGTTGTAGCCGATTTTCTCGGCACCGAGGTATTTGAAGATCTCATACATCAACTTGCCATAATGCCCAAAAGCGACGGCCCCATGGTGTGGGAAGCCGTTTTCAATCAAGACGTGGCGGTAGAATCTTCCCATCTCTTTGATGGCGAAAACACCGATGCCGCCGAATGAATGGGTGGCAACTGGAAGTATCTCGCCTTCCGCGACATAAGCGTAAAGATGATTGTCGGCGGTGGATTGGAGGCGGTAGAAAGTCACTTCGCTGGCCTTCAAGTCGCCTTCAAGGGTGCCGTTTGTGACCTCGATTGGCAAGGAACGCGCCATGATTTTCTGATATTTCATGGTCGGGTTGCACAAGCGGCTTGCGCAGGTATTGCCACAGTGGAATCCCATGAAGGTATCGGTGAGAGCGTAATCGTATTTGCCCTTTATATCCTTTATATACATCTCTTCCGGCACGGTGTTATTGATGTCTAAGAGCGTGACGCTGTCTCCACTTAAAGCGGTGCCGATATATTCGGAAAGCGCGCCATAGATATCGACCTCGCATGATACAGGGATTCCTCTACCAGTTAGGCGCGAATTGACGTAGCAGGGGACAAAACCGAATTGAGTCTGGAAAGCTGGCCAGCATTTGCCAGCAATCGCAACGTATTTCTTGCTTCCTTTATGCGCGTTGATCCAATCAAGGAGCGTGATTTCGTATTGCGCCAGTTTAGCGAGGATTTCAGGTTTTTGATTGCCATTGCCGAGTTCTTTTGCCATATCTTCGGCGACAGCTTTGATACGAGCATCACCAGCATGCTTATTGAAACTTTCGAAAAGATCGAGCTCGGAATTTTCCTCAATCTCAACTCCGATGTTGTAGAGCTGTTTGATGGGGGCGTTGCAGGCCAAGAAGTTGGATGGGTGTGGGCCGAAGGTGATGATTTTTAGATCGCGTAGACCTACGATGGCGCGCGCGATCGGCACGAATTCATGGATGAGAGAGGCGCAGTGAGTGGCATCACCAACCGGGATTTCCGGAATATAGGCCTTCACGTTGCGGAGTTTGAGGTTATAGGAAGCGTTGAGCATGCCGCAATAAGCATCGCCTCTATCGGAGGATAGAACACCGACATTTTCTTCGGCGGCCGCGCAGAACATGACGGGATAACCGGTCTCTTTTGACCATCTTTCGGCAAGCATCGTCTCGCTGATTTCCGGGCCGAAATTCCCCAAATACACGCATAAGGCGTTGCAGCCGGCTTTTTTCACATCCTCTAGAGCCTGTTCCATATGGATTTCGCTCTCGACGATGCAAATCGGGCATTCATAAATGTCATTCTTCCCGTATTTTTCTTCATAAGCCTCAATCAATGCTTTTCTGCGGTTAACCGATAAGCTCATGGGGAAACAGTCTCTGCTCACCGCCACGATCCCGACTTTAATAGTTGGTATGTTTTCCATCTCTATCCCTTTCATTTAAATATAGATAAGTGCTTGGTTAAGAATTATAAGCCTTTATCCCAAGAAAGTGGGCTTGTCGATAGTTTTATCGAGACGATGCAAAGAAAGGAGGCTTCAAAGATGGGGTACTGCAATTCTAGGACAAGAATATGTCTACTTTCCCTAAGCAGAAATCCTCGATGTTGATATGAGTGATGCCATCTTTTGACATATCGATTTTATCGAGACTGAAAACGTATTTCGGGGATGGGTCCTTTACACAGGAAAAAGCGCCGAATTCACGCTTGATTGTCTCTTCATCAGACAGAATATAGGCAACTTGGATGAAACATTTCTTCCCGTTTTTGCTGGCGATGAAATCAATCTCGCCTTTGTATGTGCTCCCAATGTAGACTTCATACCCGCGCGAGAGAAGCTCAATGCATACGAGATTCTCCAAATACCGTCCAATATCGAAAGAATTGAATAGGGCGTTGACGTACCTCACGCCATTATCGATAGCATAATATCTGGGGTTTGACTTCAAAGCGGCTTTTCTCGCGATGTTATATCGATAGATTGGCTTTAACAAAAATACTTTCTCGAGTTTCTCAAGATAGTTGTAAATGCTGGATAAGGAGCAGTATTCTTTGCCGCCGTTATTCGACTTCAGGTAGTTATAAATCGACTGTGGATTAAAATCCTTCCCCGCGTTAGCGAGAAGATACTTGGCGATGTTATTGAACTTGGTTTTTTCGATATCGGTGTCTCTAGCGAAAATATCCTTCTGACAAATATTCGCGTAAAGCTCGTTTAGATACAGTTTGGTTGATTCTTCGTCTGGCAGATTGAACCGAAGTGGGTAGCCGCCTAGTTTCAGATAATCGTAAAAAGGATTATCTATGATATTCCCGTTGGCCTTTCTACACCGCACGGACTCTTCATAAGTAAAAGGATAGATGGTGAATTCGATGATTCTGCCGGTGAGCAATGATGATATACCGGCAGAGAGCATTTTCGAGTTGGAGCCAGTGATGAAAATGGAGGAATCAAAGGAAACGCGAAAGGAATTTATCGCCTTCTCGAATTCTTTTACGTGATGTATCTCATCAAAGAAAAGATATTGCTTCCCCGTTCCTTTATGAGCATTGACGTAGTCATTGAGCTTTTTGTAATCGTCGATGGATTCGAATTCAAGTTTTTCGAAATTGACGTAAATGATATTCGATTCATCGATTCCCTTTTCCTTAAGCTCCTCGATGATGAGTTCGATGATCGACGATTTGCCAGCGCGTCTAGAACCGACGAGGACCTTGATGATATCAACATCATAGAAAGGTCTTATTTTGCTTAGGTAATTCTCTCTTTTGATGAGCATGGTTTTAATCCTTCAATCGCATTATAAATCCCCAATTTGGAAAAACTAGGAATTTTTCGAGTTTTTCCAAATTTGAGTATTTTCAACAACAAAAAAGCCCTTTGTTTTCTATTTAAAAATAGATGGTCGATATTGAAATTAACCTTCAATAAAACTAGACAAATATTTAGGTAATATCGAATCTTTTTAATTAAATATAGTGAGTTGTACAACGTAGTATATTGAGAGATAAACAGGGTTTATATTCAATTTTGGAAAAACTAGGAATTTTTTCAGTTTTTCCAAATCCGCCAAATTTTAAGGGTAGTAAACGGTCTTATTTATGTAAGCAAAATTGATATGCGATGCGAAAAATGAAGCATCATTTGGCCTCTCTTTGATTTCGCGAAGAGATGCTTCAAAGAAAGAGCGATCGAGAAAAGAGCCTTTTTCTTTCTATATATGGGTGAGGGACTCTTTAACCCTCTCAAGATAGGAGGGACCTCCATGAGAAAGAAAAAGAAACAAGAGAAAAGAAAAATCGATAGGAAAGAAATCGATGATCTTGTAAGCAAAATCGATTTGGAGCTAGAGCGCTTCTTGAAGGAAGGAAAATACAAAGAGGTGCTGCTCGCCATGGGAAACCTCTCTCATTATTCCCTCAATAATCAGATTTATATCTTGATGCAAAAGCAAGACGCCCATGCTTGTTATGGCGTGAAGAAGTGGAATGCTCTTGGAAGAAGGATTAAAAAAGGCGAGAGATCCATCAAAATATTCAGCCCAATCGTTAAAAAGGCTGAGGATAAAAACGAAAAAGAAAAGAAGGTTTTGCTGGGATTTCGCCTAACAAGCGTCTTTGATATCTCACAAACAGAAGGGGAAGAAATCAATGTCTTCGCTTTCGATGAATCAAAAACGATTGAAAGGAAAAAGGAAATTATTTTAGGGGCGAATAGATTAATGAAGGCCATCGGTTTCTCTATTTCCTTCGTTAATAAAGAGGAGCTCGGCGAAGATTGCTACGGCTCTTGCAATCACAAAAGTGGCGAGATCAAAATTCTCAAAGGCATGTCGGATCTTCAAACGATATCGACGCTAACTCACGAATGTGGGCATGCTCTAGCGCATTCTTTCCCAAGGGCTGATTTTCTTGGCTTATCGGTTAAAGAGAAAAGAGAGATAAAGGAAGTTGAAGCCGAATCCATAGCCTGCATTGTTTGTTCGTATTTAGGGCTAGACACCAAGAATTTCAATTTCTCTTATATTGTGGGATGGGGGAGCGGTGATATATCAAAATTCAGGAAGAACCTATCTTTTATCAAGGAGTGCGCTTCTAAACTCATCGATAGCATCGAGAAGGAATTGAGCGAGAAAAGAAGTCTCGAGAAGCGGGACGATAGTGAATGAGATAGTCGCTTTTATAAGTGCTCTTTTTGTCCAAAATCCTATTCTCGAGAACTCAAATAAGGGGCTAAAAATGCAAATAGCGAACGATTAGCGAACGAAAAACGTTAATAACGGTTCTCTGTTTTGTTAGAATATCAAAGAGAAGAGGAACCTTTGATGAAGCTTGATTTCAAGTATACCAACGAGATAGTCACATATCTTTTGAGCATAGAGAAATACAAAACAGCCTTGGATTATTTGTATCTGCCAACAAGGGAAAAACAGAAGCTCATGTATGAGGCTAAACTCAAGAAAACTCATTTCTCAACCAGCATCGAAGGCAATGTTCTTTCATATAACCAAGTTGAGAAAGTAATCGCCAATAAGCAAGACGAAAAAAGGATAACGGCAGAACAAGAGGTTCAAAATTACTGGGACGCTTTGACTTTTCTAGAAGAAGAGAACAAAAAGGGCACAAAAATAAGCGTAGAATTCATTTTGCAGCTCCATGATATTATCCAAAAGCACGGAAAGATAAAGAGAATCCCGTTTCGTGGGATGACCCCTCCTGGCGTTTTGTTCGCGGTGTATGATGCGAGCACAAAACAGCCTGAATATATTCCGCCTGAATATGTCGATATCGAGCCTTTGCTCAACGAACTAATTGCTTGGTACGATTCCTCAAGCGACCTACCGGCGCCTGTTTTGTCATCCATCATCCATTACGCTTTAGTGACGATTCATCCTTTTGAAGACGGAAACGGGAGAACCTCAAGAGCGCTCGCTACTTATGTATTGATGCAACACGATTACGATTTTAAGGGTTTCAATTCTTTTGAAGAGTACTACATGTCGGATTTGAGCGGATACTACGAATCGATTCAAATGGGACTCCCGGCCCTATTTTATTCTGGGAGAGAGAATCCTCCTCATCTTGAGATCTGGATTAGCTACTTCTGCAAAATCATGGCTTTGAATGCCGAAAAGATTTATGAACAAGCTTTAGCGGTATCAAAGAAAGAAACAGACATATTAACTTCCGCTCTATCGAAGAAGGATCTTACGTTATTGAGATATTGCGTAGAGAAAGAGATAAGCGTTCTTAAGATCAAAGAGGTGGCGGGATTATTCGGAGTGACTACTAGGGCCGCAGCCAAGTGGATGAAGGAGTGGGCTAAAAAAGGCATTCTTGAGGCGTGCTCTGGGACCGAGAGAATCACAAGCTATAAATTAACCTCGAAATATCAAGGTCTAAAAGCGTCCGATCTAGGATTCACCGATTAACGGTATTCGCCCACTGATTTTTATTAAATCTATCTTTTTAAATGATTTTTGCAGGGATTTTTCTTTTTCGTTGATTTTTGCGGTGCAAAAAAGATTAGTGAAAAAAACGGCGATCCTCGTAAAAAAGCGTTACAGCAAGAATGCCATATAAATAGGCAAATAAGTAACCCCATCCTCGTATTTCAACGGCTTGGGTGAGATGACAACTTTATTGAATTTAAGTTGTTGGTATTTATCTTGAAGCGAAAGAAAGGAAGTAGCTTCGAATCTCTTTGTCGATTTGACTTCGATTGCATTCATTTTGCCCTTTATGAAAGCAAGAAAATCGATCTCGTATTTCTTATCGTTATATTCAAAGGTGTGATAGAAGGCTTTTCTGCCATTGCTTACTAAACATTGAAGAACGAACGTTTCGTATAGACTTCCGAAATTCGCTCCGTCGATGTGGCCTATCCTGATTTTGCGATATGTGGTTTCGCTGTCTTCATTCTCATCCCCGATGAGTGAGCTCAGCATCAATCCGACATCGAGAGGGTAGAGTTTGAAACTGTTTTCCTCTTTCATGAAAGAGCTGAAGCTTAAATCGGAGCATCGATAAACGGAATTGACTATTTTCGAATCCTCCAAATCTTTAAGCGAACGCTGATAGGAGTTCATTGAATTTTGGCCTCTCGTTTTGGTCTTGATGCGCTTTGACCACGACTTCAGCGCCGGAAGCATGGAACCATAAATATCGAGAGTACGCGTTTTCGCGCCATCATCATGCTTTCTTAAGTCATCCTCATATAGTTTGAGGATATCCCGTTTCTCTTTTTCGCATCGCATGAATGAATTTGTTTCTTGGTAAAGAGAAATGACTTTGGGCATGCCTCCTAAAGCTAGATAGAGCCTGAAATCATTCATCAAAAGCTTGTGGGCGCTTTCGCTCATTGTTTTATGGTCATTAAAAATCGTGCGCAGCAATTCGCATTTCTCATCCCAAGCGAAAGCCCAGCAAAATTCCTCAAAATCCATCGGGTGCATCTCGATTCTTCTTTCTTCGGAAGGCATTTGGATTCCTTGCGTGTTTTCTCTAATCGAGATTAATGAGCCTGTCTCTATGTAGTCAAAACGCCCATCATAAACCAGAGCTTTTATCGCTTGTCGAGCAAGCGGAAAATGCTGGACCTCGTCAAAGATGATCAAATCACCGTTTTTCAATAATTTGCCCATAACGAGAAAAAGATCAGCGAAGAATTGATCCATCGAACCGCTTTTGGATGGATCGATCCTTTTGAATAAGGCTTTTATTTCATCTGAAGCGTAGGTGAAATCGATATAGATGAAATCGCGATACTCTTTTTTGGCAAATTCTTTGACGATGGTTGTCTTTCCGATTCGTCTAGCCCCTTCAATCAAAAGAGCGGAATTACGATTTTTCTCTTCCTTCCATTCCTTCATTTGGCTGTATATTTTCCTTTTGAATTCCATAGGCCACCTCTTTGTTTTAGAAGCTAATTCTCAAACACAAAATAGCATTTTCTAAATGAAAATAATAGAGATATGTTGCATTTTCTAAATGAAAATTTGCCTAATATGTTGCGTTTTCTAAATGAAATTCATGCAAGTTTGTTGCATTTTCTAAATGAAATAGGCAAAGGATTGGGCCCTAAAGCACCGAAATGGATCCCCGCGTTGCACGAAAAGCCTTACCGAATGATAAAGATATGGTGTGATAAGAGCAGCAGATTTCTTGACGGATAGATCGAAAGAGGGACTATAAACCCTGGCATCATAAAAAGAAAAACGCGCGGATTTTTCCGCGCGTTTAACGAGCCTAAAAGAAGAACTTAAGCGGCTGGTGGAGCTGGGGGTGCTGGAGGGATCGGAGGAAGGGACGATGCCTCGAAGCTTGCGCTTACTGTATTTGTCTCCTCGTCCATGCTGAGATAGTAATCACCACTGAATAAGACAGAGAATTTCAATGCGACTTTCCCGTCTTTTAAGACAAATTTCATATCGCTGAACTCAATAGTCGAAGCGCTGTCGCCTTCGCCAACGACGGCTTCATATGTCAAATTGACCGAACTAGCCTTTCCGAATTTAACGGTAGTGGAATTGACGTCGTATTCGCCAGCGAATTTGCTGTAATCCTCGTAAGTATATTTACGGGTCAAATTGATTGTATCTTCACCATTCACGATGGTTGCTGAAGCAGTTGTCCCAGTTGTATCGATAGTGATGGTTCCACTAGAGGTCTCATAGACGAGTTTGCCGTCACTTTCGCTTCTCTTTTTGATGGTCAAAGAATCACCGTTTAGATAAACATCACTTTCATTAAGGTAAAGGATGTTCTCGTTGGCTTCGTCTACGTATACGCCCCAACTGTTGAGAACCTCTTCCCGGTAGTAATCTAGGCCAGCAATCATGAGATGATCGTCATAGAAATAGACATCAATGCCGATACCTTCATAAACAAAAGCAAGCACCGGCACGACGTTATAGCTACTATCGGCCATCATGATAATTGCGTACTCGTAAGATACGTCTCTGTCCAAGCCGTCACCTGCTTTATTGACGGTATCTAGGGTTAAATCACCAGTTGCGCTCATTTTGATATTCTCAATCCCGTATTTTCCGTAAAGAGAATAAGTTCCAGCAATCGTGGCAAAGGTGTCTTTAGTGATAAAACTACTTTTACCGATATAAACGCATCCATCTGGATCATAAATAAGAAGACCAAGGCTGGAGGTAACTGCAAAATTGTAGTAACCGGTACCTTCTTGATAATGAGGCGTGAACTCATAATCGTAGGACTTGCCGTTGTAAGTAAGCTTGTCTTTATCGAAAACCAGCGTGTCTTTGCCGTTAGAGCTATAAGTGTTATAGGCCTCATTTAAGACAGAAGCGCTATAGAGAGTGACATCGTCAGCGTTATCCGACTCAAGGACGAAATAACCGGCGCTTTCGAAGACTGGAGTTAGTTTCTTATGGTTCGCGCTTTCTTCTAATACAAGAGAGGGATACCTATCACCATGGGTGTAGGAATAAACAGCTTTCCCACTTTCGTTATTGAGGGTGTAGGTGAAATCGCTGCTGACGCTCAGAGTGAAGGAATTATCTTTATCGTGGGCAACGAAATCGTCGACGAAGGCTTCATCGTAACGGCTGCCATTGATGTAATAGGAGATATCGCCGCCTTTATTGACGCGAACGGCCACATCATATTTGTCTGGCGAGATGATGTAATTCACGCCGTCGACGTCGAAGGAGAATGACTTGCGGTTGTTCTCGATAACGCATTTGTAGTCAACCGCCTTATCGTTAAATTTGACCGTGTACTCTCCTGTATACGAATCAGAATCGCAAGAGAAAGTGTTTGTTTTATCGGTGAAAGTGCCTTTTAAATCATCGACACTGTCAATTGGGTATACGCTTGTTTTGCCATCACTTTCATAACTGAGGTAATGATCGAACATGCGAATGCTGGCTTTTTCTTCTCCGAAAGTAGCGTTGAGGCTTGTTCCCAAATCATCGTAAGCAAGCTCATAAGTGCCAGTTTTCTCGCCAAAAGTGATAGTCTTATCCGCTTCTGTTAAGGTTACGCTGAAGCTGTCCCCGCTCTCTCCGTCGAAAAGGTTGAGGCCGTTATAAGCGCCTTCATCGGTGTAGTAGCCGTAATATCCGTCGCTCAGCCAATATCCGTTGGCGGTTTTTACGACTGATAGTTCACCAAATCCGTAATTATCCGAATCGTAGAATTCGACAGTATAGTAACGCTGTTTTAGAGAGCTTAGGCGAATCCGGGCGATGTAGTGCCAGGCTTGCTCGCTTGAATAAGAGCTGTAATAAGGAAGGAATGATGACATGGGATAAGCATCCCGGCCAGCATCAAAATTCGGATCGAGAATTAAATAATTGTTGTAATCGACGCCGTGATTGTCATCTCCAACCGGATAACCGGAATAAGTGCCAGAGCATTTCGAGACATCAGGCTGGAAAGTCGCGATTGTGGTGTAACTATCGCCTTCTTCTTTCTCGAGATGGATGAACCCATCATTCAAAATATCGGCATAGAGCCTGTAGTTGGTGCCATTATTGAGGGCGGCATCGAAATAAACGACGACGGCTTTTTGGGAATCTTCGCCCTTCGTGAGTTTGATTTTTCCAACGCTTGTTGGCGTAAGGCTAAGTTTGGTGTCGCCATCATAAACGACGGATTTCTCGTTGGCGGTCAAAGTCCCTCCTCCGCCATAGAATGTTCCGCTTAGATAGGACAAGGCTCCTTCCTTCAAAGAGGAAAAAATAGATGATGATTCGCTCATTGATGCAGACGATGATGCAGATGATTCATCGGTTGCGGGTGAGCAACTAGCAAGCGAGATTGACCCCCCCCACAAGTAACCCCAACAAGAGAATGCTTTTCTTTTTCATAAAAGTTACCTCCAATTCGTAAAAAGTTAGGATATCCGCCCATATTGTCAATGCTTATTTTGGGATTTTTAATAAAATTAAGCGCCTTATTGGTTTCTGATTTTCCTCGTTATTGATGGCAAAATCCAAAAAATAAAGCCGTTTTGGCGGGGATAATGGATTTATAAGCAAAAAAGCGCTGAGTGATGCCCAGCGCCTAATTTAGAAGATTTCTTATTTGTTTTTCTCAGCCATCTCCGCAAGCACTCTTTGCTCGTATTCTTGCTGTTTCGCGATGTGCTTATCGGAGAGCTCTTTCTTTTTCTCGTCCCATTCTTTGCCGTGCAGCGGATAGAAATACATGGCGATGAAGGAAAGAACGAGCAAGATCCCGGTGATGAGGAACCAGCAGATGAACAAGCCGTTTTTCGCCTGCATGCTTTGAGCTGCATAATCGATGACTTCCGTCATCTTGCCAGTGACGGAATCCTCCGTTTGCTTTGTGATGCTTTGATCGAATCCGAATAAAGAAGTGAGCATGAGAGGGAAAAGGGCGGTGGCGATTGAACCAGCTGGTTTGGTGATAAGGGAATTGATGCCAGCATAGACCCCTTCTCTTCGCGTGCCATTATCGACTTCATCTTTATCAATGACATCGCCATTGATCATCGGGATGAGGTATAAGCCGCCTGCGAGTCCAATGCCGCAGAGGAAGAAAGTGATAACGGAGACGATGAAATATTGACCAAGGAAAGCGCCAAGCAAGCACCCTGTGCCCATGGTGCCGGTGAGAATAAGCATCTCAACACGCAATCCGAGTTTATTCCTTGTGAAGTTGAAGAAGAGGATGCCTAGGATTAAGCCAACGGCAAGCGCGGCATAGAGAACGATGATGGAACTTCCTCCGATCCATCCGTTCCCCGCTCCTTCAACCGCCCACATGCCAGAGACATAAGTTAATCCGACCATAAGGGCATTCTGCGCGAAGATGACCGTCCAAGAGACGACTTCGAATAGAAGGAAGGATTTATTTTTGAGGCAGAGCTTGAGCCCTTCGAAGAATTTGGGCTGCTCCTCTTCGACGATATAGCCGTTCTCTTTGTAGAAGAAAGTAGAAACGAAGACGATGGCGCCGCACACTAGACCCATCCCCGCCATGATGAGCGGGAAGATGGTGGCGTTCTGTTCAATGAGCTTATCGAGCTGCGAATTGAGAATCATCGGCGCGCCGAAATTGATAAGGGAGAAAAGGATATTGAAGAGGAATATCTTGTTTCTGGCTTTGTTGGTGACCGCCATTTCATATGGCATAACGTAAATTGCGGAAGCGATGGCGGTGTAGAGGATATCGTATAAGAACAAGCCGATGAGCTCTTGGAAGAAGAGAAGTCCTTGGCTCACCCCAGCTCCTTGTAAGCATGGTAGCCACATAAGGGCATAGATAACTGCCATAATGGGAGCGCCATATCTGATCCAGGGGATTCTTCGCCCGAGTTTTGAGTGGGTGCGATCGGCCAAGAAGCCGTAGATTGGGTCATTTAAGGCATTCCAGATGCCGAAGATGATCCAAACGATCATGTTGAGCTCGGTGCTTAAGCCAAGCTTGTTGACGAAGAGGTACTGGAAAGCCGCGCCTTCCGCAAAAGCGCATAGTAATCCAGTTCCCGCATTCGCCGCCCCGAGCCAGACCGCGCTCGAGGTTTTGACTTTTTCCTCTCTTAGAGGCAAGGTTTCATTTTCCATTTTCTGTCCCTTCTAGAATTTTGTTTATAAAACCCATGCATATCTCTTCATATGCCTGGGGATTTACCTCGTAAGAACGGGCGTGGATGGCTTTCGGTATGATATGGATTTCTGAGCCAACGGGTCTAGAGGCGTATATCTCTTTTCCTTCGATTGTGGGAACAAAATCATCGTCTTCGCCATGGAAGATAAGGAGCGGCGTTACGTTCTTTTTGATTGTTTCTCTTGGGGATACGTCTTTGATGGAGAAGCCGTAAAAGAGCCTCGTGATTACATTTACCCCTGGAAGAAAGAAAGCGGGGAAGGGGATATGAGCGCACTTCATCCTATGGAGAAGGAGAGTAGGAAGATCGCTATAGCCGCAGTCATCGATGAGGAAAGCGATTTCTGGATTATATTTGAGCGATTCGAGGACGCTTGAGGCGCCCATGGATTCGCCGTGTAGCCCGATTAAGGCATCTTCGCCATATTTTTCGTGGCAGTATCTCACTAGATGAGCGACATCTTGCCCCTCTTTATAGCCCATCGTGGTGAATTTCTCTTTGCTCTCGCCGTGTCCTCTTTCATCAAATAGCAGGATTGCAAACCCATGCTTAAAGAAGAACTGGGCGTATTTGAGGGAACCTTCGCGATTCCAGCCATAGCCGTGAGCGATGATCATGATTTTCTTATTGTCGCCATTTGGGGAGAAATCAGCCTCGATATAGGCCCCATCATCCGCTTTGATGGATAAGCTTTCTCTTTTTAGATATGACATATCGAGCGGAATCTGCTTTTTGTCGACGTCCACTTGATAAGCTTCTTCTTTCGAGATCCTTTTGGGATGAAGGAGATAAGAGGCCATGATGGCTGCGATCACTATATAAATAAGGAAAAGGAAAACGATGACGGAAAGAAGCGACAGCACGATAATTAGTGACGGTGACATATATCCCAAAAGAGAAACGAAAAGCGAACTGATCGGTGTTTTCTCTCTTCTTAAGGAGAATAATGCGACTGGTAAATGCGTTTTGCAAGGATATTAGGGCTCTTTTTGCGCGAATAAATCGTCGAGGGTCACGACGGATTGAAACGACAATGCGTTTGCGCTTTCTTTCGCTCCGATTGGCGTGAGCAAGGTTGGGTATATGGCGTATTCCGTTTTGACCACGAGGCGCAGATCGTTGATCTTGTTATTGATCGAGGATATTACTTTATCCGTCACAGCGAAAGCAACGGTGCTGTATTTCATCTCGCATAGATTGATGACTTGGTCCTTTCTCACGATGAGCAAATCGATTTGCGATCCGTTTGTCCCGATTTTCTCATCCTTTTTGCAGTGCCAGGAACTGACTTTGGTGTAGACGCCTCGTATGCCGAGTTTTTCCTTTATCTCTTTGATATGCATCAGGCAAACCCTTTCAAAGGCGAAACCGAAATATGTGTTTATGGTCGGCGTTGCGAAATGATTCTCAAAAAGGCGCTCATCATTCCTCCCCTCCTGCATAAAGGCGTAATAAAAGATGATGAAATTGTCCATTATCTGGTAGAGCGCCCCTTTCTCTTTCCTTCCGAAGCAGTTGTATTTGCGGATGAACGAGCACGATTCGAGCTCTTCCAGTTTGTGCGTCAAATCGCCTGAATTTATCAGTTTGGCCTCTTTTATGATCTCTTCTCTCGTCAAGCCGCATTTCTTTTTCGCCAAAGCTTTGATTATCTTCAGATGTACGTCTGGGTTTTTGAAGGTTGAGGAAAAAAGATACTGGAATTCATCGCGGAGAGGGGCTCCGTCTTTGAAGAACATGTTGTCGATATTTTGCGGAAGGCTCATCCCCCTTTCGATTTGGTTGTAATAAAAAGGGACACCGCCAAGAATCATATAATATTGGAGTATTTGTAAGCGACTCGCCTCGATTTTCTTCGCTTTGAAATATTCTTCGCATTCCTTCAAGCTGAATTGGTCGAGGCGTATTTGTTCCGTCAAGCGGTTATATAATCCGCCCTTATTGTGGATGATTTTCTTGAGCATCCATGAAGTAGCCGAGGCGCAGACGATGAGGATCACATCGTTTCTAAAGGAAGCCCAGCCGTTCCAAAAGGATTCCAAAGCCTTCATGAAATCGGATTTGGGGGTATCCATCCACGAGAGTTCATCGATGAAAATGAGTTTTCGTTCTTTAGTTGAGGCCCTTATGAGGTTTTTCAGTTCCTCAAAAGCGGTGAACCAGTTGTCGAGTTTTCTTTTTGCGCGGTAACGAGCCTCAAGCAAAGAACCCTCGAAAACGTCTAACTGTTCCCTATAAGTACCATTCGCGACACCCGAATTATGAAAAAGGATATCGTCTTTGAATGTCTCGCTCACTAGATACGTTTTGCCGATTCTTCTTCTCCCGTAAATGGCGATGAAATGGGATGCGTTGTCTTTGTACGCTCTTTTGAGCAACGCAACTTCTTTCTCTCTTCCGATCAGCATACGCTACCTCCTTATAATTTACTTAAACTATTATTTTTATCGACATTAAGTAAATTATAGACGATTTCATTGCAAAAATAAGGGTGTTCTTGCCGTATAATTTACTTAATCTATGAAATTTTTCGACTTTAAGTAAATTATAAGCCTTTCTAAACGAAGAAATTAATGTGGCCTTTATATATAAGGAATAATAGAGAGAACGACTTCATAAGGCGTGCTGACGAGAAGAGACATCTACACGCTGATTAAGAGTCTTGGAATCATTTTTGATGATGAAAACACCAACGATACTTCTCGTCTAGTGCAATATTTCGGCGTTTCGTACTTCTCGTATTGTGCATAATTTAGGGGATTTCTATAGGAATAATCGCGATAATCAAGAAAACGGTTTATCGTTTCCCGATTCGGATAATATGAGTGAGAGCTACTATCGCCACACGCTTCTTTTATCTCGTCAGCAATTGCTCTGCGAGCTAATAATTTTGTAGGGCCATTCTCCACTCAATGGGATCCCTATTTTTAATGACGAAGACTTATGAATTTTATTCTATGATCACGAACTTACTACTTATCAAAATTTTCCGCATTTTAGGTATTTTGAACATCAAAATTTTCCGTAAAAATACATTTTTTGATTTAAAACTTTCCGCGAGAATTTATAATTAGGCCATAATATCTATGTTTTTTGAGGAATGAGCTATGAAAAGACAAATTGACGCGATTCTCGACAATTGGCTTGCCAATAACAAAAGCGCGATTCTTCTTTTTGGGGCTAGACAAGTCGGCAAAACCTATTCAATCAGAGAATGCTTTAAGCGGAATAATCGCCGCTTTGTCGAAATCAATTTCGCGACGAACAAAACGGCTTTGGATCTTTTTTCCAAACTCACCTCTACCGATGATTTCTACGTCAAGCTTTCTTTGCTTTCCTCTTCTTCGCTGATCGATGGCGAAAGCTGCGTCTTTTTGGATGAGATACAGGAAATATATAGGTATCGAGAAGACCTGAAGAAAAGCGAGCCATCCTTATATCATCAAAGCATCGACCTCATTACGCTTATGAAGTCTTTGGTGGAGGAGAACAGATTTACTTACGCTTTGTCGGGCTCGTTATTGGGGCTCAATCTTTCCGAAATCCAGTCCAACCCTGTCGGGTATCTCGATTCTTATACGATGTACCCGCTTTCCTTCGAGGAGTTCCTTATGGCGAAAGGGATAGAAGGGGAGATTATCGATTATCTGAAACGCCAGTTTGAGGACGTTAAGGAAGTGGACTCGGCGATTCACGATAAAATGATGGGGATTTATAGGGAATATTTTTTAGTCGGCGGAATGCCTCAAGCGGTTTCTTCCTACCTCGAGCATTCGGATTTATCGAAGGTTCGCACCATCCAAAAGCAGATCCTTTTGGGGTATGGGCAGGATATCCAGAAATATGCCCCAAGCGAGAAAAGAATCCTGATAGGTGAATCTTTCAAGAACATACCGAGCGAATTGAACCGGAAAGACAAGCATTTCCGCAAATCGAAGCTCAACTACACAAACGCCAAGAACCTTGATCTGAGCGATACATTCCTTTGGCTCACGAATGCCGGCGTCGCTCTGGCAACATATAACGTCAACGAGCCCGTTTATCCTCTTAAGCTCAACGAAGACAGAAAGACGCTTAAGCTCTTCGCGAATGATATTGGCTTATTGTCTTATCAGCTTTTCGACAAAGAAGGATCGATAAAAGTTCTCACCGGTGATTGCTCAACGAACTTCGGGGCTCCTTTCGAAAATGCAGTCGCCGAAGAGCTTGCCTATAAAGGCTTTGGGCTCAATTATTGGAACAGCAAGAAAATCGGCGAGGTCGATTTCTTGATTCAACATAGGGGTGAGGTCATTCCTTTTGAGGTCAAATCGGGTGATCCGAATAGGAATGGAAATTTCTCTCATCCGGCCCTCGACAATCTTTTGGAAGTTTATCCGACCATAGAAAAGGCCTATATCGTCTCGAAAATGAACCTTTTTCAGGAAAACGAAAAGGTGATAAATATCCCGATTTATATGCTGATGTTCCTTCCTAGGGCCGTTTAAATCCTATACAAGGATTCAATATCCAAGCATTCATAAGGCGAATTTTCGTATCCTGAGGTAGACAAAAAAGCATACTCAATCCTTAAATCGGTCTTGATGTTTTCGATTTGTGCAGCCTCTTTATTCATTTCCCCCAAAGTAAGCTTGCCTTGATGATATTTCACTTCAATTAGCTTTAGATGATCAGCGAATTCGAGAGCCACATCGAACTCGCCGTTCATCTTTCTTTTTGACTCATCGTAATAATAGGTTCCGATGTTTTTTATCCCTTTTAGAAGCTCTTTCGCGGATAAAAGGGAGAAATAGTCCCTTGCAATCTCTTCGAATCTATGGGAGATGAAAGTCACAAGTGAGTCTTTGATATAGGCTTCATAAAAATTATCCCTTCCGATAGAGACGATCAATGAATTGCGGCCATAGATGTAGGTGTAGAAAAACCTCAGCACATTGTCGTTTATTTCGTAGTAAGCCTTTTTATCGTCGGTTGGCCTATTGACCAGATAAGTCTTCTTGAGAAGCTTGATGGAAAGCAGTGACTTCAATGATTTGGCGATTTTGCCGGTTTTCTCCGGATCGATGAGACTTTCTATCTCCGAGTATTTCTTTTTGCCGTTCCCGATGAAAGCGATTATTTTCTTCTCTTGCAAGCTATTGACGGCATCCGAGATTAGTAAGGAATCGGCATAAGCGTAAACGGGGCTTCCTTCATCTAAGAAAAGTCTTTTTATGTTGTTTTCCAGGGAATCGCTCTCGTCGATAAAAGCGTTGATGTAGGGGCTTTCGCCGAAGATGGCGTAGAAGGCTATTTTGTCCATTATCGATTTGCTCTTATAGAAAGAGGAGGCTTCGATATAATTCAATTCACCCACATATATCGTTTTGGTGAATCTCCCGAATAATGGATTGCCTTCTTTTAGAAGTTCGCTCATCATGCTTATCTCGGATCCGCAGATGATGAAGTTGAGATTGCTGGAGTAGTTGTCGAAGACGTCTTGGAAAACGCTGTCGACGGTTTTTTGGTCATTCATCTTCTTTAAATATGGATATTCGTCGAAGACCACCACGAATTTTCTGTTCAGACTATTGAGATAATCGAAGACTTGCTCAAAAGAAGTGAAGGAAACGTAGGAGGGGATAGATACCACCTTGCTCATTACGTATTGGAAAAGCGCCAGATTCGCCTCCAATGTATCTTGGATGCATTCAAAATAGATGAAATCGCCTTTGCCTTCGAGTGCCTTTTTGATCAAAGCGGTTTTGCCAACCCTTCTTTTTCCGTATATCGCGATTCTCCTGGATACTCCGCTGAGCTCATTATTGATTTCGTTTAGTTCTTTTTGGCGATGGATGAACATAAATGGCCTCCATTACACTGACTAAAAGTTCAGTGAATTATTTTTCAGTGTTATTTCAGCATCTCCAAAATCTTCTTTCTATGTTGATTACAAAAAGAGGTGTGATGATGCGTTAGCGATCGCAATATTAGTTTGTCTCTTCGAAAAAAACATCATGGCAAGTTGACTGCCAAGCTTAGGCGTGCGTGTTGTATCTTGCTACACGCATTATCGTTCCAATTCAGCGTAAATCCAAAAAATGGGGCGGTTTTTGCAAGGATAATCACGGAGATAGTCTCTGATTGCTATGGTTATTTAAAAAAGGAAAACATGTATAAATAATCTCTTTGCATTGCTATTTTGGCGGAGTTTTGAAGACGAATGACGCTTTAAAGTTTTTCCAGTTAAGGCCGAAAAAGTATTACTATAACTATAAGTATTTCTAGTCAAGGCATAAAAACTTTGTAGACAGTTTGCTTTCCGTTATACTTTAAAATGAAGGAGGGAATCCTCAATGATGATATATAGACCAGATTACATAGAGGCGATAAAGCCTTTTATCGATCAGCCTCTCGTCAAGATTCTTGCTGGAGTGAGACGAAGCGGCAAATCGACGATTCTCGAGATGATCCGCGATGAACTGAAGCGACGCGGAGTGAACCCAAACCGCATTATTTTCAAGAAATACACCGAGATGGATGTTCCTTCATCAATCAGCGCGAAAGACATGTACGATGAGCTCATCGCGAAGATACAGGGCGAAGATCGCTATTATCTTTTACTCGACGAGATTCAGGAAATCCCGAACTGGGAAAAAGCCGTCAACGCCTTATTGGAAGGCGGCCATGCCGATATTTATCTGACTGGCTCAAACTCCAGGCTCATGGGAGGTGAGATATCGACGTATCTATCTGGGCGTTACGTCTTGATCCCGGTCTATACTCTCTCTTTCCGCGAATTTCTTTCCTTTAAGGCTAATAGCAAATTATCCAAAAGCGAATTATTCGATGAATATGTGCGCTTTGGCGGTTTCCCCGTCGTGGCGCTTGCTGATTATGAGGCGGAGTCTGCATATCAAATAGTAGACGGCATCTATCACACGATCGTTTCGCGCGATATCGCTAGACGTCACCGCATCAATCGACAGGATTTGTTCGATAGGGTCGTTGCTTTCCTCATTGAGAATACGGGAAGGACTTTCTCCGCGAATTCGATATCCATGTTTTTGAAAAGCGAGCATCGCGCTTTAGCGGTTGAAAGCATCTATACCTATCTCTTTTATTTAGAGCAGGCTTTCATCGTCTATCCATGCAAGCGATTTGATTTGCAGGGCAAGGGTGTCTTGAAGACGCAGGAGAAATATTATCTTTCCGATATTTCGCTCAAGTACGCCCTCATGGGATATAACCGCAAGATGCTCCCTGGGATCATGGAGAATATTGTCTATTTGGAGCTGAAAAGGCGTGGCTATAACGTATATATAGGGAAAAGCGGTGACAAAGAGATCGATTTCGTGGCCAATAGGCGCGATGAGCGTCTTTATGTGCAGGTATGCGTGGAGCTGCCGCAAAACTCCGATCGCGAGATAAATAATCTTATGGATATCAATGACCATTATCCAAAATACGTGGTCACTCTAAACGAGATGGACGTCGGGAACGAAAACGGCATCAAGATCGTTACATTGATGGATTTTCTGCTCTCGGATAATTTTTGATTATTGACCCTTTTTGGCATTTTGAAAATTCGCCGCTGCTCATCACTTACAAAAAAGATAGGCGTGCATGTTTTCGCCGATCGTTTTAGCAGCGGGGTTGCTCTTTTCACTCACAATGTCGATAACCCCGTCTACCCTCTCCTTGCGAGCAAAAAGAGGTCCCTCTTCAAGCTGTTTTTGAATGATGTGGGTCTACTTACTTATAAACTATTCAACGGCAATCAAGCCGTTCTTCTCAATGGCGGATCCACGCTCAATTATGGGGCCGTTTACGAAAACGTGGTTGCCGAAGAATTGAATTCCCATGGCTTCCCTCTCTTTTACCACAGCGACAAAAAACGCGGGGAGATCGATTTTTTGATCGAGGTCGATAACAAACTACTCCCTCTCGAGGTCAAAAGCGGGAAGGGCTATAAAAGGCACTCGGCGCTTAGCCACCTCTTGAGCGATGACCATTATCGTTACGAAAAAGGCTATGTATTATGCAATGGCAACATTGAGCGAAAGGGGAAAATAATCTATCTCCCTATTTATATGGTGAGTTTCATCAAGAATCGGCTTCCGCCCAAAGAGCAGATAATCAACCTTGATATTTCCAAGCTCATCTAAGGCTCTCTCTTCATGTTTTTTGAAGACACGTTCCCACCAATTTTTAAACATGAAGAGGGCTCATTAACCGGAAACGAATAACGGGATAACGAAGCGCTTTTTAACTCTCCTTAACGGAAGCAGATGAGAGAATCACCTCGTAGAGAATCACCAAATTATAGAGTGTCATATAGAGTGCCAAATAGAGTGACAAACAGCGTGGGACAGAGATGCCTAAAAATTGAAAAAGTGTCGATTAATGCTCGATTTGTAGAGTGACATATAGAGTGACATATAGAGTGACATATAGAGTGTCAAATAGAGTGTCAAATAGAGTTTCATTTTGAGCAAAATTTATCTATTGGTGCGCCGAAAAGTCGACTATTAAAGCGTGGCTTACTTGTGGCGAGATGACCTTTCCGGATGACGAATGCATTGCTGAATTTATTCTCAACTTTATTCTCAACTTACGCGTCATTGAAATCTGTCGTCTGGCGTAATTATTAATGTGGCAGCGTCATTTTGCGCACGAGTTTTTGTAACGATGTCTTCAGTCATCATGTTCACTTCGAAAACGCATATCATGTTCACTCGTTCTCTATCATGTTCACTTTTGACGTTTGCTTGCGCTTATTTTTGGTCTGATGTTATGTACTTCGAATTTTTCGATTTTTCTTTGGCGGTGCTTTCTAGTGCCCCAGATTCCAGCAACGGCTTTAAAATCTTAAGCGTGAAATAGCTTCTGCTTTTGATGCCGATATGATCTTGAATCTCATCTCGTGAACGCGCCACGCCAGCGCAGAAGGACAATATCGCCTCATCGTATTTGCTGGCGGAAGTCATCGCGCGCTCCTCATCGGCAAGCAAATCGTAGAGCGTAATCAAAAAGTAGTCATTCTGGTCATCAAGTTTTGGTTCCTTGAAATCAAGTGCCTTGTAAATGTTGTAAATCTTCTTTAGACCGCTGCCGCTTCTTTCCATGAGGCCTGCGATCTCAAAGCACACGCAGATAATTTTGTTCCTTCTTATGGACGGTATCGTATCAAGATCGTATTCGGATGGTTTTTTCGAAAGCAGCCATTTGCCAGGCGAGGTAATCACGAGCCTATCTTTGAAAATATCCACATCGATCTGCGTGCCTTCAATGGAATAGTCGCGATGCGCAAGAGCGTTAGTGACCGCTTCTCGCAAGGCGTCCTCGGGGTAGGAAAAAGTATCGAGCCTTGACCCATCTTTTTGCTTGATGAAACCGCTGCGGCTGTTTCTTCTGACGAATTCCATGATACTCGTGAACACATCGCACAAGCAGCCTTTGAATTCCTTTTTGTCGATGACCGCATCGTTTCCCTTATCGTATCCGCCCCATAATCTGCATACGGAGAGAGTCTCATCGCTGTCGTATCCGTCGGAGAACATCTTTAGCCCTTCGGTGATCCTTCCATCTTGTCCAATCGCCTCTTGGCTTACGAGCATCTGCTCGGTTGGCTTTTTGCCATCGCGTCTATAAAGAGTCGCCAAATGGATGAATTTGGAGAAATTCTTAACCTCGTATTGCTCATTCACGAGCTGCTTATCGACGCCGAGCTTCCTTTTCCCCATCGCTAAAATCTGGCTGATTGAGGCAGGGACGGTGGAGCCATCCTCCCTCAAATAGACCTTTTCGTTCCAATCTCCGGATTTATAGATGACCATCTCATCGACATAGTCAGTCCAAATCGAAAGAATGTATTTTCCTTCTTTGCAGCTGAGTGAAGAAAACGATACTTGAATATGGGGGAAGATGTATCGATTTATGGTTTTGAGAACGATGATCTTCGTCTTGTCGATCTCCTCTTTGCTTAGGCCTACGATATCGCCGTTATTGGAGACGCCGACAAATATGTATCCTCCATATGTGTTGGCGTAGCCCACTAAAGTTTTGGCCCATTTCTCGACTTTGTCGGGGCCGGATTCTAGTTTGAGTTTGCATTCATATTCTTTGTTCTCGAGAAAATCAGAACCGAGAAGTTCTTCTATTCTGTCCATTTTTTCATCCTCCGTGGCGTCCCGCCTTTCATCATGTTCACTTCGAAAAGGCACATCATGTTCACTGGCATTGTATCATGTTCACTCCGAAAATGCATATCATGTTCACTTGTTCTCTATCATGTTCACTCGTGTCTGCGCATCGATGGCCTTTTAACGCTTTACTGTTTTGGTTTGCAAAGCGTTTATTCCCCGAAGTAGCAGTGGTTGCTTTTGAGACGCAGAAGCGTAGTCGAATAGCAGCATAAGTAGCTGATGCGACGTAGCGGAAAATAAGATGAAAAATAAATAGACAAATAAAAGGACAAACGATGAAAAAATTGTTCTTATGAAGGCTTGGGCTTTCGTTGCCTTTCGTAATTACTGAAAGGCTTGCCCCTCTTTATGATGAACTGCCTGTCGTTGCGTATTCTGCCTGTAACGGCAGTTTGTTGTTGTCTAGAGAAACCACTGATTCGCTGATCGTTATTGCGCTCATAGAGGTATTTTCATTTCCATTTTTCTGTATGCTGTCATTTTGCGATATCGTGGCTTAGCTCATCATGTTCACTACGAAAACGCATATCATGTTCACTTGTTCTCTATCATGTTCAGTGCTCGCTTTTTGATGAGGGAAGCGGAAATGACCGCTTCTCCATAGAGCGTGCATTGGCTGCCTCATCACCTTTAAGTATCGCTTTATTTCTAAGAGCTTGAGCGCGACACGTCTTTGTCGTTTTTGTCGTTCTCGTGTCGCACTCATGTCGCACTCATGTCGTTCTCGTGTCGCACTCGATTGAAAATAGAGCGTTCTTCTTTTATAATCCTATTAGGAGAAGCGCGTATGAAATTTGGAAGAGAAAGTGAAAAAGTGGAATTCAAGAAGTCCACCGGTCAGCTGAGCAAAGCCATGGATGATATCGCAAGTATTTTGAACAAAAACGGCGATGGCGTGCTCTATTTCGGAATCAAGCCCGATGGCGAAGTTTGCGGCCAAGAAGTGACCGAGAAAACGCTCAACGATGTCGCTGAGTGCATTAAGGCGAGCATTAAACCGATGATCTATCCGAAAATCGAAGAGATAGAGATTGATGGCAAGAGCGTCGTCCGCGTCAGCTTTTCAGGAAACGAGCAGCCATATTCCAGCTATGGCCGATATTTCAAACGAGTATTCGATAGGGCCGAGGAGATGAGCGCTGAGGAATTGAAAGAGACTTTCGCTTCTTTGGATTACACATCGGTTTGGGAGAACCATCGAACAAATTTCGGCTTGGACGCTATCGATCACGATGCTTTAAGGCGTTTCTATGATCAATCCGTCTCCTGCGGGAGATTAGAACCGCTGCCAGTTTATGATGAGCAAGAGCTTCTCATAGGCTTAGGTCTTCTAGTTGAGGGAAAACTCACTAACGCCGGTTACTGCCTTTTCTCATCCAAAAAGCCAGTCGTTTTGAAAGCGGCCATCTATCCGACGGACGCCCGCATCAGTTTCAACGATATCCAGCGCTGGCACGACAATGTCTTCAATTTGATAGATAAAGGTATCCTCTACATCAAGAACAACATAAGGTGGAGAGTCGAAAGCAGTGGGAGAGCTGAGAGAATCGAGATACCGGAAGTCCCTATCGATGCGATCAGGGAAATAGTCGTCAATAGCTTCGCGCACGCCAATTACAGGGGCGAAACGGAACATGAAATCGATATTACCCCTACCGAGATAGAGATTTATAACCCCGGGTCCTTCCCGATGAATCTTACCCCAGAATCCTTCGTCTCCAAGAAGAGGAAATCGCTCCCTAGGAACAGAGTCATCCTCGAGATGCTCTACAAGTGCAAGAACGTCGAAATGTTCGGCTCAGGATTCAAGAAGGTGTATGACCTTTGCGAGTCTGCCGGCGTCAAAGTCAAATACGATCTCGATCCGTATGGGTTCTCGTTCTTTTTCCTGCGCAACTCATCACCTGTTTTGCCTAGTAATTCTTTGAGTGAGGAAGATAGTTGGATGAGTGATGTGGATAGGTCGGTTTTCTCTCTGTTAAAGGAGAAGCCGATCATATCATCGAAGGAAATATCGGAGAGACTGCATGTTGCGCCCAGAACCATCCAACGGAGCCTTTCGCTTCTTTCTAACCAGGGCAAAATAAGGCGGATCGGCACGCAGCGGCGAGGATACTGGGAAATCGTTAGGTAACGCAAATACTGAAGGGTTATGAAAGACGCGATAAAATGATTCGTGTCTTTTCAATGCTGCGATTATGGTTTCGTTGAAAATTGAGCAACGTTTTAAAAGGCGACTCAATCATTCACTTTCCAGTATCCGCCATTGTTTGCCCCAACACGGGTTATCACGCCTGATTTTTTCAGTTTATTCAGATTGTTTTGGATTGCGGTGTGGCTTAAATTCAATTTCCGCATCAGGGAAGATATGGTGTTATTGGTGTCCTTTCTCAGTATCTTGAGGATTTTCAATTGCGTTTTGTTGAGTTTCTTCGCTGCTTTTTCTTTATCTCCCTCGCTAGTTTTGAAGCTCGGTTGATAATTCACGACGTTGATGCGGTTAAAGGGCATCGTCACTCTTATCCAGTTTTCTTCAAAATCGAATGCCTGCTTGCCGTAATGCGACAAAATCGTCGGCACGCCCCTGCCCGTTTTCTCGCTGATATGCAGCTGGAGGAATATGTCGGAGAGTTTCTTGTTCACGGGCTCAGAGGTGCCTTTATAAAAGTCGTCGATGGTCAATTTCGGCGATAAGCCGCCGTTCGAAATGATTTCGATCCGATCGGCATAGAATGTGAACATCGGTGCATTCTGCCTCTTCCAATTATTATGCACGAAGGCATTGATCACGGCTTCTCTATAGGATGCCTCATCGAACAAAAACGTTTCTTTTCTTTCTACTATCCTATTTCTTTCATCGGCTTGGGGGATATTGAAGGTGTCGCCATAATCCAAGATTTTCTCGAGCGACAGCAAAAGATTCATGAAGCCGAATTCTTTGACCGAGAACAAAGGATCGGATTTTTTGCTTCCGGCGAAGATGGCGACCCTGATGGAAATATGGGAATCATCCGACAAGAGCTGAGCCAATAGGTTGTACTTGCCTTCATCATTCAAGAGGCCGAGGTTTTTCTTGTAGGTTGCTAGATTAAGCGTGATTCCTCTTGTCGAGTAGTAGTTGATGAGCGAGTTGAAAGTCAGATCCCGGTATTCGGATTCGATCGATTGCAGGTCATCCTCTTTGTGATTCAACGCATACCATATTTCCGCTTCTTTTTCGGGGTAGCGGATCAAACTTTCCAAACTTGAGCCGATTCTTGTGTAGCGGATACCATCGAAAGAGGTGGGGATGCTTTTCGCTTGGGGAATCAGCAAAATGACGACCTTTTTGCCGTTATATTGGAAAGAGTCGAATTTTATTTGCAGAGCGGGTTTCAGTTTTCTATTCAGATAGTGCTCCAAAGGTTCGTTCTTTATCTCTTGGTCGTAGTCGAAGTTCGTACCAACCACTTCGTGCGTTTTATCGTTTACTCCCCAAAAGAAATACCCATAATCCGATCCTTTTACTTTCGCGACATTCGATAAGGCGGAAATATATGCTCCTAGTTTATCGGCCTCAAACCAATTCTCTTTGAATTCAAACCAGGAAGTCTCGTATTTCCTTTTGAGCAGATCCTCCAAAATTTCCTTGTAGTCCATATAGGAGGCCACCTCCTTTTTTCTCCCTCTTATTTTGCACCATATTCATATGCCTTGAAAGAAAAAAGTTGTACAAAAAGTGGTACAAAAAGTGGTACAAAATTTATAGGTAAAAAATCAGTGTATATCGAATCTTTTTTATTGTAGTTCGATGATTAACGAGAAAAGTCGCTCTCAAAAAAGTGGTGTAAAAAATATCGACTTTCATCCGGCGGTGGGAATCGGTTTTTCTGTTGGCTTACCGTCTATCTATTTCGCCTAGTTTTTGACCGCTTAAAAGTGGCGGATTCAGGGCTTCGTAGAGGTGTCACTGATGACTGTGATGGAGAATGCAAACTGGTATTGCTGGTTCCGATAGTAGAGAACAGGAGGATTCTTGAACCGTTATTAGAGTTCCCCGTAGACGCAGAGGCCTGCTTGGTTGACGGTCTTAATGATTGTAGCAGAGCCCATCAAGCCCCTTTTTAGGATAACCAATCGCAAAAATGTCGATGAAATCTAATAAAAGCATGGTCTTTATTGCTGAAGAATTTTGATGAAAAATCGGCGAGTAGACTAAAAAGTAGACTTTAAAGTAGACTTTGAGTAGACCAAAAAAGTAGACTTTAGCCCCTCTCATTTTAAAAAGCCAAGATGATGCCCCAGCCTTCAATAGGGGTTCATCATCCTCTTTCGATGTCTTTTCTTGATGCCTTTTAGTCTTTCTCGAGCCATGAGGCTTAGGCTTGCTTATTTCTTAAGTTCACGCAAGGCATCATCGACGTCTAAACCTTTGGCATTTGGATCTTTTGACATTCTATCCGCCTCAAGCAAGGCAAAGGTGGTTTCTTTGTTGGGCTCTTCCAGTTTCACTTCGAAAGGGAATCCGCCAACAGCCACCGCTTTGCGGATAAAAACGTTGATGGCAGTCGTTAGGGTCATCCCGAGCTCCGAGAACATCGCGCTTAATGATGCTGGCCCTTCTACGAGAAAGAGAGACGATCAAAGGATCGAAACATACACATTAGAGTCCCAATAGATAATGGAGATAAAAGAAGAGGGAGCGCGATTGGGCTCTCAAGACCGACTCCCGGAGGAATAGATAGAACAAGGTAGCCGCTCATCCAATTTATTGGATGGCGTCATTTTAAAATGGTGGCTTTGGATGCTTTTCCCTGGCTGAAAAGCCCCAAAACATCCAAACTCCGTGGCGGCGCAAAACGAAGGGGCAACCGGCGGGCGTGGTTTCCGTGAGAGAAGGTGTGTTCACCGTTCGTTAGCGGACCCGCCGAAAACCGATGGTTCGGCCTCGAACCAAACTTGA
>CAVIFQ010000007.1:0-83855 GCA_963642055.1 Roseburia hominis | reverse complement strand
AGCAAAAAAACTCGGCCGAGCCGAGTTCCGACCGAAATTCATTTCGGTTTTGTTCTTCTTGGATTGAGCCGACATAACGTTAGAAAACATTTCTTTTATAGGAAATGGGCCATAAGCATTTAAAATATCCCTAGAGGTCGTAAACGATGTTTGATATCGATGTTTTGACGAAGATGGTGGATGAGCATCCTTTAAAGCCGGTTTTTTTCTCGAAAGAAGCCGATGCTTTCATTGACGAAGGCGAGGCTTTCTCCACTTACGCAGATGCTGTGTGTTTTTGGGATGGGGATCGAGCTTACGGCAAAGCTAAAAGGAATTTCCGGGAACGCCACATGGATTTATTCCCGAATATCGCTTCGAAATACTCTCCGAAAGAATGGAAAGAGATTGTCGAGAAAAGCGGCTTAAAGGATGAATGGATCAGAGAACTGCGCCTTTCTGTATCTTTCTTCGCGACCTCTTTTTGCTGCAATAGGTCCATTCACGAAAGAGAGACCGACCCTTCAACGTATCAAAAGATAAGGGAGATGCTTGAGAAACTCGAGAAAGCGAAATTCGAAGAGAGGTATTCCGATAAAATCCTCTTCAAGGTCAAAACGCCTTACTCATCATTCACGATGTGCGTGTTGGGGAACGCCAAAAAGACATACGGCCTTACTTTTTATCCCGATGATCCGGAAGGGTGGTCATTCTATTTGCTTGCCAATGGCGATAGCCTCAATATGGATATGCTTGAAGCTCATCTTACACTTCACGCCATCTCTTTCTATTATGAAAAGAGCAAGGCTTCTTATTCTTTGACGAATAACCCGTATGGGAAGGATAACCGTTATACCTCGACTTATTTATGCTACGGCAGTTTGATGCATTCTCTTCTCCCAGGCTCAGTCGGGATAATGGCCCTTTATTATTTAGAGGAGGTCTATCGCTTATTACTCGCCTTCGATAAGAGTGAGGAGAAAATGGCGATAAAGAGTCTCGATAAATATCATGAAGTGAAACTCAAGGATAACGCTTTTGCAGTTACTTATATCATGGATCCATTCTCGAAGCTCAGCCATGATGCTTTCCCGCCTGCCTGTTCGAAGGACTGCTATTACGATGACTTACTCACCGTTAATGAAGGGGCTTTCGATGCGACAATCAGGATACTCGATGGCTTCTACACCAGTGATTACGATATCGACCGGGCCATCCATTTTTCCGCGCTTGCGATGATTTGCGATCACGATACAGGGAAGATCGTCGCCTGCGTTAGAGGGGAGACAGGCGATTTCTGCCCACTCCATGAAGTTACTTATAGACTCTCGGAGGCTCTTAAAGAGCTGCCGGATATCCCGAAGACCATTTACGTGAATGGCTTCTTTGATGAGCTTTACTATGAATCGTTTTTCTGCAAATACATCAGCAAGAAGAAGATAAAGCTGAAGGTAACCCATAAGCCTTTAGCGACCGATCCAGCCTATGAAGGGCTTCACGAGTTTTTGAAGGTGATCGCGGAAAAGAGCAAAAATACCAAGAAGCGGCAGTCATAAAGTTCAACAAATTCCATTCTTTTTGTGTATTTCCTCTTTTTGGTGTTTACTATTTAGGAATGAAAGAAGGGGCGAAAGAAACTACGCAAACTATTTAAGAGAAGGCGTCATTTCTTTTTTGCGTCAATAGGAGGAGAAATATGTACACTCGCTACAAATGCCCGAAATGCGGCTACGTCTTTAACGGTGAGGTGAAATATTGCCCTAACTGCGGGCAGCTTTTCAAATACCCGAATGTGGTAAAGCAAGCGCCAGCTCCTCAAAGTAAGCAAGAGGAGGAAGCGCCTAAAAAGCGAAAGAGAGTCGAGAAGAGGAAAGAAAGACGTGTAGAGGCCAAAAAGAGTATCAAAAGCTCCGGCAAAAACGTCACGAGCCTTGATAGGGACGAAGAGTCCCATGTGACGGGTGGAGTGGTCAGGAAGCATGTTCCTGTTGTCAAAAAGCATTTGGTCATTTCCTTGATAAATGCTCTTCTTCTTATCGTTTTCTGCTTATTCCTCTCCTTTATCCCCTTCTTAGCGAACATCACTAGCGAAAACGGCGAGAGCTCGATTACTCCCTATTCCGCTTTCTCTTTGCTTCTAGCTCTTATAAAAGAAATCAAGAGCAATCCTTACGTGCTCTCTACCATCATCTTTTTAGCGGTCTATTTCCTTCTCATCATCATCGCCATCATCGCGGGAATCGTAGTGGTCTGCAAGAACGCCAAGCGGCTAAAAGACCCGTATGGCTACTCCTATGACTATTATTGCGACATCTTGGAGAAAGACAGTGCCAATCACGCCTGGCATTTCTTCCGCTCGGTATTCTTCCATCGCATCAATACGAGCATCGTCGGCAATGCCTGGTCGGTTTTCATCTGGTTTCTTGTTTTATCTCTCTCCCCGCGTATCCCTTACGTATCTTCGATCATGGCTTATAACACCTTCAGCATCCTCTGGTTAGTGGTCGGCTGCGTCTTCTTTGCTCTTGTCTTCGTTCTTGATTGCGTAGGCAAACACAAACTCAGCATTTATAAGACTGCTATCCTTGAAAACAAGTCGAAGGATATGCGAAAGCACTTTGACTGATCCATAGATTAGAAAAAACGGCAGGGCGAAGATTACCTCTTCGCCCTTTTCCGTAATCGCGGTTATCACGCATTATCCGAATAACTGATGCGGATTTGCGAGGATTTTAAGGTTTAGACGTATATAAGGAGATAATCTCAAAGTGCTTAATTCGCCGTAGATTCTCCTTAGTCGCTATTCGAATTTTGAGTCGCTTCGATTTCAAATGACGACAAGAAATCTTTGATGAAGAAAGCGCAGAAACGAGGTGTAAATATCATTATCTTATTTTGTTTTGAAAATGAGAGTTTTTTCGTTGAGCGAATTTATTCGATGATACCTAGCTTTTTACTAAAAAATGAGCGAATCAACATGCCTAAACGCCTAAAAAATGAGCGAATAATGGTAGCTACACGCCACTTTTATGAGCGAATCAGTGGTCTGGTATGCCTAAAAAATGAGGCAATGCCCAATCAGGAGTATTTTCACAAGAAGTTGCAATTCAAGTTTTTGAGGGTTGAACTAGCTGCTCGTGGCTATACAAAAAGCCACCTCGCTCAGGAGATGGCTGAATGTTACAGATAGACGAATTAGATAAGTTTGACTTTGATGGTTGCGACCGCTCCATACGTGTCATCGGTTTTGATGCTATTGACGCGGAAGCTGTAATCGCAAGTCATGGTCTCATCGATGGTATAGGTTTGATTCATCTTGTTTTTGTTGGTGATTTTCTTGGCTTTGTTCCAAAGAGCGCTTTGACTTGGCATATAGACGGTGGCTCTGTCTTTTCCACCCGTATCCTTGAGGTTGAAGGTGCTGTTCTTGCGGAAGAGAGAGGAATTCGTGGCTTTGTAGGTTGTGCTTGTCTGGGCGTTGGTATCGCTCCAGGTGGCTTCGAGAATCGAGATTTGGCTATAGCTTCTCTTTACTCCTTTTTCGGTAGTCCAGTAATCGCCATCTCCGCCGCGTCCGAACTTCGAGTTGTCGTTTCGCAAATCGTAAGCTTTCTGTCCGACTTCATCTGGTGTTGAGAAGACTTCTTCTTCGGCATAGCCCTTGCTGGCGCCTGAGACGGCGCGAGCATCGATATGCCATACTCTGATGCCGTATTCTGTGAAACCGTATTTGGTTGTGTAGTCCTTTTTGCAAAGGCCTTCTGGTCCAACAAGCTCTACCATCATGTATTCGTCGAAGGCAGTGTTGTTGTAGTCAGGCGAAGCAAGGACGAGACAGTCGCCGGAAGTGGTGGCAAGGCGTAAGGTGATTTCGGCTTCTTTTCCGCCTTCAAGGTCCTCTTCCTTCAAAACCCAAGGATTAACCCAGCCATAAGCGAATTTGCTGTAGCTATTGTGGTCGCCGACGTTCTGATCCATGTAGTCGATGCCGCCCGCTGGGCTCCACTCTTTGTTGTAGTCATAATAGTCATCCATGCCCAAGGTATGGCCGGTTTCGTGAATGAAGGTGCGCGATTCGTAGCCATTGCTACCTTCAGCCATGAAGTTGGTGCTCGCCCAGGCCAAAGTTTTAACGTTCGGATTCTTGTTTGTTCCTTTGCTATTGTTAGTATAGGTGACATAGGCCCACCAGAAAGAGGTGTCATTGTTTGATTGAGGATAGGCGTAGACATTCCAAATGAGGTCGATGAAGCCATCATCATCGCTGTCGAGGTCGTCTAAGGAATAAGCGTCAGCGCCAAGCGCGCCGTGATTATCTTTCGCGTATTCAACCGCGTACCACTTTTTGACTCTTTCAGCGGCAGCGACCCCAGCTTGCCCACCTGATGATTTTTCATAAGATACCGCGGTCTCGCCAAAATCGATCCAAGTCGGGATCACGACGACGTCGAAAGCGCCCTTCCCGAATGAACTTTGCTCATAGAAGCTTTGGACGGAGATGGTGCCATTGACCGCGGCGATTTCTTCATCTGTCCCTTCGAAGGTAATGCGGATCCTTTCGAGAAGATCGTCATTGGCCTCGATCGTATCGTTTGGATCATCCGCGTTTTTGGTGAATTTGATCGGAGCAACGAGGAGTTTCTGCTTTTTGCCGTTGGTCGGATAGCTATTGACGTGAGGGCTGCCAGCGTTGGCGTAGAGCTGCGATCTCGTGAGTTTTTGTCTGTTGCCATCCGCATCCACGTATTCGGTGGCGCCTCTTCCTAAATCATCGTTGGTGATTACTTCCGTGGCGGAAGAAGAGCTGCCCTTTGCCGAGCTTGCTGACGATGAAGAATTGTTATTGCCTGTGCAGGCTGATAAGGCCGCCATCACTCCGAAGAGAGCGAGCAAAGTTACTTTTTTGATGTTTTTCATATTCCTTTTGTCTCCTTTATTTCATTTTGTAGACGATATAGAGAATGATTCCGACTACTAGATATATGCCCCCTACGAAGAGGAGAGCGAAGATCGGCTTGCGGTTCTCGTTATCCTTCAAGAGTTTGTAATCGTAATAGGTGGCTGGGAAGCCCTGCGCTTTGAAGTGGGGTTTGAAGATGGTGTAGATGAGCGTCTTCAGCGAATAAGCTAGGAAGTCGAAGGCCCCGAGAGTCGAGAAGTACTGCAAGAGGAAGAAGAGTAATAGCAGCAGTCCCGATAAGGCGAAGCAGTCGACGGATATCGCTAGAGGATTAACAGCAAATCCTGCTCCGGTCTGCGAATAATACTCGATGAGGGCTATCATTCCGCCTATTCCTAGAGCTAGCAGGAAGCTGATGGAGAAGCTAATCCAGTAGCCTTTATTGAAGAAGGGCTCTTTTTGTTTTTGTTTCTCTTCTTTTTCGCTCATTTCTTTAGCTCTTCTAGATAACGAGCGGCCTCTTCGTCATTGCACCTCACGAAGTGCCCTGGCGCTAGTTCGCGGAAGCTTGGCCCTTGCTTGGAGTAGTCATGACTATCCGCCGGGTTATAGACGATCCTTTGCCGGTTGCTCTCCGTGATGGGGTCTGGACAAGGAACGGCCGATAGAAGGGACTTGGTGTAAGGGTGAAGCGGATGGGCGAAGAGTTCATCGCTCGTCGCCAGTTCCACGAGATTGCCATAGTACATCACCGCGATCTTATCGCAGAAGTATTTGACGACGCTGAGGTTATGGGCAATGAAGATGATGGTGAGCCCGAGGCTATTGCGGAGGCTATTGAGCAAGTTGATGACCTGGGCTTGGACTGATACATCAAGGGCGCTGACTGGCTCATCAGCGACGATGAGTTCAGGATTCATGATGATGGCGCGCGCGATGCCAATTCTTTGCCTTTGCCCGCCCGAGAATTCGTGGGGGTAGCGGTTCGCATGCTCAGGGACTAACCCAACAAGCTGCAGGACTCTTTCTACTTCCTTATTGATGAATTCTTTATCGTGGCAGCCTTGGATGATGAGGCCTTCCGCGATGATGTTTCTGACCGTCATGCGGGGGTCAAGAGAAGCGATTGGGTCTTGGAAGATCATCTGAATCTTTGAAGCCAGATTCGCGTGCTTGGCTTTATGCAGCTCCTCTTTGTACTTCTTGTAGGATGATAAATCTTCCTCCGAGAGAGAAGAGACGTCGGTATTGCCGATCTTCACCAAGAGGTCATGGTATTTTTCCTCGACCTTCTTCATCTCGACTGCGGCGATGTTCTTGTTGTAGTCTTTGTTATCCTTTTTGGCTTGAGCGATTTTATCGCGTTGGACCGCGCAGATATTCGCGGCTTTTTCCTTTTTGTCCTCTATTTCCTTCGTGAGTGGGGCAATGGAAGATAAATAGGCGTCATGCAACGCTTTTTTCTCTTCGTAAGAAGGAATGGAAGAGTCTTTTAATTCTTTCTCCGCTTTCTTGAAGGTGGTCGCACTGCCGAATTTCTGTTCGTATGAGGAGAGATATTCTTTCTTTTTCGCATCAATTTCCCCGTTCAGGCGTTTTAAATCGTCTTTGAGACGGATATTGGTGTATTTGATTTCCTTCTCGTTCCACCTTGTGCCAGCCGAAATGCGCGTGCCCTCTAGCCAAATATCGCCGGAGGTGATTTTGTAGAGCTTCATGATATCGCGCCCAGTGGTGGTTTTCCCGCATCCTGATTCGCCGACGAGCCCGAAGACCTCGCCTTTATAGACCGAGAAAGAGACATCATGGACGGCCTTTAGGTACTTATTGGGGCCACTTCCGCCAGCGAAGCGGAAATATTGCTTTAGGTGACGTACTTCCAAAAGCTTTTCGGCGTTATCGTAGTCGAATTTCTTCTGGAAAGCCTTTCTTTCAGGAGATTCTTTTTTGATGGTTTCTTTTTTAGCCATTGCTCTTCTCCTTATTTAGATAGTTCAGTATCGAATTCTTGTAATTGAGGGGTTTTGGGGTGAATTCCGGATGGGCGCTTAAGGCATTCTCGATGCGCTCAATGACGATATCGCTTGCCTTGAAGTTGGGGGCATCCTCATGGAGATTCCAGCTCGCCGCGTAATGGGTGGGGGAAATCTCAAAGAACGGGGGCTGTTTCTCCAAATCGATCGCTAGAGCGTGTGGGTTCCTCGCGGCGAAAGCATCACCTTTGGGTGGAAGGAGCATATTCGGCGGGGTGCCGGGAATCGCGCTCAATTGCTCTTTGGTGTTGAGGTCAGGCATAGAGCCGAGAAGCGCCAAAGTGTAGGGGTGGCGCGGGTCATAGAAGATCTCGGTATCGGTGCCATATTCGACGATTTTGCCAGCGTACATGACAGCAATATCATCAGCCATATTGGCAACGACGCCTAAATCGTGGGTAATGAAAACGATGGAGAGATTTCTCTCTTTCTTGAGTTTATTGATGAGCTCAAGGATCTGGGCTTGGATGGTGACATCAAGCGCGGTAGTAGGCTCATCGCAAATGAGAATCTCGGGCGAGGAACAAAGGGCGATCGCAATGACGATACGCTGCCTCATGCCGCCGGAAAGCTCAAAAGGATATTGCTTGAAGCGCCTTTCGGGTTCGGCGATGCCAACTTCGCCCATCATCTTGATGGCGCGTTCTTTAATCTCTTTGCTCGATTCGATATTGGTGGCTTTTTTAACGTCTTCTTCATATTCGGCGATGACTTTATCGGTCAACTCATCAACGTGGCTATCGCCGTCTTTTTTGATCTCCTCTAAATGCGAAATCAATTCATTGAGGGCGGTTTTGAGGCGATTTTGGAGTTCAACGCGGCTAGGAATGATTTCCGGAAGCTTCGCTCTTTCGGCGGGAGGTAAAGCGTAAAAATCATTTACGCCGGCTTTCTTGTAGGCGTTCTCTAGTCTCTTGCTGGCCTTAGAGTATGACTTCGCAGAAATTAGGATATCTTTGATAACGGTCGGGAAGACTTCGATGATGTTGTCTTTATCACCGAGTATGCTCAAGCTGCATGATTGAATCGCTTTATAAAGCGGCTTGATTTTGGCGTAGATAAGAGGGATATTGGCTTCGCTGTCATTAAAAGATTCATCTCTGATAGCAATGAGCTTATCCAAAGTCTCATCGATTGCCTTGAGTCTTCTTTCGTTGTCTTTTTTCGCGGCTTCCGCAAACAAAGAGCGGTGCTCGCTTGGAACTGAAGTAATGGAATGGATGGTCTCGCCATCATTGCTTTTGCTTCTTTTTACTTTGCTTCCTTTCACGAAAGCGATGGTCTCCTCGTTCTTATTGGAGAGAAGGAGGATCTTGTTGAGGCGCGTGATGTCTTTATGAGCTTCTTTCAGATCACTCTTCTGTTTGAGGACCATGGCCTCGGTGAGCTGTTTTCCCACGATCATGATCGGATTAAGAGAAGAGAGAGGATCTTGGAAAATCATGGAGATTTTCACGCCCCTGATTTTGTGAAAATGTTCCTCATCAATCTTAAGGAGGTCCTGACCGTTATAGATGATTTGGCCACCCTCGACGATTTTATTCTTCGCCAAAATGCCGAGAATGGCTTTTGAGGTTACCGATTTCCCTGAGCCTGATTCGCCGACGATCGCAAGCGTCCTTCCGCGGTAAAGCGGAAAAGAGATGCCGCGCACGGCTTTGACGGTGCCACCATTCGTTTTGAAGGAGATGCGAAGATCTTTGACTTCAAGGATCTTATCGTTCATTTTCGTGTTTTCCATTAATCGTCAGCTCCTTTCAAAGACGTGTTGAAGGCGTCACGGAGACCGTTGCCGAAGAGGTTAAAGCAAATCATAAGCAACGAGATGATGACGCAGGGGAAGAGAAGGACGTGGGGGTTGGTGCCTAAGCCAGCGCTTTGCCCTTCGCTTAAGAGGGTGCCGATTGAAGAGAGATTCGATTTGCTGAAATCCACGATGCCAAGGAATGATAAAGTAGACTCACTGAAGATGACGCCTGGAATCATAAGAACGCTGCTTGTGACCAATGTGCCGATGGCGTTAGGAAGGATGTGGCGGAAAATGAGGCGTGAGTCTTTCGCGCCCAAAGTGCGGGAAGCCAAAACGTATTCCTGTCCCTTGAAGCGGTAGAACTGCATACGGGTGGTGCCCGCTACGCCGATCCAGCCTGAATAAACGAAGGCAATGAGGAAGGCCAAAATGAGAACGCCAGCTTCACCGATGCTCGCTTTAAGAGCTACGTTATTGGTGAACTGAATTGAGCAGATGGTGAGAATAATGATCGAAGGGATATTCGAGATAATGTCTGTGATACGCTCCATGGTGAGATCGACGTAGCCGCCATAATATCCGGATATCGCCCCCCATATAAGGCCGATGATGAAGTTGATCGCGCTAATGACGATACCAAGGAGCAAAGAGAATCTCGTCCCTTGAGCTAGACGCAAGAAGATATCTTGTCCGGAGCCGTTCGTGCCGAAAATGAAGCGCGGCTCAAAGCCGTTTTTCCAAGTGAAATAATCGTAATAGTCGACACGGGCGTTGTACTTGCCACCAGTCTCCGTCGGTTCGGCGTAACTACCATCCGCATTTACCTTATATATAGATAAGGGTTTCCCGTCTTTACCGAAAACCGGAGTGAAGACCGAGGAGTTATAAACGCCTGAGGCGCTTTTCGCGGTCAAGGCGTAATAGATGCGCTTGTTGTTATTGTAGTAAGAGGACATGTTCTCGATGATGTTGTTGATCATTGAGGTACTTAACTCCGCCCCGTCTTTCATCTCTTCTTCTAACTGCGCTTTATAAGAGACAAGATAAGAAGCGCTGTCGACGAGAGGCTTAAGAATGGATGATTTCCCTTCACTTGCGCGTTTCACGTCATATTCCTTAAGCGAGGCGTATTCGCTTTCGCTCAATTTGACTTCTTTATTGCCAACAGCGTAAGTGTCATAACGAATCACATAAGTCGTGAAAGTGATGGAAGCCACTTTTCTGACGCTGCTGCTTTCCGTTTTTACGTAATATGGGTGATTGGAATCATCGTAGATGAGGGTATTGAGCTCATCTTCGGCCACGGTTTTGGTTTTGGTGCCATCCCAGAAGCCAGTTCCCGCAAACCAAGAGCAATATGGGGTGGCATATTGGAACTCGGAATCGCCGAAGCCGTTAGGATAAGATACGCTATTGACATGAGCCGTTGGCATCACAAACGGGACGATGATGCCATATAAAGCGATGATGAGGATAATCGCGGCCCCGATGATGGAGGCTTTGTTTTTGGCGAAGCGGTTGAAGGAGTCACGCAAAAAACTGACGGGCTTCGTCTCAAAGGCCTGGTCATGGAGATCGCCATGGTTAGGCACCTCTTTGAAGAGGGATTTGTCGAGTTTTTCTTCCGCGTTTACGGGTTGCATATTCATTTTCTCGTTTTCCATTATTTTTTGCTCCCCATTCTAATGCGTGGGTCCACTAGACCATATGAGATATCGACGACGAGCGTCCCCACCAAACCGATGGCGATATAGAACATCGAGACGAACTGGAAGACGTCATAGTCGCGTTTCTGAATCGAAGCCAAATACAAAGCGCCGACGCCCGGGACATTGAAGATGTTCTCAATGATGAGCGAGCCGCTTAAGACGCTGATGATGGTGCCAAGAATCATCGGGAAAATCGGGACCAAGGAGTTACGGAAGGCGTGACGGATGGTCGCTTGAGAGCGCGTGAGGCCTTTCGTTCTAGCAAGCAGCATGAAATCGCTTGTGAGAACTTCGGTGAGCTCAGCTCTTGTATAACGGGCAAAACCAGCGATAGAGCCAAAGCTCATCGCCAGAACTGGCAATATCATCGCCTTGAACATCTCCGGGTCGAGCCAGCCACCGGGCAATTCGGTGACGACTGGCAAATTCGCCGGAAGCTTAAAGGCATCAGATACTTGATAAGCGAAGATATTCTGAAGCAAGAAAGCGTAGACGAAGCTCGGGACCGAGATAAAGAGCATGATGACGATGTTGAGGACGTGATCTTCCCACTTGTTCTTCTTTAAGGCCATAAAGATGCCTAAAGCAATGCCGAGAGGGATGGAGAGAATCATCGAATAGACATTGATGAGGATAGTTGGGGCCATCTTCGAGAAAAGGATGTGCTCTGGGGTATCGAGCCACTGGATGTAGTAGGAATAGCCCCAAGGAGCCTCGTTCCCTGGCGTGAAAAGCCCTTTGATGAAAACACCGAGCTGCTCAAAGACGGGAACGGTAACGTATGAGGCGGTGGCCTCATCGTACTTCATACGGCCTTGGGCGACCATGCGGAGATAGAAGACCTCCGGGTCCTTCATGCCGGTGTCGATGGAAATCGGTAGCATTCTCACCAAGATGAAGCAGATGAAGAAAATGACGATGAAAGTGAACGCCATAAGGATGAGGCGTTGCAGGATATAAATTAGGGTTTGTTTTGTCTGTCTCATTTTTAACTATGTGATGATACTACAATTTCAAAGAAATAGGCGACCGAACTCGGCCGCCTATTCGTTAATGTAGGGGGTCAGTTCCTCCAGCCTGCATAGAGGTCGGAGAGGTTGCCTCCGTATTCGGAGACGAAGTTCTTCCACTCCGAATTATTGTAATTGAAGCGGAGGAAGCGGATTCCGCCGTAACCGACGAGGTTGATGTAGTTCTTCGTCGCGTTCTCGACTTTGAAGCCGGTGAGCGAGGAAGAACCTCTTGCGACGATCGGGATCGCCTCGAAGCGGTTCACGATGCCAGCTTCAGTGCCAGCGAGAATCGTGAGTTTCTTATCGTGGAGCGTCTTCCATTGATCGTGCTGGGCTTTTTTCTCTTCCGATAAGGAAGCGGCGTCGGCATCGCTGACTTTGACATCATCGCTGTATTCGCCTTCGCTGAGATCGTCGTTCATGACGTGATACCAGCCGTCGAACGTATTGACTTCGTTGCTTGTCTGTTTGCCGTCTCCATTAAGGTCAATCCAAAGATTTTCTTGGTCCTGTTTGCCCTTGAAGCCGTATTCGCAGCAGTTGGTGAAGGTCTTATCGAGATAAACCTGCATGAGTCCGTAAGGATCGATGGCAGCGCCACCCCAGATGGAGAAGATCATATCGCTGCCGCCGTTGCGGGCGGTGGTGTAGTAGTCTTCGTCCTTGACGAGGCTGATGTTGATGGACAAACCCTTGCCATTTAGAAGCGAAGCGTCTTCAACGTTGAGTTCATTGACGGCATCGGCGAGAAGCGTGCTCCAAGCGGTGCTGATGAAGGTATGCATCTCTTTGGTGGTATCGCTCGTGTTGTCGTAGACACGGAACTCGATATCGATGGTATCGCCTGGCTGGAGGTGTTTATCCTCGGTGCTCTTGATTTCCTCTTTGATGCCTTCTTTGAGGTAATGTTTTGCCCAAGCGTAGTTATAGCCGTTATCGTCTTTGGCTAAAGCTGAAGTAGTGGCATCGGTCGGTTTTCCACCGAGCTCGCCATAGATTTGGTTATAGACCGATTTTCCTTGCTCAGTGTCACGGTACATCTCGCCGGTGACGTTATTGGCGAGGTAAAGGCTATTGAGGAGGCCGGTGAAGGCTTGAGAGCCAGCAGTGGTCTGGGAAGCAAAGTTGTTGCGGTCAAGGCCAAGCGATAAACCTTTGCGGAAATTCTTATTGGCGATGACGGTCTTGTTTTTGCCAGCTTCGGCTTGACGGCTCGCGAGTTTGCTGCGATCGGTGTTGAAGCTGATCTTCTGGGTGTAGGACTCAAGAGTCGTGGTGCGGCGGGTCGAGTTGCCATACGTCTTCATGTTGTCCTTGTTGAGGTCGATATCGTCGAGGTTGCCAGCCATGAATTCGCTGACGGCGGTATCATGGGTCTTGATGATGCGGGTATAGATTTTCGTCATCTTGTATTGCTCGGCATCATCGCCGGTATACTCGGAGAACTGGGCTTTGTAGTCCTCGTCGGTATAGCCATACCACTGATCGTTTTTCTCGATGGTGATGGCTTGATCGGCTACGAAGCTCGTGAGCTTATATGGACCATAGGATTTATAGTTATCGACGCTCGCGGAAGCATAGGATGTCATCCAAGAGGAAGAAGAGGTCTTCTTGGTGAGCTTATCGTAGAGAGCGACGTTGACGAGCCAGTTGCTCGAGAGCTGGAACTTGAGGTCGAGTTCGGAGATGGACTTGCTCAAATATAAACGGAGGGTGTAGTCGTCTTTGGCTTGCACGCCGACGTTATCCATCGTGACGCTCGATTTCTTATGGGTGACGTATTCGCAAAGAGGGATTTTCCAAGCCCAGGATTTCCCAGACCAGGTCGTGGAAGAAGAAAGCTCACCGACCACCGTTTTAAGATCTGCTTGTAAATCCTCTTTCGTATATCTATCGTCTGTTTCGCTGTTCTCTCTCGTGGAAGTGGTATAGACCTCTTTCTTGTCGAACTCGTCAATGCAGAAAGGCTTCATGGATTGAAGCATCGTCTGGGTGACGCTGTCGGCTTTTTTGATCTCATCCCACTTGTCTTTATTGTCGGATTTCTCGCTTTCGCTTCCGAATTTCCAGTAATAATAGGAAACGCCGAGTGTGATGCGCTTAGCGGCTAGCTCAAGAGCATCGCTCCCTGGGGTGCTACGGTTATTGAGGACGGTATAGAAAGTGATGGTGTCGCTTGATCCGCTCGATGAGAAAATGGAGTTGCCGTAAGTCGACTCGCCATTCGCTAAATCGAGATAGTATTTGCCCTGAGAATCGAGTTTATTGCCGTTCTCGTCATAGAGGTTGCCATCGGCTTTGCCAGCGATGAGGTAGTTATAGATAGGCTCAAGGACTTGACGGCCGTTTTTGTAATAGCTCTCGGCATTCGCGATCACGAAGTTGCCGTTGTAGTAGCTATCGGCGCGGTAGTTGGCGTATTGCGGCTTGAGGAGGCGTTCCATCGATTCGACGTAATCATTGGCCGTGATGGCGGTGCCATCTTCCCACTTCGCGGTTTTTCTGAGTGGGATATCCCAAATCATGCCGTTTGAGGGTTCGCGGCCATTGTAGTAATTCTCCTTGATGGAGTCATACTCATCGCCATCGAGATCGGCTGGGTCGATGGAAGTTGGCATTTCGCTAGCCATCTCGCTTATGAATTTGTAGCCATCGTGGGTGGAATTCATGACGACATCGTACAAACCGGCCTCGGTGAAGCTTTGGATGTAGCTCTCATCGCTCGTCTCCCAGTTATGGACGTTCCATTTGGAAGGCGAGGTGGAGAGATAGGTGTTGTAGGTATAGCCATTCGGATCGTCGCTCTTCTCGCCTGAGCAACCGGCAAGCACTGCGGCCCCGGTTGCGGAGAGGAAGAGAGCGCCTATGACCTTATTTCTTTTTTTAGAGTTCATTAGACTGCTCCTTTGTTATTGAGTTTTATTGATGATGGTGGGTATTAGTCAGCGAGACTCGCGGTGGCGTCAGCGTAGAAAGAGAAATCGTTGGTCGTTTCGCCGATGTTGCTGACAGTGTATGTGCACATGAAGTATGGCTGCTCAATGTTGCTGAAAGGCAAAGCAATAAGAGCGTTCACGATGATTTGGTTCGTGGCTGTATCAACCATGACAGCAGAATATGTTGAGCTGAATGTGTATGAGCAAGTTGAGCCGTCATTGTATTCGACACTGCCATCTTTGGTCATGAATGTTCCGAAACTATCGAGGCTAAACATCTGATCGAAGAGCCCTGCGAAGAAGCCATTGGTCTGGACGCCATCGGCGTTGTCGCCGATGCTGCCCGTCCAAGCGACCTTGGTGCCTTGACTCACTCTCTTCGTCCAATCGACATCAGCGATTGTGTCGGTATCCACGTTATCGACTCTATATGTCTTCATGGCCTCGAGGTATTTCCCGTTGGTGTCTTCGTCTTTGGTGGTCTTCGCCGCGCTTTCAGCGGTTTTCGCAGTGTAGGTGCCGACGTAGCATTTGCCGTCATCTCCCTTCCAATAAGCTTGCGAGGCGTATGGTTCTTCTTCATCTCCGATATAGGCAACGCACTCGATGTCGGTGGCGCTTGTGACGGTGTGGATCTCGGTAAATGAACTCACAGTTCCGAAAAGCGCGTACATCACGTTTTTGCTGAGCGTCGCCTCATCCTCTAATTCTTCGTCGGTGAAGGTGAGGGCTTTGCCACTGCTGTCGCAGGCATAGATTTGGAACGTGGTGGTGTAGTTATTGCCTTCCGCGAGTTTCTCGAAAGCGGTGACGATTTCGCTGCTGTCGAGTTTCTTCGGGACGTATTTGTCGTCTTTGATCGCCGCTTCAACGCTACTCCAGGTGCAGCTTCCGACCTCAGAGATCTTGACGGTGCACCACTCTTGGTCTTTGGTGATCGTGGTCTTATCGTCGGCGCTTGGGCCGTCGACTGTGATCCTGGCGTAGAGGGTGTCGGTGGTGCCGTCTTTGTCTTCGTCAGTGAGGCCCAAGACGTAGAAGCCATTTGAGGTATAGCCGTTATTCTCAGGGAAGCTCGACATGCCGTAGCTCAAGAAGGTCTGCACTTGCTTTTTGCCGCCCACGAGCATCTCCTCCTTGGTTACATCATCAGTAATAGAGGTAAAAGAAGAGCCATCGAGGATCATCGAGCCGCCGATGTAATATTTGTCGAGTCTTGTTTTGCCGTTCTCAAAGACTGGCATCCCCTCTTCGTCAAAAGAACCCCAGTAGGCATTCCCATCGTTCAAAGTGGCGAGAATGGTGGAATTGGCGTACCCGTCCTCATCGACAGCGCCTGGATCATCGGCATCGAAAATGACAACGTAATCCTGGTTGTGGAGGATAGTGTAGTTGCCATACTCCCATTCCTTCGTGCCTTCGTCGTATTCGCCGAGGTCGATGCGGTAGTTTTTGCCATCGCTCTCCTGGAATTTGTCGAAGAATTTTATGAGTTCGATGTTATAAGCGCTCCTCACGGAGAAATCGATGTACTTTTCTTTGTCGTTGACGGCAAGCTTAAGCTGGTAATCGCCGAGTTTGGTGCCAGTGACATTGTGGCCATCGATTTTGACGCTTTCATCTTCGCAAGTGATGGTGAATTCGTGGCGGATGGTGCTATTTTCATCATCCATCACGACTTGATAGTAGTCGTCCAAGTTGACGGCTTTGTTGATTTCGGCGTACGAGAGGGTTTTTTCCGTAGCCGAGATTGTGTAGACGTCGCCTTTGATTTGGACGATGCCGTCGCTGTTATAGCTGACATCTGAGCAACCCGTCACTAGCCCGCCGAGCAACGTGAGCCCAGCAAGCACGAATAATTTCTTGTTAAGTTTCATAAATTTTCGCATTCCTTTCCCGAAAACAAGTAGTAAGAATATGCTCGACCTTTAAATTTTCAATTTTTATTTTTTCTTTTTTCATAAGGTTCATATGTAAGGGCTTACATATGCCATTTTTTGAGCGCTTTTATGGGCATTTGGACGCATTTTTCCCTCCGCTTCCAGAACCATATGCCGAAAAAAGGCTTTCGGATCGATATCGGGGAAAAGATCCAATAATAATTTAATGAATGACGTGTAGAACCATCATCGGTTGCGTTTTATATGCCTTAGCAATGTTTAACTCTTAAACGAGCAATATTATTTACAAAATAGATGCAAAAACAAATGCAACTACCCATATAAACGCATAAATGAAAAGAGATTTTACGCTGATGCTCTTTTTGAAATTATTTAGTGAAAATGCACCAATAAAATAGATGACTGGACCGTTAATCGGCTGTTCTTGATTTTATCGCGCGATTCCCTCTTTCATTCGGTGATGTCCTCTTCGTTTTGAAAAGAGGGAATCGGATTCAAGAGACAGGGAATAATACGGATTTTTGAATGAAACCAGCGAAAAGCCAGCGCCTAATCCTTGCAAAGAGGGAAAGCCTCCGCATAATTATTCGAGCCTGGAGGAGAGCACTATGGAAAAGAGAAAGAGTTTGTTGATACTGAGTTTGCTATTTTCTTCGCTATCTCTTTCTAGCTGCGATGGCGGCTTTTTCCCGAGTTTTTATTACAGCAGCAGCTCCTATCATGGATCTGCTGGCTACGTCTCTCATTCCTGTGCTCTCACTGATAATGCTTATTACGAGCCATCCTTATCGTCATTCCAGAGTATGAGTCTCCGTGATCATCCCGAATATGGCACGCTCGGAGAGGGCAATATGCCATCGCTTGGCACCACAAAACTGCTCGTGATCCCAGTCTATTTCAGCGGGACTTTCGATTCAAAACCAACTGAAGGCGATATTGAAACCATCGAGAAGGCCTTCTTTGGCAGTAAAGAGGATACGGGCTGGGAATCGCTTAAAAGCTATTATGCGACTTCTTCATACGGCAAGCTCGATATCGAAGGCGTGGTCACGGAAGCATATGAGTTTCCATATTCTTCTTCGACGTTCCAGTGGAACTATGAAAAGGAGACCATGGATACTGATTACGTGCTCAAAGCGGCGGTAAACTGGGCTAAAAGCCAAGGATATATCGATTCTTCTTTCGACGCGAATGAAGATGGATTCTTAGATGGTGTTGACCTCATCTATTTCACCAATAAAACGTATGAAGACAATTCCGATCTCTGGTGGGCCTATACGACCAATTGCTCCTCGAATGCCGAAAGCGGGGATCACTCTTCTCCTGTTCCATATCGTTATTTCTGGGCCCCGATGAGCATGATCAGTAACGGGTATTATTCGCCTGACATTGATACCCACACTTTGGTGCACGAAACCGGTCACATGATGGGGCTTGATGATTATTATTCTTACGATAAAATCGAGTCGAGAGATGGAACTTCGCGTTCGAGCGAAGCCCCATGTGGGATGGTCGATATGATGGACTGCAATGTCGGGGATCATGATGCCTATAGCAAGATGATGCTTGGCTGGTGCGCTCCGAAAGTGGTGCTTGGGGAAGGGACTTTCTCCATCACTTTGAAGAGTTTCACCAAAACTGGCGATTTCTTGCTCATCCCTTCTGGTTCATGGAACGGCACCCCGTATGATGAGTATCTGATTCTCCAGTATTACACCCCGACTGGTTTAAATGAGAAAGACAGCGGTGGCTATAAAGAATTCTCCAATAAGGCGTATGGGCATGGTGGCACGTATTCTACAAGCGGGCTCCAGGTCTTTCACGTCGATAGCAGGGTCGCTGCATATGATGCCAAAGATTTAGGGACGCGCTTCGGTTATACCTACAGCAATTTCCGTTACAGCGAGGACCCACTCACCTATCAAAAAGAGACGAGCGAAAACGAGTACACCCTCAATTTCGGCATCGCCGCGAGCAATTCCGGCTCAAGCTCGGTGAATGTTGATAAAGGTCTTGCCTATGATATTAGGAGCGAGAAATACACTCTTACCTATAATGCGGAAAATCGCCTCATTACCTTCTTGCCTGCCACCGGGACCAATGCTTTCTTAAAGACAGGGTATGAGAGCAATTTCGGCAAAAGCGAGTTCCTTTTCACCGAAAACGGGAACTCGACTTACACCAATGAGAAACTGAGCTCTTGCTACCAAAATGATGGTCTCTTCAATAACGGTTCTTTATTCCCGTATACCTTCTCCGTCAGTGAGCAAACTGACTCCTCCATCAAAGTGACCTTCACCCATCTTTGATATCTCTTTCTGGGTTCGACTGCCGGGGTTATTCCCGGCTTTTTTGGTGACCGAGTCGCTGATAGATAAATGGCTGTTAAGGGGCCTAAAAACGGAAAAATGCCAAGAATAGTACCCTTAAACGCCATTTAACGATATAATCAAGGCGTAAAGAGAAGGAGGGAAAGATATGTTCAAGAAGATTTATCCGCGAGAAAAATACCTTAAAAAGATCCGCCCTTTCTATAACTCCGATATCATCAAAATCATCACCGGGATCAGAAGATGTGGCAAATCATCGATTATTAAAGCCATCATCAATGAGCTCCTTTCTTCTGGTGTAGCGGAAGAGAGTATCGTCTATATCCCCTTGGATCAGCGGGGCTTCAAGAATATCTCTACCCCTCTTGAGCTCGAGAAGACCATCGATCCCTTAATCGAGGGGAAAGACTTCTGCTACATCTTCATCGATGAGGTCGAGAACGTAAAAGGGTTCGAGAAGACGGTGCAAGCTTACGCTGAAGAAGGGCACTCCGTTTTCTTGACGGGCTCCAATTCCTACTTATTGAGCGATGAGATATCCACCAAGCTCACTGGCAGATACCTTAACTTCGAGACCTTCACTCTCGATTTTTGTGAGTATCTCGAGATGAAAAAGTTCCTGAAGAAAGATATAAACGAGGACCTCTTGAACGAACTCGAGGAATACATCTATAACGGCGGCTTCCCCAAAGCCCTCGAATTCGATGGGGAAGAGGCGAAACATGCCTATGAGCGAGGGATCGTCGAGGAGATCTTCGAGAAAGACGTAAGGAAAAGGAAAAAGGTGACTAACGTCCCTCTTTTTGAGCGGGTGGAATCCTTCTTGATCAGCAATTACTCTTCGCCTTTTTCCTTGCAGAGTCTCTTAAAAGCTTTGGAGAAAGAAGACTATAAATGCAAGCCTTCAACCATCAGGAACTATATTGAAATCCTCAAGAAGGCGAAAATCGTCTATGAGTGCAATAGATTTGACCTAAAAAGCAAACGGGCTTTATGCAGGGAGCAAAAATACTATCTCTCCGATTTGTCGATCTATTCTGCCCTCAACACGGATAACCGTTTAAGCTTTGGCCCTTCCTTGGAGAACCTCGTCTATTTGTATCTATTGAGCAACGGCTACGAAGTGAGCATCGGCAAAATAGGGGATTTTGAGTGCGATTTCATCGTGAGGGACCAAAAAAGAGAATACCGTTATATCCAAGTGGCTTATTCGCTCCATGGGATCGATAAGGAAGCCACTGAGAAGATCGCTGAGCGGGAATATCGCCCCTTTTACAAAATCAAAGATGGTTATCCACGTTACATCATCACTCTTGACCGGCTCCGCGATAGCAAAGACGGCATCAACCACATAAACGCCATCGATTTGTTCTTGGGCAAAGTGAAAATATAGCGGATTATGCTATATGAGCGATGCGCTATCTCTTTTAAAGATAAAAAACGCAGTTAAGGGGCCTAAAAACGAAAAAACGCCAAGAATAGGCCCCTTAAACGCCATTTATCTTCATTCTTAAGACTTTCTTGCTGTCTGATTTCGCTTGAACGTTTTTGTTGTACATTCTTGGAAACAAAGTCCTTTATGGAAGGCTATCTCGCCTTGAAGAGGCGGGAATGAGTTTGTTGCCACTAATAAATTAAGTGGCTTAAAAATAGACATAAATACCGATGTTGACTAAAGATTTTGTTGATTTAAGGGCTTACATATGGTAAATAGTACTGATAATTTTTTATCGATTAGAAAATCGAGTCGCTCGAAAGAGGGTGCTACTATGGAAGAGGAAGAGAAAAAGGAACTGGAGGCTCTCATTGCCTATATGGTTCACCACAATGAGCACCATAATGAGGAATTGAAGGATCTTCTCCTCAAAGCTGGGTCGATCGATATCGAGGCGGCAAACAAAATCAAAGAGGCCATCGCTTCTTTTACGAAGGGGAATGAATCCCTCAAAGGCGCTTTAGAAACATTAAAGAAATAATTTATGTGCGTATCCACTGTATATAAGGATAAGAAAGAGGAGAAGAACATCCTCATGAAGAACGTCATGGATGTTGAAAGCAATAATGGCGTTCTCACTTTCACCGACATCATGGAACGGAAGATGGATTTCAAAGGCTCTCTTTTGAAGGCCGATTTGGTGGATGGCTATCTCATCGTGAGCGAAGGCAAATAGAGTTATGGGCGATACGAAGATATTGGCGTTCTGCGGCAAAGGCGGGGTGGGGAAAACCTCGATTTCCGCTTTGACGGTCCGCTTATTATCGGAAAAATACCCGGACAAGAAGATTTTGGCGATCGATGCTGACCCAGCGATTGGGCTTGCCACCGCTTTAGGAGTCTCCTCCTCTTCCACGGTCGATGACATCAGGAAACTATTCATCGCTCATGCTGAAAATGGCGATAACAAAGCGGCTTTAGAGATACTCTCGGAAGCCAAATATCAGATTTTCGATGCTCTTCGTGAAATCAGCAACATCTCCTTTTTGGCGATCGGGAGGCCTGAGGCAAGTGGCTGCTACTGCAAGGTCAATGCCTATCTAAAGGAAGTCATTTCTTTATTAGCTTCCGCTTTCGATTACGTCGTGATTGATGGAGAAGCTGGGATTGAGCAAGTCAATAGAAGGGTGATGGAGAAAGTCACTCATCTAGTGCTGGTAAGCGATGCCTCGAAAAAAGGAATCGAAGTGACCAAGACCATCAAGAAGGTCGCGAAGGATTTATCGATGTTTGAGAGTGACGGGCTCATCCTCAATAGGGTTGATCCCTCTTTAGATATCGCGCGGCTTGATTTAGAGGGATTAAACCTCTTAAGCGCGATTTACGATGATCATAAGATGCGCGATGCGGATATCGAAGGCGCTTCAATCTTCACGTTAGACGAATCGACGCCTTTCGTCATGGGGGCTAAAAGTGCCCTCACTAGATTAGGGATATTAATGGAGGAGGCCTCATGAAAGACCTAAAACACCTATATTATTTCGAAAAGCTTCTGGAGGACGCCAATAATGAATTGGTGAGAAAAGGGAAAGAGGATGGCAATAAGTGCATTGGCACCACCTGCTACCAAGTCCCGGAAGTGCTTATCAATCTCAAGGGATGCTTCTCTTCGCGCCTTCGCGCCCCGCGCACCGGCTCTATGGAAATGGGCACCTACTATATGACCTCTTTCCTTTGCGAGTACACCCGCGCGCTTCTAGAAAGAGCCATTGAAGGCGGCTACCAGTATCTCGACTGCCTTCTTACGCCCGATGGCTGCACGATGATCAATCGCTGCGTCGAGAATATGGAACTGCTCAAAACGGTTCCGAATGATGGGTTCTTCTACGAATACCTCGAAGTCCCGATGAAGGATGATGAGAACGGCTTAAGCCTTTATGTCTCCGAATGCCGGAAGAAAATCCTGAATTCCCTTCATGAGCATTTCAATATCGATACGAGCGATGAAGCGCTTCGTGAAGCGGTGAAGGAGCACAATAAACTCTGTCATATCATCACTGAACTCGGGAATTTCCGGAAAGAGGATAATCCGCGCATCACAGGTTACGAGTTCCATATCATTACTCTCTGCACCTATGTTTGCCCGCATTATCTCTTGCTCGATAAGCTCGAGGAAACGCTTGAAGAAGTGAAAAACAGAGTCCCGGATGAGAAGAAGAAATTCCGCGCCCGGGTCCTCGTGGTGGGCTCCGAGATTGATGATGTCGATATGATCAAGCTCGTCGAGGACAGCGGTGCTCTCGTGGTCGCTGACCGTTACTGCTTCGGGTCTTTGCCAGGACGAGAGGAAATCCCACTCAATGACAAAGATGATGTGCTCACTCAGATCTGCGCCCATTATCTCCATCACTGCATGTGCCCCCGCCATATGGATCTCCCCAAATTCAAGCGCAGGAAAGCCTATATCAATGAGCTTGCAAAAGAGTACAAAGCCGATGGCATCATCTACGAGCAGATGAAATTCTGCGACCCCTGGGCTTATGAAAGAGTCACCGGGACCCATATGATGAGAGACGAATATAGCTACCCTGTCCTCTCTATCGACCGTCCTTACGCGGTCGGGAATTCCGGCCAAATCAGGACCAGGGTCCAGGCGTTTGTCGAAAGCATCGAGATCAAGAAGATCCAAGGAGATAAAAAATAATGGGAAAGAAAGTAGGAAGCGAGCCCTTAGGCAAGCTCTATAACGGCAAGAGAGTTCGTAGGCGGAGAGAGTGGAGAGGTTTGGTCGATACCCTCTACGACTTCAAGTGCTGGCTCAAGATCATGTGGATGCTCGCCAAATTCGTGATGAAGCCATCCAACATCAAAGGCCTCCTCCGATATAGATGGATGATCAACTACCTCGCCGTGCCGATGATGATCGATAAACATACGACCGGTTTACGTGGGGAGGCTTTACGCATCGCCCACACCGAATACGATTTGGTCGCTTTGGATATCGCTCAGCTTCTCACGCGCTGCTTCAAGGCCGATAAAAGATGCGGCAACAATGAGAAATTCTCGAAAAAGTGCGTCATTTTGGACGAAAACGAGATGTTCCACATCATGTGCGGCTTCCCGAACCTCTACGCCGTCTCTTGGGAAACAGCCGCCATTTACGTCTCCGTCCTTCTTAATGGCGGAGCCGTCACCCATTATCTCGATGTCTTGCAGGAAATGGGCATCCCAGGCGATGTCTGCCCAATGCCAGCGGCGGAAGCTGGGGCGGCGGTAGACGAGGATATGCCAATTTATGGAGCCTGCGCGATCCAGTGCAACACCACTTGCGATGGATCACTTCTAGGCGGAGGCATCATGGGCAAGAAGTACGAGGAATTCGGGATCCCGACTTTCCAGATTGCCGCGCCTCTCCGCCACACCGAAGAAGGAGTTCAGGAATACGCCGCCCAGGAAATCAGAAACGCCATCAAGTTCATTGAAGAGAAGACCGGCGAGAAATGGGACTGGGACTACTATTTCAAATGCGCGAAACGCTTCAATGAGGAAAATCGCCTCCGCAAGAGCTGGATGGATATGTCGAAAACCGAATATCCGCAGGTTTATGGGGCGAATCTCGCACTCTACGCCGAAACCACCTATATGGCCGTCGCTGGAAGAAGCGATGACTTCGTGAAAGCAGATCAGAAGATCACCAAACTCGCCGAGAAAGCCTTCAAGAGGAAAGCCTTGGTCTGCAAAGAGAACCGCCACCGCGCGATCATCTGGGGCGTCCAGTCGCAGTTCTACACCGATTTCTTGCCCTGGCTTCAGAACTGCTGGGGCATCCTCCCGCTCGTCGATATGCTCTCCTTAGTCTATTTCGATGAGATTTCCGAGAATGACAAAGACCAGGCAATCTACGATATCGCGAAGTTGTATCAAGAGATGATCATGAGAAACAGGACGCACGGAGGATACGAGGTCTTGCTCGATGACCTCTGGAAATTCTGCGAAGAGTATCATGCCGATATGGTCATCCTTTGGGAGCACATCTCCTGCAAGGCCCTCGTAGGGATGCATGGGCTATTCGAGCAAAGAGCGCGCGAGCATGGCATCAAGCTCATCTGGGTCAATCACGACCTCATGGATCCGCGCGTCATCTCGAAGCAGTCGATCCGCGATGACGTCAATCGATACATGCGCTCCGTCATGAGGGAAGAGCCGGTCGACCCATCCCTTGAAGTCATAGACGATGGCAATTCTTGGTAAATAGAGGAGAAAAAGAACAATGAAATATTATGGTGGATGCGACTCTGGCAGCACTTACACGAAGTGCGTCATAGTCGACGAAAACGGCAAGATGGTGGCGAGTGTCACTCTCCGCAGCCGCATCAATTCCGTCTTAAGCGCGCAAGAGGCGTTAGAGGAAGCCGTGAAGCAAGTGGAAGGCTTATCTTCCGCGAAGGATTTATCTTATCTAGTCGGTACAGGATACGGCCGCAACAAAGTGCCTTTCGCCGATGAGAATATCTCCGAAATCTCTTGCCACGCGATGGGGGTGCACGTCACTGACCCGAGCGTGAAAGCCATCATCGATATCGGCGGGCAAGACGTCAAAGGGATTGCCGTCGATAAAGACGGCACCGTCTTGAATTTCGCGATGAACGACAAATGCGCCGCCGGCACCGGACGCTTCTTCGAGGCCATGGCTCGCGCCTTTGAGATGGATCTTGATACTTTCTCGAAACTCAGTTTATCAGCCAAAAACATCATCCCGATCACCGCGCAGTGCACGGTTTTCGCGGAAAGCGAGGTCATTTCGCTTGTCGGTGAAGGAAAACCGATGGACGAGATTGCAGCCGGCATTGAGTTCTCAGTGGCCAAACGCTGCTTCGTGATGGCTAAAAAAGCCGGAGCGGTCGACAATATCGCTCTTACGGGAGGCTGCGCGAAAAACGCCGGCTTAAAAGAAGCCATTGAGAAGGTATTGCACCTGAAAGTCGTCGAACTGAAGATCGATCCGCAATTGATGGGCGCTTTAGGAGCCGCGACTTTCGCCCTCAAGAAGGGCCAAGCGGAGGGAAGATAATGGGTACCGCGCTTATCGTTCTCACTTGGGTGCTCTTCGCGCCCATGGGCTGCCCTCTTTGGGCCAATATCATCTTGACCGTAGTTGGGGCCTTCATTATCTTATTCGCGCTTTTATTCATCGTTTATTTCTTCAATCTTGATATGAAACTGACTTCCTCTTTGGAGCCGCTTCTTATCAAATTGAACGAGAAAAAGAAGAGAAACCGCAAGATCTAGTATGTTCATCTTCGACGATTTGGTTGATACCATAAGTCAAAAAACAACTAAGGAAGGGGCAAAGAAATTGCCTCTTCTTTTAAAGGCGGAAGTCAAAGAAGAGAAGAACCAATTCATCTTCCCTAGCGAGAAAGCCTTTGAGCTCGGCGCGAAGCCGTACTCTGGCACCTCTCTTTCCTTATTGACCGATAAATCCTTTGACGATGAGATAATCCTTCTAGGGCCTGATCTCGATGAGATGAAGGAATATAAAAACTATGCCCGTATCGTCATTGGGAGCATCGATCCCTCGAAGATGGGGGAGAAGAACGCCTTCTACAATAACATCCGGAAGTTCGATTACGTGAAATACCACTTCGCTTATTCTGAGGTGATGAGTAGGGTCTCTTCCTTCAATAACCTCGAAAGCCTCTTGGTGAGCAAAAAGGGGATGAAGGAGAAAGTGAATTTCTCGAAGCTCGGCAGCTATTTCATCAATAAATACAAAGAGCTGTCCTTCGTAAATAACGTCAAGATGATTTTCGTGACGAGCGATGATTTCCCTTATACTGATTTGCCAGCCCTCCAGAGCAAAATCGAAAACATCACCAAAGCCCTCGACCATCTCATGAACAACGTGAAGATGGATTGTCATTCCTGTTCCTTGCAAGTTATATGCAACGAAGTGGAAAAGAAGGTCGAGCAAGACTTCAAGAAGTAGCTTAACCTTATCTATGGAGTGATAGGCCCCTGCTTTCGCGAAGGCAGGGGTTTTGCATATAGGCGCTTAAGCGAAGAGATCTTTCAGGGTGACGACTTTATTGATGATGTTCGAGTATTTATTCTGCTTCAAAGCGTAAGTGGTCACTAGGACGAGCTGGATCGATTTGCGGGGATTCTCTTTTTGGAAAGCGTCGATTTTGTTCACGAGGTTCTCCCAGTAGTCCTTATCAATCTCGAAATCGTTTATGGAGAATTTGATTTCAAGCAAACTCGCCACCTTATCTCTTCTATCGATGACTAAATCGATTTGGCACCCCTTTTCTCCCTCAGAGTCTTGTTTTCTCCAGCCGTAACTAGTGGAGCTTACCCCTTCGATGCTGAGCGCTTTCTTGATTTGGCTTAAATGCGCTTCGCATAGTAGCTCATAAGTAAGGCCGAGATAGGCTCTTCGTTTTGGGAGGTCATTCGTGGATGACCAATAATGCTCATCTTTTCCGTAATACTCTTTGACGAACTCGAAATAGAAGTAGGTGTAGAAATCGCTGAGCCTGTATATGTCTTTTTTCCTTTCGTCGATTGCCACTTTTTTGGCGATGAATCCTGAGTCCAGCAAATCTTGGAGCATTTGGCTGAGCTTGCCATTATTTGGCACTTTGGCCTTTTCCGATATCTCATCTCGCGATAGGCCGTATCGATTCTTGCTTAAAGCCTCCACGATTCTTACGTATTTGGCATCGCCATTGAAAAGCGTGTTGTATAAACGGGAAAACTCATCGAAGAGCAAACCGTGCTCTTTGAAGAATATGCGGTCGATGTTCTCGTTTAAACTATAGGAAGGGTCGATTTGATTGAGGTAAAAAGGGATTCCACCCATGAGCATGTAGCATTCCGCGATATCGTAATCCGACCAGTGGATGCCTTCTTCGAGAAAGAGCTCTTTCGTCTCTTTGAGGGTGAAAGGCTCTAAAAATATCCTCGCGGAATGGCGGTTGAAGAACCCGCCTTTATCATCCACGAGCTTTTTGCTGATCCAGGAGGAAGAGCTGCCGGCGACGATGAAGAGCAGATTGTTTTTGGCGTTCCCGTAGTTGTTCCAGAAGTATTCGAAAGCCGGGAGAAACCCGCTTTTGGGGGTGTCTAGCCAAGGCATCTCATCAAAGAAGACGACTTGCTTTTTATCGACTGGGAGGGAATCCAAATATTCCTCCAAGGCGCGAAAAGCGGAAGGCCAATCCTTAAAACAGTCACGTTCTTGCTTGTCTTTTTTGGAAAGAGCAGCGGTGAAATTGGATAGCTGCGTCAATTTGCTTTGCTTATATACGCCCGTCGTCTTGAAGGCGAAATCGCCCTCGAACGATTCGTTGATCAAAAAGGTTTTCCCTACGCGCCTTCTTCCATAGACGATCACTAGCTGAGATTGCTTGGATAAATAAGCCTTCTCCAAAACGCGATACTCGTCTTTTCGACCAATGAATCCGGTGTTTTTCATGTTGGATCTCCTCCCCTCTTTACTAAATCTTATTAAATAACACGTCTAAAATCCATAAAAAATCGACATTTTAGACGACCTATCGAGCGATAACACGTCTAAAATCAATCAAAAAATCACTTTTTAGACTGGTTATCTCAATGCAAAAAGCGGCAATTTGTAACTAGAAACGCTTAAAAGATTCGATGAATCCTAAAGAAATTAGCATTATCGCAGCAGGGCCAAGATGGTTGTTACAATCAAAGTCGACAAAAATCTCAGTACTGAGGAAAGTGTCGATTTTGGATATCGCCTAACTGCCTTTTTGTATTACAATAAAGTCGACAAAAACCTCAGTACTGAGGAAAACGTCGAATTTGAATATCGTCGGAAGACGTTATGTTGCGATAATTTTGGGAAAAGGAGGAGTAGCAATGTTCAAGCGTGACTTGTATTTGAAAGAACTGATAGACAAGAAAAACAATCATCTCATCAAAGTCATCACGGGAATCAGAAGGTGTGGGAAATCGTATCTATTGAACAATATCTTCGTTGACTATCTGATCAAGGAAGAGAAGGTGAAAGAAGATCACATCATCAGGTTCGCTTTCGATAACGATGAGGATATCGCCTCTCTTGATAAGTATTTGCCAGATCAGCCAACCACGACAACGAAGAACCATTCAAGGCTCGTGAACGACAGGAAGTTCCTCTGCTATATCAGAGACATGGTTTCGGACAATGAGCAGTATTACATATTATTGGATGAGATACAGAACCTCGATGAGTTCGTAAGGGTGCTCAATGGCTTATTGAGACACGAGAATTACGATATCTACGTTACTGGCAGCAATTCGAAATTCTTATCGAGCGAAGTGGACAGTGAATTCGGCGGAAGGGGAGATAGGATTCATCTATTGCCACTGACTTTCTCCGAGTTTTGCGGTGGGACCGACTATACTCCTGAGCAAGCCTTAAAAATCTACGAGAGATATGGCGGAATCCCGCTCGTTCAGCTCCAAAAAAGCGATGAAGGGAAAGCGAAACAAGCTCTCTCGATTTTGAATGAGACATACATCAAAGACGTCAAGAACCGCCATCCCAACGTGAACGTCAATAGCTTAAACGATACCTTGAAGGTAGTCGCCTCAATGATATCGACGCCGATAAACCCCACGAAAATCGAAAAAACCTTCAAAAGCGCATATAACGTAGATATCACCAACGATGCGATCGGGAATTACATATCATGGTTCGAAGAAGCCTACTTACTCAATAAAACCATCAGATACGATGTGAGGGGACGCCACTACATCGGCACGCCTTATAAAGTATATTATGAGGATATAGGCATCAGGAATGCGGCGCTTAATTTTCGGGACGTCGATGAGACGGATATCATCGAGAATATCGTTTATAATGAGCTGCGATATCGCGGATTCAATGTCGATGTAGGCGTTGTGAAAATCAAAAAGAAAAGCGAGCGGAAAGACAAAAACGGCAATCCCATATATATCGATGTCGATACAGAGTGCGACTTCGTGGCCAATAAAGGGGATAAAACCTATTATGTTCAGGTCGCTTTCTCGATCGATAGTCAAAAAAAGAAGGACCAGGAATACGAATCGCTTCGGAATATGCCAGACTCCTTCAAGAAAGTCATCATCGTCAAAAACGAAGGGATGCATTATCGGACCAATGAAGGTTTCTTAAGGATAAGTCTCCTCGATTTCTTGATGAATATCGATTCACTAGATTGGTAAGGGCGCTTCGTTTCCTTGAAGAGATGCGCCTAGAAAAATACCTGAATTTTATGGTGATTTTCTTTTGCAAGTTGTGCTATAAAAAAGCGATTTTGAAACGTTTATAAAATAAGATGGATAAATATGATGCAATCATAATCGGGGCGGGTAATGCAGGGCTTTCCGCGGCTGCGACTCTCTCCAAAGAAGGATATAAGACGATTCTTTTCGAAAAGCATAATCTCCCTGGCGGCTCAGCCACGAGCTTTAAAAGAGGCCGCTTCGAGTTTGAGACTTCTCTCCACGAGCTAGCTCAAGTGGGAAGCGAAGAGAAACCTGGCGCTGTGAGAGAGTTATTTAAGCATCTAGGCGCGAAAGTGAACTGGATCCATGACGACCATCTTTACCGCGTGATATCCACCGATAAAGATGAGCCTTACGATGCGTCTATGCCTTCTGGCGTTGATAACTTCATCGCGGAGATGGAAAGGCTCGTGCCTGGATCGAAAGAAAGCGTCAGCCGTTTTTTCGCTCTGGCGGAAGAAGGGTTAGAGTCGATGCGCGAAATCGCCGAGGGGAAGGTAGGCATGCTCAAGATTGTCTTTAAGCACGCCAATTTCATGCGCCTTGCCTCCCATTCTGTCGATAGGGTCCTCAATTTGCTCAGAATGCCCAAAAAGGCCCAGCATATCCTCACGACTTATTGGCCTTATATCGGTGAGCCTACGCGCACGCTCGATTTTTTGACTTTTGTTATGATGTTCATGGTCTATGTCAAAGACGGAGTGGGGCTACCTAGTTCTTTCTCCCACGAACTCTCTTTGTCTTTGGATGCCTCGATACGAGCGAATGGCGGCGAAATCCGTTATAACGCGCCCGTCAGCAAGATTCTCGTCAAAGATGGGAAAGCATACGGAGTCATCGTGAACGGCGAGACCTTCTATAGCGATCACATCATTTCCAATTCCTATCCCGACGATGTCTTCTCGCGCATGATCGACAAAGACGAGGTCCCGGAATTCGAAATCAAGAAAGCCAATGCCCGCGATTTGGCCTTGTCTTTCTTCACCGTCTATTTGGGGCTAGATAAAAGCGCGGAAGAACTAGGCATCAAGGACTATTCGGTCTTTTTGGAACCTTATGCAGACGCCGAGAGGCAATATGAAAATAGTTTCTCTTTAGGCGGCACGGGCTGGGTCATCGTGAATTGCCTCAACATTTTAAATCCATCTATCACCGAGAAAGGCACTTCTGAGCTCTTTTTCACCACCTCGATTTATGGCGATATCTGGGGCAAAGTCGAACCAAACGACTATAAAAAGACCAAACTAAAAATCGCCGAAGAGATGATTGATTATTATGAGAAAACGATGGGGATATCGATCAAAGAGCATATCGAGGAAATCGAAATAGCGACCCCAGCGACTTTCGCCCGTTACCTTTCTTCTCCTAACGGAACCCCATACGGCTATCAAGGGCATCCTTGGGATTCAATCATTCCGCGAGTGGTGGCGCAGGAAAAGGAAAACACCATCAAAGGACTCCGCTTCTGTGGGGCGCACGCTGAAAGGATGGATGGGTATGGCACCACTTATTTCTCGGGGGAGAACGCCGCAAGAAAAACGATCGAGGATATGAAAAGAGGCAAATAGAATGAGCAAGAATATTTTGAAGCATTTGCATCGATTTCACTTATTAGGCCTTTTTTCGCTTCGGAAGAAAATATTCAAAAACGCCGCAAAAACGCCTCTTCCTGTTGATTATCCCGTCAATAAGCTCGCCAAAAGGCTTCATCCAGAGCATCAATTTGTGAGGATTTCCAAAATCGTTGAGCACTCAAAAGACTGCAAAACCTATTTCTTTTCTCCGATTTTGGAAAAAGGCACAGAGGAATTAGCCTATTTTTCCGCCGGGCAATATATTGTCGTTTCCCTCCAAATCGGCGAGATGAAAATTAAACGCCCATACTCTTTATCCTCTTCCCCAAAAGAAGCGCTTGAAGGACATTATTCGATTACCGTGAAACGGGTGAAGGGCGGAATCGCTTCTTCCTATATTCTTGATAACTGGAAAGAAGGGGATGAAGTCTCTATCTCTGGGCCTGAAGGTGAATTTGAATACGTCTCTCTCCGCGATGAGAAATACGTAATCGGGATTGGTGGAGGTAGTGGCATCACTCCATTTTTATCGATGGCAAAGGCTATTGCTGGTGGGGATGAGGATTTTAATCTGATTCTTCTATATGGCAGCAAATCCTCATCGTCTATCCTTTTCAAAGATGAGTTCGACGCGTTGGCGAAAAAGTGCGACAGAATCAAGGTTATTTATGTTTTAAGTGAAGAGATTAAAAAAGGCTACGAGCATGGTTTCATCGATAAAAAGCTCATCGAAAAATACGCGCCAAAAGAAGCCTACTCCGTTTTTATTTCCGGGCCGCAACCCATGCACGATTATCTTGATGATGAATTGAGGAAAATGGGGATTGAAAGGAAACGTATCCGTCACGAGCTATACGGCGAGATCATCGATCCCAGTAAGCAAGATGATTATCCAACTGAGGAAGAGAAAGAAGTCCAAATCAAAGTAACGCTCGGGAGCGAAAAGAGAACCCTTATCGGGAATAGCCGCGAATCCATTCTTAGAACCCTTGAAAGAAATGGGCTTGCCGCCCCTTCTAAATGTCGCAGCGGAGTGTGCGGATATTGCCACGCTTATCTAAAAAGCGGGAAGGTATATTCTCCTAAAAAAGTCGAAAATCGCCGCAAAGCCGACATGGAATTTTCGTTTATCCATCTTTGCTGTTCTTTCCCTCTCTCCGATATCGAGATAGAAGTGCCATTTGATAAATAGCTTTGTTTGATAATCCGAAAAGGCTTCACGTAACTTATTTTGCGTTTCGTTTGGTAAAGACGCCCTTATCCTCCTAGTAATGAATGGAGGCTGAAATATGCTTCTACTTTATCCTCATGGGCGAGTGGCGGAGAAAGGGAATTTTTATCATGGATGTGACCTCCATAGTGATCATCCTAATATTGATCTACCTGCTGGTGAACGAAAAAGGGCCTAACGACCGTTCGAAGCGGCGTTAGGTCCCTAAGCTCATCTTCATTATAGCCTGATTTAACCATCGGGCAATAGTGACCGTCCCCCGCCCATGGGGTGAAAAGGTGAAGCGGCGTATTTGCCTGTTTTTTCAGAGATATCTCGCATGCTTTAGCGAGCTGCTTCAAGCTAAAACCCTGTCAGTGTAGTCAAGAAAGTCAAAATTCGTATTTTTTAAAATGCCGATAAAATGGGGCTTTTTGCGATTATCTTGATAAATTTGAAAAAATGACTACACCGATGACTACACCGATAGACTACACTGACCACATTCGCTTTTTGTAATCTGCATAACGCATAGAAAATGCCTTTATTCAATGTTCGACTTTAACTTAGATGGGAAGTGATCTCTTTGCCTGCGTCACATTAAGGCGAGACCGGCCATTTTTATCTTTGCAAAAACAAAATATTTTTTGGCAAAACCTCTATTTACTTCCTAGTAATGAATGGGGGCTGAAATATGCTTCCTTCTCTTAATCCTCATGGGCGAGTGGCGGAGAAAGGGGATTTCTATTATGGATGTGAACTCTATAGTGATCATCCTAATATTGATCTACCTGCTGGTGAACGAAAAAGGGCCTAACGACCGTTCGAAGCGGCGTTAGGTTCCCTAAGTACACTCTCATTATAGCCTGATTTAACCATCGGGCAATAGTGATCGTCCCCCGCCCGTGGGGTGAAAAGGTGAAGCGGCGTATTTGCCTGTCTTTCAGATGGATCTCGCATCCTTTAGTGAGTTCCTCCAATCTAAAGCCATGTCAGTGTAGTCAAGAAAGTCAAAATTAGTATTTTTCAAAATGCCGATAAAACGTGGCTTTTTGCATTTATTTTGATGATTTTGAAAAAATGACTACACCGTTGACTACACCGCCTGACTACACTAAACTATGGATGTGACTACACCGCTCACTACACCGACGTACTAAACTGGAGACATTATGAAACTTGAATTAATTGAAAATTGCGAGACCGAAAACAAGTTGATGCTGGACACTAAAGACAAATATGAGCATTGGCTTAAAACGCTTTGCGCTTTCTCCAATACGAATGGTGGGGTCATGAATGTCGGCGTGGCCGATAATCTTGAACTTATCGGTTTCTCGCTGCACGAGATAGACAGCATCAAAAGAAGCGTAGAAGCCATATGCAAAAACCACACAAAGCCGATATTGAAATGCAAATTTGAAGCGGTGAAATTCGATGATGAAAATGAAAAGTACTATTTAAAAATCATTGTTCAAAAAAGAATATCGACAATCACTTGGCTCACGTCTCAATCATCGAATCCTTTGCTATACGTAAGGCATGATGGCTCTACCGATTTAGCGACGGTAGAAGAGCAAGTAGAGCTCATAAACACCACGAATCTCTACGAGTACGATAGGGTCGAAACCGGCATTTCGCTTGATGATAGCAGCTTCGATGATCTTGAAGAGGAATACAAAACAAATAACAACGGAGAGATTTTGACCAAGAAAAAAATGATTAGTTTTGGCTTGCTTTCTGCGGACGATTTCTTGACTGTGGCTGGCGTGCTTTTTGCCGACAATAGCGTAAGCAAAAACGCCAATGTGGTATGCACAACTTGGCCCTCTTTGAATAAAGGAAGCGATGATTACACCGATTCGAAATCATTTAGTGGATCGCTCGTCTATCTGCTTCACCAGTCGATTTCGTATATAAGCTCTGTCTCTTATTATCTTTTCGGGGGAGAGAAACAAGGGCTATATAGAAAGAGCAAAGGTTCTTTCGATCTTATCGCCGTCCGGGAAGCGTTGGTGAACGCTTTGGCGCACAGAGACTATAAGATCGACGGAAACGAGATCGCGGTCAATTGCTTCCCCGACAGAATCGAAATCACCTCTCCTGGCTCTATGCTTCAATTAAGGAGCGATATATTGCGAGAAAAAATAGACCCGGATTCCTTTCCTTCCGTAAGAAGAAACAAAACCATTTGCTCGATTTTCGAAAAATGCAGATTGATGGAGAACAAAGGGTCCGGTTTCGAGAAAATAGTCGAAGAATACAAAGATCTGGGCGAAGAATATGCGCCGTTAATTTCCTCCAATAGAATCTCTTTCACCATCACTTTGAAAAATAAGAAGTACAAATATAACGGAATTGTGACCAAAAACAGCGTGGAAAGTGATGATTTCGACAATATCATAAAGAAGCAGATGTTCGTCAATAGAACTGACCTATACAAAGAAAATCCGAAATACGAAGAAATAGAAGCGGCGATTTTTCACGATAAAACAATCAGCATCGAAGGAATAGCGGCCTCGGTCGGACTAAGCAAAGACGGCGTTAAATACAACATCCGAAAAATGAAAGACGCCTGCTTAATAAGACGCGAACAAAACGGCTATGAATTGGTTAATGACGCCGACAGGCCTTCAGATTATTTATCTTTGGAAAAGGATGTGCTGGTTCGCGCGATAAACTGGTGCAAAAGCAAGTTCGTCCCCAATACCATTGCACTAGAAAACACCGATTCCTTTCATCTTAAGCAAAAGTTAGAAAGCGAAACTAACATCTTCCTTAGCAATGGGCAATTCAAAGCGGTGATGCTGCTTGCCGGATTCGATGCCGATGATGTCGAAAAAATAAATTGGAATTTCATCGTTTCTTTCGCTGAATTGCCAAAGAAATAAAAATTGACTACACCGCAGACTACACCGGCAGACTACGCTGAGCCAAAGTTTTCAATGTCATATTTAGTCAACTTTCACTCTTCGTAATCATCTTGAATTGATTTAGAGCGAAGGTTTTTTGAACGAAATGTTAATAGAGGGCCTCTCATGCACATCCATCAGATGAGATGAATGTGCTGAGATATGCTTCCTACTTTATCCTCATGGGCGAGCGACGGAGAAAGTAGGTTTTTGTTATGGATGTGACCTCTATAGTGACTATAGTGACCATCCCTCGCCCATGGGGTGGAAAGGCGAACCTTTCAAACAATATTTAGGTTGTTTTTGCTTAAAAACGCAATAAAAAAGAGGCCGCTGAATCAAACGATTCGTAGGCCTCTAGTTCGTCAATGGTTACATCAATTTCGTGAAGAGCGCTTTGACATCTTCCAAGGTGGCGTCTTTCGGATTGCCGGGATAGCAAGCGTCTTTGAGGGCATCTCTTGAGATATTCTCGAGATCCTCTTTCTTGATTTCGGGGCATTTATCCGGGATACCGACATCGTTAGAGAGCTTCTTGACGGCGGCGATCGCGGCATCGCGATATTCCTCTTGGCTCATCGCTTCGACGCCTTCGACTCCTAAAGCGATGGCGATGTCTTTGTATTTCGTGCCAGAGACGGAGGCGTTGAATTCCATCGCGATAGGGAGAAGCATCGCGCAGGCTTTGCCGTGCGGGATATCGTAATAGGCGCTTAAAGTGTGAGCCATCGCGTGGTCAATGCCTAAGCCAACATTGGAGAAGCCCATGCCGGCGATATATTGGCCAAGGGCCATTCCTTCTCTTCCGTCCGGATCGTTTTTGACGGCAGCGCGAAGGTTTTTGCCGATGATTTCGATGGCTTTGATATGGAACATATCGCTCATCTCCCAGGCTCCGCGGGTGATATAGCCTTCAATCGCATGAGTGAGGGCATCCATGCCGGTGAAAGCGGTGAGAGAGGCAGGCATCGAGCTCATCATATCCGGATCGACGAAAGCGATCGCTGGGATATCGTGAACGTCAACGCAGACGAATTTGCGGGTTTTCTCGACATCGGTGATGACGTAGTTGATGGTCACTTCGGCCGCGGTGCCAGCGGTGGTTGGGACCGCGAAAATCGGAAGGCAGGGGTTTTTGGTCGGGGCCACGCCTTCAAGACTTCTTACATCCGCGAATTCAGGATTCGTGATGATGATGCCGATGGCTTTGGCGGTATCCATGGAGGAGCCGCCACCGATCGCGAGGAGGAAATCGGCTCCGCTTTCTTTGCAGGCTTTTACTCCTTCGGTGACATTTTCGATGGTGGGGTTAGGTTTGATATTGGTGTAGAGCTCATAAGCGATGCCGCCTTCTTCGAGGAGGTCGGTGACTTTTTTGGTGACGCCGAATTTCACGAGGGAAGGATCGGAGCAGACGAGCGCTTTTTTGAATCCATGCGCTTTCGCTTCGGGAACGATGCTCTTTATAGCGCCGTGCCCATGATAAGAGACTTCATTTAGAACAAAACGATTGGCCATTGTGTTTTCCTTTCTATTGGTCGGCCTCATTATAAAATGCTTTGCAATATTTTGCTTATTTTAAGGGTTTTATCTCAGAGATTTACCGATTTAGCGGATACTCCCGATAAAATAAGCAGAAACAAGCAAAAATGAGCGTGAAATAAAAGTATGTCGGTATTTATCGCAAAGCCTTATCAAAGCGCCTTAATCGTTTTGGATGCCGACTTTAAGCTCGTTGGTCTTATAGAGAATCGCATTCCCGCGTTTCTTTTGGAAGAGGAAGCCCTGCTCAAGCAAACGGTTCAGCTCTTTCCTTAGATAGGTTGAGGCACTCGCGGATAGGCTTTCGGCGATTTCCTTGATGCTGCGATAGGAGAGGTAGCAGCAAGAAAGGATCTTCGTATCATTGTCTTTCTGACCGACGATTGGGCTAAAAAGGACGACTGTTTGTTTCGTTTCTTTATGCAAAGGAAGCTTATAAAGAAGATCAGGCAAGGTTATGACAAAATGCGAGGATGATGAGTTCACGAACGGCTTATTGTCGAAGTTTTTGTAATCGGCCACAATTTTGTCGAATCCGCTGCCCTCTTGCTCCATGAGCCTCAGCTTCTTGAAAACGGAAGATATGACTTTGTTGCGATAACGAGGTCTGATGCTTGAGATGTCGGTCTCGTTATGGAGCGATTCACCAGATAGTAGCGAGCCCGGGGAATCAATCTCCAAGCGGTCAGGGAATATGTCGACCAAGATGTAGAAACCATCCATGAAATAGTTGCGGTGCGCCACCGCATTGACGGCTGCTTCTAGCACGGAGCGCTCGGGGAAAGAAGAAACGCTTATTCTTCCGTTGCTTGTTTTTAATTCGCCCCGGTTTTCATTCCTTTTGACGTAATCGACGATGAAATTGACGCCGTTTAAAAGGTTCCCTTTGAATTCCTCCATCGAAAGAATGAGGGATTCGTCTTTCTTGAGGGTCGGCCATTTGGCGCAGCGTATTTCCGTAATCGGGTCATTGCTCTTGTCGGAAAAAAGCTTCGCGGCGTTTGATAGGTGTCCTTTTTCATCCAGAAAGCCGATAGCTTGAAGAGCCTTTTCGCTCAGTTCTTGGCCGTTTGCTTCCTTGTAGGATTCACGCAGAAGCTTGAAATTATTCTCGTTATATATTTCGTCAGTGAAGAGCTCATCGTAATTGGCTCTCGCGCTTATTAAAACCATGTCGGTGATTTCTTCTTGCGTTGCGGGATTGGTTTGTCCTTCTCCGCGCACGTAAATGCCGGGCACGCCCTTGTATTTATAGATAACGGGGCGGTAATCGCTCCTCTTGATATCGATTTCGATGATGTAGCGGGTCATCTCTTTTTTTGCTTCATAAGGCAAATAGGCAATGGAGAATTTGGGCTTTGGCGAGAGGTGCTGATTCACTTCGTTGTTGAAGAAGAGGATTTCTTTATCGACTTCCTCTTTGCTATATCCGATCAAAGTGTGGTCTTCGTTTTTGGCGCCCAAATAGAAAATACCGCCCTTGCTATTGGAAAAGGCCGCGACGCTTTTTAGCCAACTGAAAGGGTCCTTGGCCAAAGACTGTTTTATTTCGACTTCGTCTGTCTCGAATATGTCCTTTTTGAGTAGTTCTTCCAAAGTCATAATCTTTCTCTCCTCATCTATCATAAACAATTTCTAGAACAATTTCTAGAAGTGCTCTAGAACTACTTCTAGAAATTTGGCAAAACATTCGATGAATGCTGATGTCGATATCTTGATTTTCGCTTATTTTGCTAGAAGTTAGACCTGGAATTTAGGTTGAATCAAGCGAAAAATCACAAAATTGATGTTTTCTGTGATACTCATTCTTCTCCATCATTCATGGTTTGAGGTCATTGTTTCATGATGAACGATATTAAATTGTGGGCTTCTTTGTCCTTGTTCCTATCTAAAGGCGGGCAAATGAAATACAATCTTGCCGAAGAGAGAAATAGAGAGAATTATGGAAAACATCGATTTCAAGAAAGTGCTTTTTTCCAAAGAGACGGTCGGTATCAATTTATTGCCAGCTCGAAGCACCTATAAGACGTATTTGTGCGAAGATGACTTAAAGAATCTGAACTCATCGGAACGCCTTTTCAATGACAATTGGAAGATCAAGGTCATTAATAATGTTCCTTATTTGTCCTATTTTTTGGAGCGTGTCTTCAATACCCCATTCCGCGATTATGACGATATCAAAGTGCCTTTATCGCTGGAACTGCAAGGTTATGGAACCCCACGTTACATCAACTCGCAGTATCCATTCGATGGCTACGCGAACGTGAAAAACGGGGAAGAGATAACATTGCTTAATCCCGCTTTCGTCTATTTGAAGAAGTTCGATTACAAGAAGCGCGATAAAGATAATAAGGTCATCATCGATTTCAAGGGTTTCGAGACCGCTCTTTTCCTTTATATCAATGGCGAGTTCGTCGGTTATTCCACGAATCTCTATCTCGACAGCGAGTTCGATATCACTCCTTATATAAAGGAAAAGGGGAATATCATCGCGGCCGTCATCTTCAAATACTCAATCAGCACTTACATCCTTTCGCAGGATTTTTACCGTTTCTCCGGTATCTTCCGCGATGTGACCATCAAAGAGGAAAGGCCTGATGCCATTTACGATATCGATGTGCGATATGACGTCGATTTTTCTAACGACGCGGTGAAAGGCGAAATCGTCTTAACAGGAGGGGAGAAATACCAGAAAGTCGCCTATTTCAATAATGGCGACGTCGGCTTTACCTTCTCTTCCTCCTCTTCTTCGATTCCTTTCTCCATAAACCATCCGCTTCTTTGGAGCGCGGAACACCCGAATCTTTATAAGCTGACCATCATTACGAAAGACGGGGACGACATCGTCGATATCAAGAGCCTCTCTACCGGTTTCCGCGATGTGAGCATAAACGAAAAAGCCATGCTCACATTCAACCAGAAGCGCCTTAAAGTCAAAGGTATCAATAGGAATGAATGGGACTATAAAACGGGGAGAGCGATCGATAAAGATACCATCGATTTCGACCTTGATATCCTTAAGGAGAATAACGTCAACGCCATCCGCACCTCTCATTACCCCAACAATGAATATTTCTACGAAGCGGCCGATAAAAAGGGCTTCTATATCATTGATGAGGCCTGCTTAGAGAGCCACGCTTCTTTCCAGGATTATAAGGGCTGCAAAAACGAGAACTCGATCCCAGGCAATGACGAATCCTGGGAGACGCTTTGCTCCTCAAGACTTCTCCGCATGTATGAGCGTGACAAGAACCATCCTTCCATTTTCCTTTGGAGCCTTGGGAATGAATCGGGGAGCGGGTCGATGCTTGTGAAGATGCACGATAAATTGAAGGAGAGATATCCTAAAGCGATCATCCATTATGAAGGGGTGCATTTCGATAGGAAGTATCACTCATCTAGCGATGTCCAAAGCGAGATGTACACTTATCCTGAAGACTGCAAGAAACATATCGATGAATATAACGATAAGCCGTTCATGCTATGCGAATACGCTCACGCGATGGGCAATTCCTTCGGAAACGTCGATGAATATATGGACCTTTTCTCCTACAATGAGCGCTTCTTCGGCTGCTTCATCTGGGACTATATCGATTTGGCTTTATACGCCAAAAATAGCCGTGGGGAAAAAGCTTTATGCTACGGCGGCGATTTCGAGGAATTCCCGAATGACAAGGAATTCTGCGGGGATGGGATTATCTTCGCCGATAGAAACAAAGTCGATCAATCGAGCAAACTCGTGGCGATGAAATACTATTATCAGCCCTTCTCTTTTGAAATCGATGAGAAGAGCGTCACCATCAAAAACGATTTCCTTTTCACCGATTCTAAAACTTTCACTTTCGTTTTCGCTTTAGTTATAGATGGGCAGATCGTTAAAAGAAAAGATCTCGGTATTCCCTTAGAGCCAGGCGAAAGCAAGAAGATCCCGCTTCCTTTCGATCTTTACGAGAGGGGCGCCTATTTCGACATCGCCGTCCAAGCCTTTGTCGGCCGTAATTCCAATGGTGAAATAATTGCGAGAGAAGAGAAAATCTTCGCTCCAGCTGAGATATACCCGATTGAAAGGAACAAAGTGGACTACGAAATCGTCGAAGGCAATTACAACATCGGCATCATCGGCGATAATTTCAAGATCCTCTTCGGTCTAGCGAACTGCACCTCCCATCTCCCAGGTCTTATTTCTCTAGAATACAAAGGCGAGGAGTATATGGCCGATACCGCCTTGCCGACTCTCTTCCGGGCGAATACGAGCAACGATATTGGGAACCGCTTCAAGATCGAATCCGGCTTGGCTTTCCTCTATTCGAAGAACCTCTTCATCAATAACGAGGATATCGAATACGGGATGAAAGACGATAAGTTCGTCATCTCTTACTCGTACCGTTTATCGCCTCTGACCGATGAGCGCATAAAAGTTACTTATTATGTCGATGTCGATGGCTCCCTCATCGTGAAGATGAGCGGCGATAAACCAAAGGGCATTCCTTCTCTCCCGTATTTCGGGATGCGTTTCCCTATTTCCAAACTCAAGAAGAAATTCGATTATTTCGCTCTTGGCGATAAAGAGAATTATCCCGATAGAGTCGGCGGCTCTGTCTCCAGGTATTACGGAAGCGACGTGGATAAAGCGTTTATGCCTTATCTTAAGCCACAAGATTACGGGAACCACGAAAAGGCACGTGAGGTCGATATCCTTGGGAATGATAGTTACCTTCGCTTCGTCAAGACGAATGAGTATTTCTCGTTCAAATACCTCAAAAACAGCGAGTTTGAGCTTGAGAATGCCGCGCACGTTGAAGAGCTCCCTTCTTCCTTCGCCAATTATCTCGAAATCGCGCCGAAAACTAGAGGCGTAGGAGGGGATAACACCTGGGGTGCGCCGGTGCATGAAGCGTATGAATTAAAAGACGATCATTACGAACTGGAGTTCAGGATCGAAATACGGGAAGAATATCATGAAGATTGAAGAGAATAACATCGACCTTTTGGAGAATGCGAGCGCTGGGAAAAGAATCCTATCCTGGATCATCGACTTTTTGCCTCTCTCTATCAGCGAGTTCCTTATTTTCATCGGCATCGTTTTTCAAGTCATTAAGGTGATGCCGGGCTATATCGATGCTGATAAAGGAAGAGAAAGGGAAATGCTGGAGCTCTATTCCTATAGCGTCTCCGCCCACCTTATCGAGCTCAAAGAAGACAATACGCCGGTGAGCGAAAGCGAGATGTTTTACCGCTTTTGCTATAAGGAAATCCTCCTTTCTTTCGATGAATTCAAAACGGAGTTCAGCAATAACGGGGTAGAGGAGATTCTTAACCCTTTGAATCAGGAGAAATCATCCATCTCCAATAACGAATTGCTGTATTTCTATTTGGATTATGTCCCCAATAATGGGCTCATCGATTATAAGGGCGTAAGTCCTTTGTCTTATTACGTCAACACTGTTTGCGAAGGGACCTCTTTAGGCGAATATTACCTCATTAATGCCACTTCTATAGAGATTCCGGTGCTTAAATCGAGTTTTGCCATTTCCCTTTATAACGAACTCAAGGAGAGTAAACGCTCGACCTCTTTTCAGAATCTTTATTCTTTTTACGATACGATTTACCAAAAGGCATCGAAAGTCATCACCTCTTTGGATGCGTATAAGGAAATATATGCCGTCTATGAGGCTTATTACTATAAAAGCGCCGCTTATACGGCATATGGCATCCTCCTTAGCCATCTGCTCTCTTTCCTCATCTTCTATTTGATCGTTCCGATGTTTTGTTTTGGATACGGGGCGAGTATCGGAAGAAGGATATTCCTTGAGGCGTCAACGCATGAGAACAAGCCTATTCCCAAAGGGCTTACGGCCTTGCGCTCCCTCTTCTATTTCTTCGAGACCTATTGCAGTCTCTTCCTTTCTTTTTCTTTGTTCTTCGGCTTCAATCTTCTCAAGTCACCGCTTTTTGTGATCGGTAGTCTACAAATCAGCAATGCCGTCTTCGCTCTTTTCAGTGCCTTCATATTGCTTATAAATTTCTTCGCGGTCCTTATTCGTCGTGACAATAGGACCATCTCGGAAGCGCTTTTGAAGATCGACGTGAAGGACGCACGCCACTACACCGAGGGAAAATAGCCTCAAAAGGCATTGCACTTTTTGGTTACGCGGTAAAAAAGGATGAAAAGACGAACTGGCATTTAACTTTTTGGCTTTTGCTTTGCCGACAATCGACGTTATTTTTGCCCATATATCTATTTTATATTGCCATGTGGTCCCAATCCGACTTTTTGGTTGCACCTAAAAACGCCATAAAAAAGGGTTTTTCGGCAATGTTTCATCTTGTTTATGAAAAAGTAAGCGCTTTACTAGTCTTTTCGCCAAAAGAAGATTAATTGTTTATGTATTTGGCTACAAAAAGGCGGGAATGTAGCAAATAACGCGCGAAGAAAGAATAATTTTGACCAAATGTAAGCGGTTTCCAAGGAGGAGAATATGGTTAAAACATTATTAATACCCGCACTCATAGGAGTCATTGTCCCCGCCCAAGCGAAGATATTGAAAGCGAAAGTCGCAACGACTTCCTACACCCCTTCTTCCTTTATAGGCGGATGGGAGACAACATCCACATTTGAAACGAATGGCGTTAAGAACGCCGTGCCTGGAGCCGATACGGTTGGCGAGGTCGATGCTTGGAAATATGCTTCTTATGCCCCTGGCATCAGCAAGGACGCTATTTCTACGGAGAACATCGCAAAAAGCTTCTCTTTGAAGAACAATTCCGATATCAGCATCGAATTCAGCGTCGATTTCTATAATGAGGATGGAACGCTCAAAGTCGGAACCAAAAACGGAAACGAAAGCGTTGATGTTTATGTTTTTGACTTTGAACAGAACGTCAATCTTGCGATGCTTCGTATCTGGGTGAATTCCAGCAACACCAAAAACGGCAACCACTCATATGATTTGTATTATGATGGATGGACGCCTCTCGACTCCACTGGGAAGTGGATAATGGGCGATGCGCTAGCAAGCAGCAGCTTTACCGTTCATTTTGATAAAGAGAATCTCTTCAGGAGCAAAGTTGGCGGCGGTGGCGATGATCTCGTGCAGCTCGTTAATCTCGAAAGCGATTCGGCGAAAGCACTGAAAAATAAACTCCAGAATGTCGATTACATCAACTTCAAGATTGGTGGCGATGGTGGATGGGCAAAGGAAGCGAATGTCGTCCTTAAGTCCGTCAATGGGCAGTCTTTGGCGACAACCGATGGCGGATTCGACGATAATGTCGCTCCGACATTCGACGCTTTCTCGATGCCCTCCAGCTTGCAGATCAATCAATCCACGACGCTTAAGATTACGGCTCATGACGTCTTATCAAGCGATATATCCTATTCCATTGAATATAGTGGCACGAGAAGCGATGGTTTGACTTTCACCCCAACAAAGAGCGGTGAAGATTCCGTCAAAGTATACGCAAAAGACGCGAGCGGAAATGAAGCCTCCAAAGAGTTCACCTTCACTGGCGTCGATTCTATCGCTGCCCCGACTTTCAACGGCACCTTGCCAACCATCGATTCGAAGACGTATGACTATTTCGATACGGTGACGGTCGCTAAACCGGACGTGACTGATGCTACTGGCAATGGAAGCGTCAGCTTAAAATACCGCAAGAAAGCCGCGAGCGGTGAGGCTGAAACCGAATATGCCTCATTGAGTCTCAACACCGAGAACAAATTCACCTTTGTTATCGATCCCGACTTTGCCGCCGGCGATTATGAATACTATTTCGAGGCCACGAACACAGGCGGAACAACATCTTCCTCCGTTCAGACAGCGACTATTCAAACAACGGCCTATACCGCGGTAGATTTCGTCAATAAAGGCGATGCGAAAGCTATTGTGGAATATGAGAATACCGGCATCAAAATCCGCACCCGCGAGATGCACAAGAATATCTCTCTTGGCGACTTCTTGCTCGATGATGGCATCAAAGTAACTTATCACGTTCCGTATAAGAACAGCCAAGGCGCCGATAATGGCGTGAGGCAAGGCGGCGGCTTCGTTGATTTCAAACTCGTGAATGTCAAAAACAGCGATTACTCAATAACCTATCGCGTTTGGATGGACCAAATCACGGACAATCATGACAATCCGACCAACGTCCTTGTCACCACCCCGGGAGAGGAAGGAGAAGTCAATACCGAAAATATCGAAAACGCCGGTTGGATCCTCTATGGGGACAATGAGAACTATAAGGAATTGAATCTCAACTTCTCGATGGACGAATACTTCTCATCCTTCGATCACTCCGGCAATAAGAAGATCGCTGAAGTAGATGGGAAAACGACTATCTCCGACGCGATCACCGCTTTCTTCGCTTCCGCTCCGAAATCAAGATATTCGCTCGTCTATTCAACGGGCAATGTGAATGGCGATTTGGCGACAGAGGGCGCCATTTCGAGCAGCACCTTCGAAGCGACCATCACAAAAATCAATGATCAAGACCTCGCGAATACGAATGGCGTCATGAGTAAATATGAAGATATGACCGTTGAAATCAGCGGCGAAAACACGGCTGAAAGCGGGAAAGAGATGACTTACGGTGTCTATTTCAAAGATATCTTCAAAGATAATGTCGCAAAATCTGTCAAAATCGTTAAACCGGATAATAGCGAAGAAGATGTGACCTCCTCCTTGACGAATGACGAGTTCAAATACACCTTCAGCGCGCTTGGCGAATACAAGATTGTCGCTTCCGCCACCGGATCGAGTGGCAAAACCGTTACGGAAGAGCTGAAAGTCACCGTCACTCAGGAGAAAATTCCGACGACTATCACTCTTTCCGGAGAATATGCTTCAACCGCCAAAGTCGGCGATACAATCACCATCTTAGGAGCGACTTATTCCTCCAATGTCAATCCTGATAAATGCACCATCACAGTAGTCGATGTTTCTAACAAAGAAACGGCGGTGAAAGCCGGAGATGAATATACGTTCGCTAAAGCGGGGGTCTACACAATAAAATACTTCGCGAGCGACGATGCCACCCCAGAGCCGAATACCGCCACTCTCGATGTTGTCATCAATGTCCCAGATACCGAGAAGCCAGTCGTGAATTTCGTTACGAACGAATCTTACGTCAAAGGCACGGAGGTTACCTTCAAAGTCGACGCTACCGACGACACCGAATTAACTTACGCAGTGAGCGTCACCAAGCCCGATAAAGCTATCACGAAGTTCGCTACTTCAGAGTTCAAGGTGACCCTTGATCAAGTTGGCGATTGGTCCATTCAAGTCAAAGTCACCGATCTCTATGACAATGAGACTGTCGTCACCAAGAGCTTCAAAGTCACCGAGGAAAGCAAAGACGATGGCAAGAAAGACGAAGGCAAAGGCGTCAATACAGGAGCGATCATCGGCGGAGTCGTCGGTGGAGTCGCCGGTGTCGGATTAATCGCCGCCGCCATCATCATTATCAGTAAGAAAAGGAAAGCTAAATGAGAAACAATAGATTGAACAAAACACTTCTGCCGCTCCTCATTACCCCGATGCTTTTAGCAGGTTGCAACAACGCAACCTGCTCTTCCTCTTCAAGCGGAAATAGCCATGAGTGCTCAAGTAGCAGCGAAGTGGAAGAGAACAAAGAACCAAGGGAGTATGAAGATACCGATAAAGGCGAAGCTAAATACGACGGAAGCGATGTCCTCGTCACAAGCATCAAGAAAAACGCAACGGGCGAAAGCTATATCGAATATGATGGGAAGCCGCTCCAATATAACGGCGTTCAGATTCGCACCGATGCCTTCATGAACTGTGATAAGTGGAGCGAGGAGGATATCGAAGTCCTCTTCAAGACCGCGAAAGAGGCCGGATTCGATCTCGTTGAAGTCCCTCTAGAATGGGCCGATATCGAGATTGAGCAGGATGTTTTTGACTACTACTATCTTTTCAAAGTTCTCGAATATGCCCGCAAATACGACCTCAAAGTCGAATTATTGTGGTTCGGGACCAATATGTGCGGCGATACGCATAGTTACACTGTGCCAGATTACATTCTGCGCGATGGCAAGACTTATCCGAAGTTCGATGCTCCGCGTACAGGCGAATTCTGGTCCTACTACGGCATCATGTGGTATCTCGATTTCTCCAACGAGAATCTTCTTAAGCGTGAGGCGAATGCCCTCAATAAGGTGATGGATTATATTTACGAATATGATTCCACCCATGGGGCCAAAAAATCGGTTATCTCCTTCCAGGTGCATAATGAAGCCGACATCTTCGCAAGGTGGCGCATCTTCACTTCGGGGAAAGAGGTGGTTGATCCTGCTACCGGCGAGACCTTCAAGAAAGCCGATGCCTTCACTCATGTGACCGAAGCCTTGAATTATCTCGGCAAAGCCATTAAGGCCCATAAATACAAAGTGATTACCCGCACCAATATCGCCACTGGAACCAAAGGCGACACAGACGGCGAATATTCCGGAATTTACGGGAGTGATGGCGACATCGTCGATATCCGTTCCTTCATCAAGGATTTCTACAACCTTGAAGGTATCGATATCGTTGGCGATGATTCCTATAACGCCACTCTCCAAGACATCAAAGGCATCGAGAAGATGTACCGCGAGAAACTCGACGGCAATTTCTCCCATATCGCCGAGAATGATGGCAATTATGCGAATACCCCGTCTTTGCTTGTGACAAGCGCCGTCATGAAAAGCGGCTATCTTGTTTATGAACTTGCCACTTCCCCATTCTTCAAGAAGAACAACTCGACCGATATTGATCAAGGCATATACAAAGTCAATGACGATAAGACTTTGACTGCGAAAAGCCATGCTTCTTCCATTAAAGACGCTTTGGTTGGATTACGCGCCGCTTCGAGCCCCCTCAATTTGGCTAAATACGGAAACGTTTTGGGTTTCAACCTCAGCAGCAACTCGCCGAAATCATCGATAAGCCAGACCATCTCCAGCGAGAACGTGAAGGTCAATTTTGGAACCGATCAAGGCGCGGTGGGCTACGTCGTTGACTACAGCGACTCCCTTTACGCCTATTTCTTCGCTGATGCCTCTTTAAGCTTTGAGAACGTCACCATTGATAAGATTGATTCCGGCACTCTTTCGGATATGGTCTTCACGAGCGCCTCTTCCATTGCAAAGGGCAGCAAATACGACTTGAAGGCCAATACGCTTTATAAATTCGATTATTCCGGAAAGATCAATAATCTCGTTTCCACGGCCTTCGAGGCAATTGGAGGTAATGCATGAAAAAGAAAAGCTGTTTGTTAGTTATCCCCTTTGCGACTTGTTTGCTCGCTGGTTGCAATAATTCGGATGTATGCCCTCCCGCGGATGATACCTCCGAATCCCTTTGCCCCGGTGAGAAGGCGGATGTTGTCTTTGAGAATTTCGAAGATGGTTATGCGCCTTATTCGACTACGAATGACGACGGGAACCAGAAAGCCCACTTTGTTGACAAAAGTGGTAACCCTGTTCTTGACCTTTCAACGCTCTTGCGAACCGATTTATTGCGTAACGCCGATTTCCTTAAGGCAAGCGAGATGGAAGATTATTTCGCCATCGCGAAAGAGACCGGCTTCAATTCAATGGATGTCGTCATTACCTGGAAAGAGGTGGAGCCCAAGAAAAACGATTACGATTTCTCGGATATCAAAGTCTATTTGGATTATGCCAAAAAGTACGATTTGACGCTTAATTTCGTTTGGTATGGCTCCATTGTGGACGGTGAGACGCACGGGGCGAATGTGCCTAGCTACGTCATAAACGACAAAAAGACTTATCCAGTCCTCGTCGATCTATTCGATGGCGGAGTATATGGAAGATATGAGATCCTCGATTGGTCGAATTCCGCTCTCCTTGACCGCGAGCAGAAGGCTATCTACTCCCTTTGCAATTATGTCTATGAGTGGACGGAAAAAGAGACTATCAAAGACCCTGTTTTGATGTTCCAGCTTGGCCAAGGCGTTGACCGCTTCTATAAGTGGAGAATCACTCAGTATATGGTTCCTGGCTCTGATAGCGACCTCATGAGCCAAGAAGAGGCTGAAGCGATGACGAACGGCTATCTGAACGCCATGGGCAAAGCCGTCAAATATTCCAAATATAAAGCGATCACGCGCAGCGAGTTCTGCGAGCAAAGCGGCGTCATTGATTATGTTCGCAACGCCAAAGCCAATGAATACGTCGATATCGTCTCTCCGACTTATCTCCATGATGTGAACGCCATGAGAAACGGCATCAAATCCTTCAGCGACGAATTTGAGGATATGGCCGTCATTAATGCCGAGAACTGGGCCAATGACATCAATTACAAAGCGATGCTCGCCAATATATCTTTGGGCGCGACTGGTTACACTGGTTACCAATTATCGGGCCCAGTCTATTATCCTGAGCTCCCGAATGGCGCTTTATACGGCCGTTATAACAAAGACGGGGCGACTCTCTCTGACCGTTTCACCCCGAAAGGGAGTCGCGTCACCGATACTAAGTCGGTGATGAACGCCCTCAATAACGTTTTCGTGCCAGCTGCCACGACTAAAAGAGCCAATTTTGCTTCTTTTGGCTACGATAACCGCATCAAAGGCGAGAGCGATGTTCAAAAAATCTATTTGAACAAAGGCGTCTTGATTGATTATTCAAAGCCGACGAGTTCCATTGGCTTTGCCATCTATAGCGATAACTACGTCTACGCCTATTCGAAAGAAGATGCGACGATGAAATTCACCAACTGTGCCCTTTTGAGCGCTTCTGAAGGCGCATTCGACAAAAACGGCGAGTGGAGCAATGCGTCTTCCGTCGCTTTAGCGGCCAATACGACTCTCTCTTTAGAAGCTGGCAAGACCTACCGAGTGAAAGTGGCGAGCGTCAATAAGCTTCCGACAAGCAAAGAGCTTTCCTCTCAAGGCTACTATTCGACATACGATTCAATAAGGTCTGCTTAACATGTTAACGAGTTCCCTGAAATCCCTGGTTTATTACGAGCATAAGTCCAATGACTATGTTTTGATGCACTCTCATTCCACTTATGAGCTTGTTTTATACCTTGAGGGAACAGGGACTCTTGGCATAGGCGGAGAATGCTTCTCTTATGAAGATAAGACGATGACGATCACAAAACCTGGCATCATCCATGATGAGCGGACGAAAGAATTCACGAAAGTCTATATCACTCTCTTTGAGCTCGATAAGCCGCTTCAGAAAGACTATTACTGCATGAAGCTCAAGGATGAGGAATTCGAGTACATCAAAAACATCTTTGATCGCATTTCCTATGAAGAGAGCCATTCTTTGCCTTTCAAAGAAGAAATGGCCTCGCGCTTGTTCGATTTGATTCTCATCAAGTTTTTCCGCGAGCTTTCGGGCAGCTCTGAGAGCAATGAGTTCGATATCACGCGGAAGACGAAAACCTACATCAAAGAGAACTATAAGCAGGATATCGATTTCAATCTTCTCAGCAAAAACTACGGCTATAGCTATGACCGCTTTCGCCATATTTTCAAGGAGCAAAGTGGCACGAGTCTCAACCAATATCTCATCAATTACCGCTTGGATAAGGCCAAGATCCTTCTCCAGACGAGCGATTTGTCGATCAAGGAAATAGGGTATGAGGTCGGCTTCAAAAGCAGTGCCTACTTCAATAATTATTTCTTGAAGCGCTTTAAGATAACGCCTATGCGCTTCAGGGAATCCACCAAGAAAACGAAAGTCAAAGGCGTTTGCGAAATCAACTGAATATTATGGAACGTATATTTTTGGACACGGATATCGGCTTCGACTGCGATGATGTCGGGGGCATCGCGATTCTATGCGCACTTTATAAAAAGAAAGCGATAGAGCTGCTTGGCATCAATCACTCATGCTCGCTCAACCATCATGGCTCTGAGATTATCGATGCCGTCACCTCCTTTTACGGGGTTGACGATGTAAAGATCGGCTACTGCGACAGCGATGAGTCGATTTTCAAGAATCTGCATGTCCATCCATATAATGAGGCGGTGCTCGAGAAATGGAAGCCTAATGGGATAAGAACCTATGAGCCATCGACCGAGCTTATTATCGATACGCTCCTATCAAGCGAAGATAAAAGCGTTACCTATGTATGCATCGGCATGCTCACCAATCTTGCAAAGGCCTATCGATACGTTGACTCTTATCGAGACATCAACGGCAAGGAACTCTTGGACAAGAAGATAAAGGAAATCGTCATCATGGGTGGCGATTTCTCGAAGAACATCAGCGAATTCAATATCCTCTGCGATGTCGCTTCCGCGAAATATTTGGTGGAAAATGCCGCGACGAAGATGTCCTTCCTCGACTTCAAGACAGGGGAAGCGATCAAAACAGGCGGCGCGCTCATTAAAAAATACGGCGAAGGAAATCCGGTGGCTCTATCTTACAAAATCTTCGCTTCCGGGGATCGCGAATCATGGGATCCTTTGACTGTCACTTACGCCAGCAAAGAGAAAAAAGAGATATTCACGCTGTCTAATCCCGGCAATGTGAAAATCAACGAAAAAGGGATTACGAGTTTCGAGGAGAATGCCGAAGGAAGGCATTATCTAATAAAGATAGGGAAAGAGAAAAATGAGGTAGTAAGCCTCATCAACTCACTTATGGAGGGAAAAATATGAAGAAAAGAAAAGCAGTGGCCATTGCTACGCTCATCATGGGCTCGATGCTCGTCTCTTGCGCGAACGAGAGTGAGAGTGGGAGTGACAGCGAAAACAAAGCTGTCAGTTTCTACGTCTGGGGCGACGTAAATGAGGTTCAGAATTACGAGAAAATCGCCAGCGACTACAAGAAAGAGACGGGGAAAGAAGTTAAAATCGTCGTCTCCACAGGCACTTACTATGACAATCTGAATGTCTTCCTCGGGTCCAAAAAATCGGCTCCGGATATCTTCTTTACAGAAAGCGGTGAGTTCGCCTCCCATATCGCGAGCCGGAAATTGCTCGATTTGACCCCGTATATCGAATCCGGGAAGCTCGATGTGAAATCGGAGAGCAATACCGATGGCTCCATCGAATTATGGGATATCAATAAAGCCTACAAATACGATGGGAAAAACTATGGGCAAGGCGATTATTACGCCCTCATCAAGGACTGGTCGCCCGATTTCGCCCTTTGGTACAACAAGAGCCACTTCGATGAATATAACGAAGAGCATGGCTATAAAAAAGGCGATGCTGGCTTCCTTGATTATCCAAGCGAGACCGTTCCAATGAGCTGGGACGAATTCTACGATTTAAGCTACAAACTCATTGGCGATCGGAAAAACGGCACGATGCTTGATAGAGTTCCTTATAAGCACCTTATGGAATGGATCCAAATGACCGGTTCTTCCACTTGGACAAATGACGGCAAGGAATTCAATTACACCGACGCGGGCGTCAAAAAAGCCTTTGAGTTCATGACCAATCTCCAAATCGGCGAGAAAAAGAGCGCCCCGAAAATCGGCCCGACTGCCCAATCGAGCGGCGATCTCTTCAAAAACGATTCTTTGACTTTCTGCTTCTATGGCAACTGGGCCTACTCCAATTTCGGCTGGGATACCTTATCCTTCGATTTTGGCTTGACTCCGCCTCCAGTCCCATCAAAAGACAGGGCTCTTACGGAGAGCGATACTTATGCCACTAGCTGCGGCATGATCGGTTTAGCCGTCTATAACAACTCGCCCGTCAAAGACGATGCGGTGGAATTCCTCAATTACTATATGACCAAAGGTCAGGAATACATGGCCAAGAAGTCTTTCAATATCCCTGGCAACAAGATCGTCACCGAATCCGATTCCTTCCTCAATAACGAAGACGCGAATCTCAATTACATCAATAGCTTCTTCATCAACTTGGCGACCAAATACACGCACGAGATCGATTACAACAAATACATCTCCCAAGCCGTCTTCGAGGATACGCTTGGTAAATACTATCAACCGTATCTTGAAAACCCGACTGGCAAAAATCTTGATGATGTGCTCAAGAGCACGCATGACGACTTGCTGAAAGAAATTTGATTTTATGGAAGAAATCGACTTTGAATTAGTCAGGAGAAAAAGGCATTTCAATCCGGAAAAGCGGAAGACGATGCTCTTTTTCGCCTATATTTCGCCTTGGCTCATCGGGTTAGTGTGCTTCACTCTTATCCCGATCGTCATTTCATTCATCCTTTCTTTCACGAACGTCACGATGATGAATTTCTCGACCGACCCTTGGGAATACGTCGGCATCGATAACTATGTGCGCATCTTCACCGAAGATAGCGATTTCAAGCGAGCGCTTTTAAACACCTTCGTTTACGCTTTCGTGAAGGTCTTCCTTCTTACGATCATCGCCTTGCTTGTGGCCCTTCTCCTCAACAAGAAAATCATCGGGAGAAAAGTGTTCCGCGTCCTTATTTATCTCCCTTCGATTATCCCTGTTGTTTCCGTCGCCCTTCTTTGGAAGATGATTTTCACCGGCGGCGATTACAACATCATCTCCTATTTCCTGAGCTTCATGGGTATTGCGCCGATCAACTTCTTCGGTACCGATACCTCGAGTATGGCTACCATCATCTTCATCGGCATCTGGAACGGCTTAGGCCCGACGATGCTCATCCTTTTGGCCGGCATTCAAGGCATCGACACCGATATCCTTGAGGCTAGCGAGCTAGACGGGGTCAACGCTTGGCAAAAGTTCATCCATATCGTTTTGCCTAACCTATATCCGACGATTTTCTTCGTCGTTTTGACGGGGCTCATCTCTTCGCTTCAAGCCTATGCCGAGGTGCAACTGCTCACCAATGGCGGCCCTGGCGTAGCGACCCTCACCACATCATTATTGATTGTTAAAACCGCCTTCCGCTCCATTGGCTCGAAGACGCTTGGCTATGCGAGCGCCGAAGGATGGATCGTATTCTTGCTCACGCTTGTTCTCACCCTCATCTATATGGGGGCGAATAACGCTCAGCAAAAGAAAGACAAGAGAAGATAGTTATGGCTACGAATAAGGAAATATACATCGATTACGCCTTGGCGAGGCGTAAATCACCAAACTTCCGCAAAGCCAAGAAGGCTGTCATTTACGTGCTCCTCTTCTTCCTTTGCTGCGTCATCGCTTTCTTTTTCGCCTTCCCTTTCATCTACATGATCCTCATGTCGCTCATGAAAGACAGCAACTCGATCTTCCTCTATCCTCCCGTCTTTTATTCAGGGGAGCTCCGCTTCCTCAATTACGTCGAGGCTTGGGAATACATCGACATGGGCAAGAAGATTCTCAATACCCTTATTATGGTCGTCACGAGCATGGGTATCGGCATTGGGGCCTCGATTCTCATCGCTTACGGTTTCTCCCGCTTCCGGAATAGATGGTCCAATCTCTTCTTCAATATCCTTCTTTCGACGATGATGATCCCTTGGGTTGTGACGATGATTCCAGGCTACGTTGAATATGAATATCTCGGCTGGATTGGCACGCGACTCCCTCTCATCATCCCTTGGATCGGCGGGAGCGCCTTCAACGTCTTCATGCTTCGCCAGTTCATGGACGATATTCCTCTTGAGCTTGATGAGGCCGCGAAGATGGATGGCTGCTCATCCTTCAGGATTCTTTGGCAAATCATCCTCCCGCAGATTAAACCCTGTTTAGCGACCCTCTTCATTTTCTCCTTCATCAATGCTTGGAGCGATTACGTCGGGCCTTCGATTTATCTTCAATCGAATCAGGAACTATTCACGTTGTCTCTAGGGATGCAGCAATTCATCTCGTCTAACGGGACGGCGAGCTGGAACCTCGTGATGGCGGCGAGCGTCATCTTCTCGGTGCCGATGGTCATCGTCCTCTCGCTTTGCCAAAATGCCTTTGTCCGCGGCATCGTCAGAAGCGGAATCAAATAGGAGCCACGATTATGAAAATAAGCGAAATATTCAAGAAAAAAGAGAAAAAAGACATCACGCTCGAAAAGGAGAGGGAAAGAGTATACAAAAATATGCTCGCCGCTCAGAAAGAGAATCTTTCGAAGCGGAAAGAGGCGCCGAAAGAGGCCTATGTCTCTTTGAAAGACGTGAACAAAATCTACGAGAACCGCGTGCAGGCGGTCTACGATTTCAATCTCGATATCAAGAAGAACGAGTTCATCGTTTTCGTTGGTCCTTCGGGTTGCGGAAAAAGCACGACGCTGCGTATGATCGCTGGACTAGAATCCATCACCTATGGTGATTTGTTCATCGATGGCACTCTCTGTAACGACTTAGAGCCCAAAGAAAGAGACATCGCGATGGTTTTCCAAAGCTACGCCCTTTATCCGCATATGTCGGTTTACGATAACTTGGCTTTCTCATTAAAAATCAAGAAATACAAAACCCAGATCTTCAATAAAGACGGGAGCGAAAAACTCGCCATCAATCATCGGGTAATCAGATACTTGGAAAAGCGGATCGCGAATCTTTCGAAAAAGGGAAATTACGATGAAGCGGAGATGAAATCCCTGCAAGAGTCCCTTGAATATTACAAAGTGACGCCGACGAAAGTCTATAAAATGCGCCACATGGATAAGAAGGATATCGACGCCCGCGTGAAAAGCGCCGCCGAGATCCTCGAGCTTACTCCCTATTTAAACCGCAAGCCAAATGCCTTAAGTGGTGGACAGAGACAGCGCGTTGCTTTGGGTAGAGCGATTGTGAGAAACGCGAAGCTCTTCCTCATGGATGAGCCGCTTTCCAATCTCGATGCGAAACTCCGCGTTCAGATGCGTAGCGAAATCGTAAAGCTCCATGAGCGCATCGGGGCCACCACGATTTATGTCACTCATGACCAGACCGAGGCCATGACGATGGCTAGTAGAATCGTCGTCATGAAAGATGGGCACGTTCAGCAAATAGGCACCCCGAAAGAGATTTACAATTTCCCGTCGAATCTCTTTGTCGCCACTTTCATCGGCTCCCCAGCCATGAATATCGTGGAAGCGAGTTATGAAGGGAAGACGATTGTTTTCGAAAACGGCTATAAGGTGGAAATGCCTTTCTCCGTCGAAGATGAGTGCTTGTCTTTCTATAGCAAGGAAATCAAGAGACTAGAAGAAGAAAACGGCGTTCTAAATTCCGAACTCTCCTCATACAGTGAGGAGCAGAAAGCGGGCGATAAAAAGAACCGCGTCGCCTATATCGCGAAGGTAATGAACGACAATAAAGCGTTGATCGAGAAATACGAAGCCAAAAAGAAGGGCGACAAAGTCCTCAAAGTCGGCATCAGGCCGGAGGATATTTATCACGAGGAATATATCGAGGCAAAAGCGAGAGTCTCCTCTCCGCTTACTTCCAAAGTGGCGGTGGCTGAGCTGCTTGGCAATGAATACTATGTCCATTTCTCATTTGCTGATAAAGAGTTCATCGCCAAAGTGCCATCGAAGACTGACACGAAGAATGGGGATGATATCGCTCTTGTCTTCGATATCGACAAAATCCATTTGTTCGACGACATCTCCTCGAAAAGGATTCACTAGAGATGAAGATACTCGTCATCGGCAGCTGCAACGTCGACTATACGGACTATGTTGAGTCTTTTCCGCGTCCAGGAGAAACCATCAATGGCTTGGATAAGCGCGTGGCTCCGGGCGGCAAAGGCTTAAATCAGGCTATCGCGCTCAAACGCGCCGGGGCCGATGTGACCTTTTTCGGGGCGATTGGGGACGATAATGACGGCGCTTATATCGAACGAGTCATCAAAGAGAATAGCCTTGATGCCGTCTTGCTCAAAAAGAAAGCGACAACAGGCAGCGCCACGATCCTGGTGAACAAAGAATCCGAGAATTTCATCGTCATCAATCACGGGGCGAATTACGCGCTTACTCTCAATGATGTAAAAGAAGCGAAAGGCCTTATTGAAAGCGCCTCGATCATTTTGCTCCAAGGAGAAATAAAAAGAGAGACGAATGAAGGGATTATCGATTATGCTCACGATTTGGGTAAAGTAGTGGTTCTTAATCCCGCTCCGGCTTTCTCTTTGCCCGTTTCTTCGCTCAGTAAGATTGATTATCTGGTTCCCAATGAGAAAGAGGTGGTTTTGCTCTCCGATAAGAAAAACAAGGATGAAGCAGTTACTTTCTTGCTTGAATCAGGCGTCAAGAAAGTGCTTGTGACTCTTGGCGAAGAAGGAAGCGAAGTATCCTCAAAAGAAGGGACAGTGCATGTTGATGCCGTTAAATGCAAGGCCATTGACACAGTGGCGGCTGGTGATACCTTTATTGGGTATTTCTTAGCTTTCCTCTCTGAAGGGAAAAAAGAAGAGGAAGCGATGCGCATTGCTTCTTGCGCCTCTTCTATTGCAGTGAGCAGGCTCGGTGCCATATCGAGTATCCCATACCGTGATGAAGTTTTATCGGCTTTTAGACAATAAAAGCATTTTAAAGGAGGCGGCTTCTCAAATCGGGAGGCTGTTTTCTTTTTGTGCGTAGGTAATAAATAATGACGTATATACAATGAATAATTTAAAAAGCCTAATGAATAATATGCAAAAGATATGTAATAAATAACAAAACATATATAATAAAAGCATGAACAAGGAACAATACTTACACGCAAAAGAAAGTCAGACTTTGGAGCTCAAAAGCGCGAAAGGCGGTTTGCCTTCATCTATTTACGAAACTTATTGTAGCTTCGCCAACACGATTGGGGGAACTATCGTCTTAGGCGTCAAAGAAGGCGAGAGAGAAAACGAGATTGTCGGTGTCGGCTCGCCTAAAGCCATGAAAAAGGACTTTTTCAACACGATCAGCAATAAGACGAAAGTGTCTATCTCTCTAGAAAGAGATGGACTTTGGGAAGAAAAAGAAATCGATGGCAAACTTATCATCGAGATAAAAGTACCTGAAGCCCCACGGGAGATGAAGCCGGTTTATCTAAACGGCAATCCTCTTTTTTCCTACGTGAGAAGGAATGATGGTGATTATTTATCAAGCGAGTCGGAGCGCAAATCGATGGAACTCGACTCTTTCTCCTCGAAATCGGATATGAAAGCGAATCCGCTTGATCTGACTCTAGACGATCTAAACAAAGAAAGCCTTAAGGAATATAGAACGCTCTTCAATGCCGAGAATCAGAACAACATGTTTATCTCTTTAAGCGATTTCGATTTCTATAAATCGATTGGGACATTGATAAAGAAGGGCAACGAGTATGTCGTCAACAATGCGGCTGTTTTGATGTTCGGGAATTACGTTCAGATTAAGCAGATTTACCCAGGTTACGATTTGGATTACCGCGAGAATTTCTCAGAATCTACGCGCTGGGATTATAGGCTCGACGCGAGTGATTTGACTTGGAGCGGTAATGTTTTCGATTTTCTGAGAATGAGCCTAATGCATATGAAGCCATATCTTCCGAATCCTTTCCATTTAGGGAATGGAAGCGTGAGCGAAAATGGCGGGAAGCTCGTTTTGGAATGCGTAAGGGAAGGGGTTTGCAATGCCTTGAGCAACTGCGATTTTCTTCTTTCAGGCGGAGTGAGCATCGTCTTGGAGCGAAACAAAATCGTCATCAAGAATGCTGGCAGGATGCATTTACCTTTAAACCTCGCTCTTCTAGGCGGTGACAGCGATCCTAGAAACGTTGGGCTCATGAATTTGCTGCATCTGGTGAAGATGGGGGATAAAGCCGGAACTGGCATCCCCAACATCATTCTCAAAATGAGGGAACTATCCTATCCTGATCCTATATGGGAAGAGAAAGCGTATCCGAATAAAGTCGTTTTGACTTTGTTATTCGCCAAGCTCAACCAAGGTAGCAAAAAAGGACGCGATCTCGACGAGAATATCGTTTCATATTTATCGAAAGAAGGGCCTAAAGGGGTGAAGGAGATCGGTGGAGCGCTTGGCAAAAACAGCGTTTATGTATCTTTGGCTTTGAAGAACTTAAAAGAGAGAAATATCGTCACCGATAACGGCAAAAAGACGAAAGGGAAATTGTTCTTCTTGCTTTAAGACCCAAAGTGACATTTGCTTTGTTTCGATTATTTCTTCATCCTCGTGTTCGCGTTGCTTTAGCGATTACGTTCCTTCATTTTGTAATCGTGAAAGCAACAAAGCGACGATGATCGCGTGTTCAAAAAACGTATCTTATAGATTTCGATCTGAATCCATTTCATCGGATTTTTCCTACCGTTGGTTATCTAAACTTGCAAATACACATTAAAGGTATAAAAATAAAGGTCAAATGAAAGAAATGACAAATTACGTGAAAATAGATGCCATATTTGAGCGAAACGGCGGGTTTGTTACCCGTAAGGATATCGATGAAGAGAATATCCCTTCATGGTTTCTTTCCGATTACGTAAAGAAGAATAAGCTGAATAAGATCGCACCTGGGTTTTACGCTTCTGATGAATATGCTGTTGATGAGTATCTTATTCTTCAAATGCGCTACCCTAAATATATATTTTCCGGCATGAGCGCCCTTTATCTTCATTATCTGACGGACAAAATACCGACGGACATTTATGTAACGTGCCCCCAAGGATATCATCCTTCGAAAAACCGCTCCGATTCTTTAATCGTTACAAGGGTTTCGGACACTGACTTGTATAGTTTGGGGATAAGCGAGGCCGAGACTATGTTCGGCAATAAAGTAAGGGCGTATGACAAAGAACGCACGATATGCGATCTGATTAAGCATCGTGATGAATATGATGGCGAGACTTTCGTGAAGGCTATCAAAAATTACGTGAATGGCGAAGTCGATCAAAGCAGATTGTTCCGTTACGCAAGAATGATGAAGATTGAAAAGAAAGTATTTGAAATTATGGAGATCGTGGCCAGCAAATAAAAACGGGGGTTCTACCGATAGAGCGATACGCTTAGTCAGCGCCTACATTTAGTGTGAAACAGGATTATAACGTTGAAAATTTCATTCGTATTTGCCTTGCCCCGAAACATTTTGTACTGGCAATATATGTTCAAAAGTTACACTAAAATAGAAAACGGTGATACAAAATGGCACAAAGTAGTGAAGCAATACTGAATAAGATTATCAAAGAAAACGATGGCCTTTTGATAAGGGAAGAGGCGTATAAAAACGGAATCAATTCCACATCATTTTCTAGATATCTCCACAAAAACGGCTTAAAAAAGATCTCTTCAGGAATTTATGGCTCGGACAGTTCAACCGTAGACGAACTTTATATCCTTCAAAGAAGATATCCAAAAATTGTCTTTTCCGGCATGAGTGCCCTATATTTGCTTGAGCTGACTGATAAGATCCCTGAAAGCATTGAATTCACTGTTCCGAAAGGATACAGGATAAGAAAAGAAACTATACAAACTCCTATCGATTTTCATATCGAAAACAATGTAGGTCTTTATGAAATTGGTAACACCAAAGCCCAGACGATGTTTGGGAATGAAGTTTCTTGCTTCGGAGTCGAAAAGCAGATTATTGAAATGATCCGCAAAAGAAAGGATTATGACGCCGAAACATTTATTAAGGCGATCAAAACGTTTTTGGCGAGAAAAAACAAGGACATGGGATTCCTCCTTGAGTATGCGAAAAAGAGGAAAATCGAGGACAAGGTTTTTGAATTACTGGAGATCCTAACTTATTAAGAACAATAGAGGTTCGTTATTTATCGGTCGTCTTCGCTACCTTTAAGTTTTCTAGCGTTTCCCTATCTAACACGGATAAAGCGAAAGAAAAATGTAAACACAAGTGCAAAGAGGCCTATAATGCTACCAAATGCGCAGTTGTATCAAAAATAATAGCAAATGTATTATTAATGTATTGAATTAAAAGAAGATAAATGGTAAATTCTTGAAGGGTTTTGTTCCATGTTAGAAAACAATTTGCCGAAATACTTGCAGATTAAAGAGGACTTGATCAGCAATATCAAAGACGGGGAATACGCGAAAGCGGATATGCTCCCTTCAGAAAGCGACCTCTGCAAAAAATATGGGGTTTCGCGCGTCACGATCAGAAAGACGCTAGATGAGCTGAAAAACGAGAATTATGTTTTCTCCAAAGCCGGTTTCGGCACAAAAATAAACCATCGCCGCGATGATCTTTGCTTGTTTACGCAAGTGGAATCATTCACGAGCGAAATGAAAGAATATGGGACGAACGCTCAAACAATCCGTTCTTCCTTAACAATCGCCTATGCCGATGAGCAATTGGCGGCAGATATGAAATGCGAAGTAGGCACTAAATTATTCAATTTGAAACGCGTGCGCGGGAATGAACAGGGTCCAATCGTCTATAGCGATACTTGGCTTCGCCTCCCTTTTGAGCTTCCTTCCACCCGCGATTTCCTTTACGGCTCACTCTATTCTTTCTTGATCAGCAAAGGACTGTATTTCTCGCGCTTTGAAGAGACTCTCTCCGCTGGAAAAAGCGATGTTCAGATCCAGACCCTCCTTAATCAGGGAGAAGATGGCATTTATCTAAAAAGAATTAGACGTGGATACGATTCGAAAGGTGAGCTTGTGGAACTCACATATAACTTTTACAATCCTGACAAATATACATATGAAGTCGAAGTAAATTCGATCCAGAAAGTTTAAATGTATTAGAAAAGTAATATTAAAGATTGACACATTAATATTACTAATACTACAATTCAGCCATGCGAGGAAAACGCTTACATGGCATATCTTGAGTTTAAGCATGTCGGGAAAAGGTATCCCAACGGCTTTGAAGCCGTCAAGGATCTGAACCTTTCCTGCGAAAAGAACGAATTCGTGGTGCTCGTCGGTCCATCAGGGTGTGGAAAGACGACGTCTTTGCGAATGCTCGCCGGATTAGAGGAAATAACCACTGGCGAAATCATCATCAATGGCGTAACCGTCAACGACTTGGAACCGCGCGACCGCAATATCGCGATGGTTTTCCAAAATTACGCTCTCTATCCCCACATGACCGTCTACGACAATATGGTCTATGGCCTCAAATTCCAACACATAAAGAAGGATGAACAACGCGCCCGCGTGAATGAGGTGATGAAAATCCTCGGTTTTGATGAGGATCTCCTAAAAAGAAGGCCAGCCCAACTATCGGGCGGGCAAAAGCAGCGCGTCGCTTTGGGAAGAGCCATTGTCCGTAGACCCAATGTTTTCCTCATGGATGAGCCTCTTTCCAATCTAGATGCGAAACTTCGCATTTCAATGCGCGAGGAAATAACCCGCATTCACCGCGAAGTGGGGGCAACTACGATCTACGTCACTCATGACCAGACCGAAGCTATGACGATGGCGGACAAAATCGTTGTCATGAATCTAGGGGTGGTGCAGCAAATCGCTACCCCTGAGGAAATTTACGATTATCCCGCGAATATCTTCGTCTCGACCTTCATCGGGGCGCCAGCGATGAATATCATCCCGACGAAATTAGAGAACGGCGTTTTGCTTTTCGCTTCCGGCAAGAAGATCCCTCTCCCCAAAGAGCACCTATCTTTCTATAAGGATTACGAAGGGAAGGATGTCGCTTTTGGCATTCGCCCAGAAGACTTCTATCTTGAAGAGAGCGATGTGAAAAGCAAAATGGCAATCGGCTTAGAGGCCGATATCGACATCGTTGAGCTTTTGGGCTTTGAAACCATCCATTATTTGAAGGACGGCGACGTCAAAATCGTTGCAAAAGTCCCTCATAAATCACCATATCGGCAAGGGGATAAAGCTACTTTCTACCTCGATATGAGCAAATACGCCTTATTCGATAAGGAAAGCGGCAGCCGCATCAAGAGGGAACGCTGATATGTCTATCCCTTTCAGTGAAAATAACGGCATCATCGATTTCGGAAAGACGGTTGTTCTTTCTAAAGCGAAGGCGGAAGGAAAAATCCGCGCGCTTTCCTATTCGCTTGATAACATCCGTTATTTTGCTGAGGAAATTAGGGAAAATGACGGCTATATCGATTTAGATAATCTCGTTTGTCGTTATCTAAAAGTTGAAGGTGGGGAGCTGTCCTCTTTCTCTTTGGGCGAAGGCTATATCGGTGCGCCCGCAAAGGAATACGACGCCTTATTCGTAAGAAAAGAAGGATGGATGGGAGGAGATGGGCTTTTCACTTTCAATCTATTCGGTGGGCGAGAGAAAGAAGCGGAGCGCGTCCGCACCCTCTGCGTCTTCGGTGATACTTTTCTTAACACCAGAGGTAACGATGATTCTCGTCTATCACCATGGCTTATGCTCCACAATAGCTACGCCATCATCGAAGGAAAAGAACCAAACGAAAACAACATTAGCTTTCATATAAAACAGGGCGAGAAAGGCAATTATCTTCCTTATTTAGAACCCGATAATGCTTTGTCCAAAATAGGTAGTGACGCGAGTAATCTCGTCGATTATGGGGTTAACGAGGCAGAACCGTATTTAAGTTCCTATAACCCGCAAGAGGACATCGAGATCGTTTTCTCTTTCTTCGCTTCCTATCCAATCGATAAGATTCGCATCGTCAATTATTTTCTCAATGAACGCGATAAAGAAAGCTATGCGAAAAGAGGCGTCAAAGAATTAGAAATCTATGGCAAAACCGGCTCGGAATTCGTGTTTTTGAAGAAAATAAGCTTATCCACAGCCAAAAACGCCAATGATGAAATCCTTGCAAATCTCGGTGGAATATCTTGCTCGGCCATCAAATTCGTCATCAGCAAAGAGGTGAATGTCGGCAATCACGGCGGCTATAACGGCCATGAAGCTCTTTTTGGTCTCAACAAGGTCTATTTCGAGAGTGAAGGGCGCGATCTCATTGATATCGAGGCTGATAGCAATTCTGTTTTGTCCATAAACGACAAACATGCTTTCTTCTGGTTGCAGGACGGCCTCATCGATAACGGCCGTTTCTATTCCCTCCCGCTTGTGGGCATCACCGATTTGAGCGCCCCGGAAGGCTTCCAGTTCCGGATTGAAGGGGTGAGCATGATTTTGCTTCCTATTGAAGACGGATATCCAAATTTCCTCGACATTGAGCAAAGAAGCACCAATCTTTATACCAAATCCGGCGAAAGCAAATTCACCTACGGGGCCGCGATCCTCGATAACCGCAAGAAGGATGGCTACATCTATATTTACGGTTACGTCGATGATCCCTCTAGAGCGAATCTAGGCAAGGGGATGGTTGTCGCAAGGACGAAAGAGTTCCCTAACGTCAATGAATACGAATTCTTTGATGGGTCTTCTTTTCAAAAAGACATCAAAAAAGCGAAGCCAGTCCTCAATCATATTTCCACCGAGCTCAGTGTTTTCTTCGATTCGGGGCACTACATCGCCATTTTCTCTTACGATGTCCAATCCCCTTATATTGCTTACGCTTTAAGTTCTACTCCTTTTGGGCCTTTCTCTCCGATAAGGATCGCTTATGCCTATCCGGAGAAAATTGCGCCCCATCAATATGACTACAACGCCAAAGGGCATCTTCATTTATCGAAAGAAGGGGATATTCTCGTTTCCTTGAACGTCAACACGAGCAATCTCGAGGAAAATATCCGCTTCGCCTCGATTTATGGTCCCCGTTTCATTCGCCTTCGTTTTTCTAAGGAGGAGCGTTAAGTATGGAAGAGAGCAAGAAAATCGCGATAGAGCATAAAAAGCCGCGCTCTAAAAAAGCCCGAGCCATCGAAGAGAAGGTTGTGGCCTATATTTTGCTAGCCATCTGCAGCCTCTTTTTCATCGTGCCGCTTCTTTGGATGCTCATCACGGCTTTAAAGAGCACGGAGGATCTTCAAAGCGGCGTCTTCTTCCCAACCGCTTTATACTGGGAGAATTTCAAGACGGCGGTGGAGTCGGTCGCCTTTGGCCAATATACCTTCAATTCACTTTATTACGCCATCTTCGCGACAATCGGCACCGTTTTCTCTTGTACCATCACTTCTTACGCCTTCTCCAAACTCAACTGGCCAGGGCGCGATAAGGTATTCATGGTGCTCATCGGCACGATGGTTATCCCTAGCCAAATCATCCAGATACCGCTTTACATTATCTATTACAAGCTAGGCTGGATCGACACATATAACCCGCTCATCATCCCGCTTTGGTTCGGCGTAGGTCAAGCCGCGAATATCTTTTTGCTCCGTCAATTCTTCATGGGTATCCCGAATTCTTTGAAGGAAAGCGCTCGGCTTGATGGAGCCAATGAATTCGAGATTTTCTGGACCATCATGCTTCCGCTTGTGCGCCAAATGCTTGTGGTGGTGGCCATCATGAGCTTCCTCAACTGCTGGAATGATTTCTATAACCCGCTCCTATATATCAATGACTCCAATTTGTTCCCGCTTGCTTACGCCATCCGCACTTTTGCAACCCAGTATAGCAATCAGAATAACCTCATTATGGCGGCTTCTCTCATTATGACGCTTCCTTCCCTCGTCCTTTTCTTCATCGCGCAGAAACAGATTGTCGGCTCGGTTGCCCATACGGGGGTGAAAGGATAGCTTATGAAAAAGAAAACGCTTTTCCGGATGTCGCTCTTATTGACTCCTATTCTCTTGTCGAGCTGCACCCCACCTTTATGGTTCATCGAAAAAGAAGACAGCGGCGATTATTCTGAGCGCCAGCAGTTGAGTTTTTATCACCTTTGGCAAAGAGGAGCCACCGGCTATACCGACATCAATAATCTCATCAAGAGCTTCAATGAGTCGGATGTCGCCAAAAAATACAATGTCTACGTCAAAGGCAACGGCGTCAATTTCTGGGATTACTGGGATAAGGTCAATCTCGCGATCTCTGGCGGCACGGCGCCCGATATCTATCTTCATACGGTAAGCGATGCTCCTCTCCGCGCCCGTTACGACTTGGACCTTACCTCAATGTACGAGGAAGACGTTGAAAAAGGCATTGATACTTTGAACCCGAACGACATGTTCTTCTCTTCGCAGATCAATGACATTGCTAGATATAACGATGAGGGGCACTTGAAGGCTTGGCCGTTCTCAGCCACCGTGCGCCTAGTTTATTTCAACAAGACGATGTTTGAGGAAAACGGCATCTCGACCACGAATCTCCCCAAAAGTTGGGCCGATATGGAGGAAATCTCCAAAAAGCTCACCAAATACAATGTCGATGGCGATACATCGAGTGGCTATAAGACCGTGGGATGGGATCCCTTCACCGGGGAAGGGCAATACATCCACGAATGGGGATGGCTCGCTGGTCATTCTTTCTGGAGCGAGGATTCCTCTTCTTATCCGGTCCCGCATTTTGTGGACGATAAACTCGAAAGCGCCCTCAGCTCACTTTATTACGATTCTTACTGTCGACGTGACGAACAGGCGAGGAAGAATCTTGAAAACTTCATGTCCGATGTCGGCAAAACCGGCGCTGACCCTTTTGTCTCGGGGAAACTCGGGATGATCGTGGGGAATGAAGGGCTCCACAGCAAGCTTCAGGAAGCCAAAGTCGATTTCGAGTATGGCGTTTTCGAAATGCCAACCCTCTCTAGCGATATCGCCTCCAGCAACTGGTCAAGCTCTTATTCGATTGAGCTTTATGACAATGCCAATCGGAACGTGAGCGAAGAAGTGGCAAAGCAAAGGAACCGTGGGTCTTATGAGTTCTTGAAGTTCCTTTACACAAAGGAGAGCCAAGCGACCATAGCTTCAACTGGCTTTTTGATCGCCACCAAAAATTATCATGCCGATATCGTTGACAAAGACCCGATTCTTAAAGAGATCGCGAAAGCCATTTCTTCGACTCGAGAGGCCGAATATTACGATGCCGTGCCGAAATGGACGAGCGACATCCAGGTGTATGTGAACTCAGTCGCTTCTTACAAGATGGATGTAAAGACGATGCTTTCGGAGAGCCAATCTCTCCTTGAATCGAAAATTCGTCAGTATTACTCGGTGCAGGGCTAGAAAGGAGACAAAATGGAAGATAAAGCAATTGAAACCTCTTTGCCGCCTCGGAAAAGGAAGCCGCTTAAAAGCAAAACGAAAGAAGGGCTTGTTGGCTATTTGTTCGCGAGTGTCTGGATCTTCGGCTTCTTGGCCTTCACCTTATATCCTTTAGGCACCTCTCTTTATTACAGCTTCACCAACTACAACAAAGTCGATGCCCCGACTTTCGTCGGCTTCTCCAATTACGTCTATCTCTTCACTGAGGACCCTTTCTTCTGGAAGAGCTTAGGGAACACCATGTTCCAAGTCGTCTTCGGGACCGCCTTCTCGATTCTTATCGGTCTATTGATGGCCACTCTTCTAAATAAGCCCATCAAAGGGTTGGGCATATGGAGGACCATCTTCTATTTGCCGAATATCGTCAGCTCAGTCGCGATGGCGCTTCTATGGACTTGGATGTTCAACAAGAACTATGGCCTCATCAATGAATTTTTGGGTCTGTTTGGAATACCCAATATCGATTGGCTCGGCGATGAGCACCTTGTGAAAATATCGCTCATCCTCATGTCGGCCTGGGGAGGAGGCATCAGCGCCCTCTTCTATCTCGGCGCGATGAAAAGCATCCCCAATCACTTATATGAGGCCGCTTCAATCGCCGGGGTGAGCAAGTTCCATCAATTCTGGACCATCACCATCCCTCTAGTGACCCCGACGACTCTCTTCATGCTTATCACAGGCATCATCGGGAATTTCCAGTACTTCACAATGGCCTACATCATGGTGGGGAAGGGCACCAATTACAGCGCTTATTACCTTGCCTATTACCTTTACGATAAAGCCTTTATGGATAACCAGCTGGGTTACGCTTCTTCCATCAGCTGGGTGATGTTCCTCATCGTCATCGTCTTCGTGGTGGCGATTTGGAAAACGAGCAGATTCTGGGTTCATTACCTGGATCAAGACTAAAAGAAGCGCCAGCAAATTCGGTTTCATTATTTTTAAGGAGATACACAAAAAATGAACAAAAAGACATCAAAGAAAGCCACGATGCTTGGCTTAGGCGTCTTAGGAGCGGCATTACTTGCTTCTTGCCAAATCTGCCCCGTGAACGCCAACACCATCATCACCGACCAAAACGGGGCGGGAAGCAAAACCATCTCGCTTTTCTCCCTTGTCGATGGATCCATCCAAATCGCCGCCGATTCCTCTTTTGAAGGCAATAGCAACTATTTCTACATCGACGATGCGACTTTCGAAAATCCGACCTTCGCCCCGAAAGCGGATGCCTATGTGAGCTACGCCAAAGACGGATATTTCACCAATCCGAATGGCAAAGCCACGGTCGCGGAGATGTGGACGGAGTGGAATGAACGCATCAAGAGCATCATCCCGACAGGCTTCTCTTTCTCTATTGATACCAAGCAAAGCTCCGGTTGGAATGATTCCTATATGGAACTTTCAACAGCCGATATGAAGACAACCAACACCACAAATGAGTGGAAAGCCTATGTTTATCACCTCACTTATTCTTGGAATAACGTTGAGGAATATATCAGCAAAACCAAGACTTTGATTGGCTCCACTAATTATGCGGTAAGTGAGCTCGCGGAGCTCGATGATGCGGGCACTGCTTGGGCTTCTCTCACAAAGAATAGCGATGATACCTACACCTGGAAAGAGTGCTACACCGTCAACTACTGGAGCGTCTATGGCTATATTGACACCATGATCCATGGCGATTTGTTCAATGCCGCGGCTTTGGGTGCGGATTTCGCCGTTGCCACATCGAGCGCTTTCTCAATCTCGATGCAACAATACAAAATCGGCGATGGCGAAGAGACCAAAATCAAGATCGATAATACCTCGACGACCGATAAAGACGGGAATGTGAAATTTGTTTCAGCCACTGGCAAAATCGCGAAGAAGACGAATGTCGTGGCCATCGTTGCCGGAGTCGCTGGCGGAATCGTCGCCATCGGCGTGATCGCTGCTCTCGTCGTCTTCTTCAACAAACGTAAGAAGAAGGCGAGCAAATAAGCTCGTCTCTTCCAGATGGGCGATTCCTACCCCCACAACAAGAGTCGCCCATCTCTTAATTTATGGAAAAAGTCACCAAAGTCATCAACTTAATCGGCAGCGTATTGCTCCTCAATGTGATTTTCCTTCTTTCAAGCGCTGTGACGCTTGGCTTAGGGATAGGAACCTCATGGAGCGCTTTGCTTGCCTCTTTTATGGAACTTAAGAGTGATGATTCTGGCTACTATATCCGAAATTACTTCAAGCATTTCAAAGAGGAATTCAAGGAGACGATCGTGATCAATATCGTGCTGCTTCTAGTGGCCGTGGGTTCTTATTTTTTGATCACGATGCTCTATTCGTCTTTAGAGAAAGGGGCCATTCAGATTGTCGTTTTCGCCTTACTCTTGGCCCTTCTTCTCGAAGTAGCGATGGTCGCGAGCTTCTTCTATCCCGTTTCGGTGAAATTCGAGGGCGATGCGATTCATCACGTTTATTTGTCCTTCCTCTTTGCCCATCGTTATTTCTATTTATCTATCCCTTTCGCGGCCTTATTTATCGGTTCGCTTTACTTAATCGTCTACGTAAGCTTCGCCTTCCTTTTCATCGTCTTCGGCGGAGTGGCCTATCTAGAGGCGAAGATACTCAACTATCTATGGAGAAATTACACCTATGAGCCAAAAGCATAACTATTTGCCGTTTGTTTCCCTTTACGATAAAAACCCGGTGAACGAGGCCAAAGGAGAGGCTTATGCTGGGAAAGCAAGCATCGTTGATGCGCTTTTCGCTCGCTTTAAAGACGAAGACTACGTGACCTTTGAGCTTTATCCGGGCGTTCATAAAGACGCGCTGAAGGAAGTTGCTTCCGCTTTGGCGGATAAGATGGGGGTTTCTCTCATTGACGCTGAGAGTTACGCGAAGAGCAACGAGGATATCCTTTCCTTGATTAAGCCTTTTTTGACCGATGATCGGGTCTTCGGCATCATGAGCCATTTCCATATTGAGGACTTTTACGATTTGGAGAAAATCAAAGAAGCGAAAAACGCTTTGCCGAAAAAAGCCGTCATTTATGGTTTCGGCGCAAGTTTACTAAGCGACATGAATATCGTTTACACCGAAATCACCCGTTGGGAAATGCAACTTCGCTTTAGAAACAAAGAAAGCAATTGGCACGCCGATAATTTCACTGAGGATCCGCTCAGGAAATTCAAGCGCGGATATTTTGTGGAATGGAGAGTGGTCGATCGCCTCAAAAAGAAGATACTAAAAAAGAGCGTTTTCTATATCGACGCGAATGACGATAAAGAATGGAAGATGGTAGAGACCTCCTCCCTATTTTCGGCGCTGCATGATTTGTCTTTCCGCCCCTTCCGCCTCGTCCCGTATTTCGATCCAGGGGTCTGGGGAGGGCAATGGATGAAGGAAGTGTGCCATCTTGACCCAAGCAAAGAAAATTATGCTTGGTCATTCGACGGCGTGCCCGAAGAAAACGCACTTTGCTTCGCTTTTGCGGGGATTTTGCTATATACGCCTGCCTCAAACTTGGTGTTTTTCGAACCCAAGAATCTTTTGGGGACGAGAGCTTATGGGCGCTTTGGCGATGAATTTCCGATTCGTTTTGATTTCCTGGATACGATGGATGGCGGCAATCTCTCCTTGCAAGTCCATCCATTGACCCAGTATATCCAAGACAATTTCGGGATGCATTATACGCAGGATGAATCCTATTACCTGCTCGATGCGGGGGATGATGCTTCCGTCTATTTGGGGTTAAAGGAAGGCGTCAAGAAAGAGGAACTCGTGGAGGCGTTAGAAGAGAGTCAACGCACAGGAAAAGAATTTGACGCTGATAGATTCATTAACAATTTCCCCGCGAAAAAACATGACCATTTCCTTATTCCGGCTGGCACGATCCATTGCTCTGGCAAAAACGCGATGGTTTTAGAAATCAGCGCCACGCCATATATATTCACCTTCAAGCTATATGACTGGGGAAGAGTCGGCTTAGATGGGCTCCCTCGTCCCATCCATATTGAGCATGGGGAGAAAGTCATTCAGTTTGACCGCACCACAAACTGGGTCAAAGAGAATCTCGTGAATCATTTCTCTTCTTTGGATGATGGTTGGGTCAAAACGGGGCTGCATGAAGCCGAGTTTATCGAGACGCGGAGGAAATTCTTCTCTTCGCGCATCGTAGTCAAAACGCATGGCTCCGTCAACATGAATAACCTCGTGGAAGGTAAGGCAGCCAAAATTAGCTCGATAGATGGCAGCTTCAAGCCATTTGAGGTGCATTACGCGGAAACATTCATCATTCCTGCCACGATAAAGGAATACTACATCGAGCCTTTGGAAGAAGGCGAAAAAGTGGGGGTCATCCAAGCTTATGTGCGATAAAAAAGAAAGGTACGCTCTCGGAATCGACGGGGGCGGGAGCAAAACATCATTTACCCTTATCGACGCAGAGGGAAAGCTCATCGATTGTTTCGTTTTGGGCGGAACGGCTTTCGATACCTACTCGCCAGAAAAAATCAAAGAGACCTTCCTCGAAGCGAAAAAACGTTTATCCTTCGCCCCTTCATCAGTATTCGCCGGCATCGGCGGCATCATCGGCGAAAAGAAAAAGAAAGCCTGCAACACCTTGCTACAAGAAGTCTTTGGCGCCCCGCTTTATGAAAGCGACAATGACTGCGTGAACGCTCTTTACGCGATAAATGAGCACGGGGAAGGAATCATTCTTATCGCCGGCACTGGCTCCGTCAGTTATGGGGAATACCGAGAGAAAAGCGCGCGAAGTGGCGGATATTGTTACCAAGAGGGCGATTTGGGCAGTTCATACGATATCGGGAGAAAAGCGCTCCAATATTTCGCGAAAGGAATCGATGGGCGCGAAAAGCAAGGCCCTTTGTTTTTTGCGATGAAAGAGAAACTCGGCTTTGATGACCAAGTAAGTTTTGCCTCTTTCATGGAAAAAGCGGGTCGCAAGGAAATCGCCGCTTTTTCGAAAATCGTGACGGAAAATGAGACCGATCTTTATGCTGAGAAAATCCTTCTTATGGCCGCGCAAGAAGCCTACCAGATGGTGGAAGCGACTTATCGCCGTCTCGATATCGATACCGATGTGCCTTTTGGGATCATCGGTGGATTAGGGACGGCCGATAGCCTTTACCGAACCTCCTTATTGAAGATGATAGAAAGCAATCTCAAGCATCTACGACTATACAAAGGAGAAGTCGACCCAGGAAAAGGAAGTGCCAAAAAGGCGAAGGAGATTTTATGGAATGGATCATTGCCTCGATAACGTTCGGCGTCTTGTTTCTTTTCGCGCTTTCGTATTGTTTTTCTCTTCTTCTCTCTAGCAAAAAGAAGGAAAAAGCAAATTACGATAAAGGGGCTGGCGATACTTTCGATTGGATTTTGAAGGCGGGATACGAGCAAAAGAAAGCCGAATTCGCCTTATTGAACCAGAAAGCGAAAAAAGGCGAAGTCGTTCTCGTCGGCGACTCGCTCACCGATAACTACCCCGTCAATGAGTGCTTTATTAATAAAGGATATAGGGTCTATAACCGTGGAATCGGAGGCGATACGACGGAAGGGCTCAAAAGGCGGCTTGAAGAAAGCGTCTTCGCTCTCTCGCCTTCCGTGGTTGTTCTTCTGATCGGCATCAATGATTTTGCCTTTATTAAGGATGTAACCCCTTCTTCTATAGCGTCTTCCATCCAAACGATCATAAAAGAGATTCAGGAGAAAACTCCCAAAGCCTCAATCATTCTTGAAGGGCTCTATCCAGTCAATAAAAGCAACGACCCTAAAATCGATCGCGCTTCCGTCGATAACAAAGACAATAAGCTGATAGGGGAGGTGAACGCGCTTCTGGAGAAGACGCCGGGCGTGAGCTTCCTGTCTTTGGATAAAGTGCTTAAAGACGAGAATGGTGAGCTGCGCCTTGACTACACCCGCGAAGGCCTTCACTTAAATGCGGATGGGTATTTTGCGATTACTCCTTATATCGATGAAGCGATAGAAAAAGCGCGAGGTAAAAAGCATGTTCAATGATCTCCTTTATTCCGGAAATCTCCGCAAAAACGAGGTCGTTATTCTAAAAAGCGCCTCTTTTTTGCCTTTGGGTAAAGTAAAAGGCAAAGTCAAAATCGAATATTCGTTTGATGGAAATAGTTATTTTTCTTCCCCCAAAGAGAACCAGACTTTTGCTTACCTTCGCTTGACGGGGAAAGAGCCAACGCCTTACGAGATTCATGAAGGACATGGTTTCATCGTTTCGCCTTTAAAAGAAATGAGCGATGTTTTTAACCGCCATCATCTATGGAGCGGGGCAGACGGCATTTACTCTTTCAATCTCGCCCACAAAGAAGACTACAATCAGATGAATGATCCAACCTTATTCGTTTTCGGTGACACTTTCGTTGGGGAATCACTCTCTTCCAATAAACGGCTTGAGCCGACGAAGATGGTGAATAATAGCCTCTGCTACTTGAATGAGGGGGAATATTCCTTTTATGTCAACCGTGATGAAAAAGGCGCATTTATCTCTTCCTTTTCGCTAGAGGAAAAATATACGCGAACTGGGTATTTGCCTACGAATCTGACGCTTAATCTCGGAAAAGATATCCCGCTTAAGCCTTATATCAGTGCCTTGGGATTAGATGAGGAGACGCATATCGATTTCTCCTTGCACGGAAAGAAAGACATCAAGCACATCGAAATCGAGAATTTCTTCGATGATTCATATGGCTTAAAAGATTCTTACAAGCGTGGGGCGAAAGACATTGAAATATTTGTATCAAATGATGGGGAAGAATATTCGACCATAGGCTTATTTTCACTCGAAATGAACAAAGACGGGAAAACCGTAAGCGTGATCCAAACTTCTTTCAGTGCCTCTTTCGTCCGCTTCGTCCTTAAGAAGAAAAGCGGATTGACGGAGAAAGACGACTCCATTGGCTTAAACAAGGTTCGTTTTTACGATGAGGATGGTTATTTGCCAGATGTGAGCGCAGAAGCTTCCTCCTTAAGCGCTTACGAGAACGTCAAATCTTGGTTCTGGCTGCAGGATGGATACGTTGACGGAGATATCCTCATCGTCTATCCAGAAATCGTGCAGGAGGAATTGAACGGGATTGAAGGTTTCGAGTTCCGCATTGCCGGCGTGAACGAGGTACGGGTCAAAATCGTCGACAATAAGCTTGATTTAGCAAGCGTAGAGATGAGACAAGTGCCTTTTTACGCTCTGGATAATGACGTGGAGTTCATTTTGGGCAGCGCGATTCTCGATAACAGCGAAACTGACGGTTACCTCTACATTTATGGCTATAAAAACGACCGCAAGAAGATGCTTCGCTCCTCGGTGGTAGCTCGGATCACACCATCCTCTTTAGGAGATTACAATGAGCTCCGTTACTATAACGGAAAAGAGTGGGTGAGGGATTATCGCGAAGCCAAGGAACTTGTGCCTCACGTCTCTACCGAGATGTCCGTCATGCCTTTAAAAGCTGGATACTTCAAAGGGAAGTACTTGGCTATTTTTCAATACGATTCGATTGGGAAATACGTAAGCTATGCCGTGATGGACTCTCCTTATGAGTTCAGCGCCTCTGTTTGCCCGCTTTATCTGACGCCCGAATTAAAGCAATATAACGCGACTACCTATACCTATAACGCGAAAGCGCATCTTCACTTATCGAAAGAAGACGAGATTCTCGTGAGCTACAACGTGAACGATATGTCGATGAAAGCCAATAAAGAGGATTCCTCCATTTACCATCCGCGTTTCTTGAGAGTGAAATTCAATGGATGAGGTAGCGAAACGCCTTGAAGCGCTTTTTGACCGCGAAAGAGGCGCGAATGGGTGCGATGGCGTTTACGCTTATAAATATAAAGACGGCTACCTCTTTTATTTTTCTGACACTGTAACAACAAGAAAAGACAATGACAAGCTCGTCGATTTCTCTCTCACTCACAACTCTTTGCTCTTTTTGGAAAACGATTTCTCTGCATACAAGACCATTATTGGCGACAAGGCAGTCATCTCGCCTATCGAGAATGACGGCTCTTATTACTGGCTGATGGATGGATATCTTGAAGACAATGAGCTTTATCTATTCGTCTTAAGAGTCGTTGACGGAGCACCTTTTTCTTTACTAGGCAGCGCTTTGCTGCGTCTCACTCTTTCAAATGAAGGGGATATCCTTCATCAGCAAGTAGTGGTTTCTTTCCCGAAAGAGATCATTTACGGGAGCGCTCTCATTAAAGAAGGCGATTACTATTACGCTTTTTGCTACACGAATGAAGACAAGAAGAAAACTCTTTTGGCTAGAACTACTTCTTTGAAAAATCCGCATTTCCTCTTTTTGCAGGAAGATGGCTCATATAGCGAAACAATCGATAAAGCCTTTATTCTGTGCTCATTCCTTGGGGCGGAGAATAAGGTCTATCGATATAATGGCCGTTACTGGATCGCTTATTCGCCATATGGCATCAATAAGGAAATACGTCTGACGTCTTTTGAAAAACTCGGCGAGCCCATCAAAGAAGGCAAACTCATCTATGAATGCCCAGAAATGAGCGGCGAAGATATTGCTTATAACGCCAAAATACAGCCCGCTTTTTCTTTTGACGATCGCTTATGCATCTCTTATCACGTAAATTCGCTTTCGGAGAGAAGAGTCAAAGAGACGTATATTTATCGTCCGCATTTTTTGGAGGCCCATATATGAAAAAGAGACAAGCCGCTTTCATTTTCCTCTCGCTTCTTTTATCCGCTTGCTCACCTAGTATCAGCAGCGAGAGCTCCTCCTCTTCTAGCGAAGCTTTATCTCCCATCAATACGGGAGTCAGCCTTGAATATGAACGAAAGGTGAGCGAAGAGCGCGGAGAAATGATCAAAGTTGATAAAGCTCTTGCCTCCAGTGAACTTTTCAGCGTCTCTCATCTCATCGATGATTCCGGCATGAGCGGGGGCGAAGCTTTTTATCATACTCATTCGAACGAGAAGCAGCTTGATAGTATGTATATCTCTATGCGTGGAGATACGACAGGTTCGATCACCTTCGTTTTCTCTTCTTTCGTAGCCTTGGGCCATATGGCGATCTGGAACTATAACCGGCCTAGCAAGTTAGATGCCGGCATCAAGCGCTTCCGTCTCCTCTATAGCGAGGATAATTACCATTACCATTCTTTTGGCGAACACACTCTTTCAAAAGGCGAAGGCGTTCCTTCTTATGCCAGTACGATTGACGAAAAGGCGTATTTTGATTTCGGTGGCATAAAGGCCAAATTCGTGAAGATTGAGGCTTTAGAGAACTATGGGGCCAATCAATTTGGACTATCCGAGGTGCGGTTTTTCGCTTATCGAAACGAAGAAAATAGCCTTCTTCCCTATAGTTATCTCGATAAGAATGAATGGAAAAACAACGTGCCCGCTTTAGGAGTTGGTTTAAAGGGCGATAAATTGACCGCGAACCCGTATTACCAAAGCTATACGAGTAGAAGCGTTTTGATCTATTCCTTAGGTGGGCAATATCCGCTCAAATCTATTTCTTTTTGGAACTACAACGATAAGGAGCATCTTGATTACGGGGCGAAGGAACTCGAGATATCTCTTTCTAAAGACAATACGGATTTTGAAAGCGTTGGGACTTACTCTCTTCCCAAGGGAACGGGAGAAGAGGGGATGCCAGTTTCTTTGGAAGTTACACTTACCAATCTCTCCGCTCAATGTGTCCGTTTCTCTTTCTTAAGCAATTACGGTGGCCCCTATAACGCTTTAGGGGCTTTCAGAATCGAGAAAGGCGAAGGGAAGAGCGTATCCAAAGATATCGATTTGACGGGGATGGTCTCTTCTTATTCTTCCTCTTGGAGTGGGGCAGATGGCATTTTCTCTACGCGGCTAAGCGGCGACCAATCAATCGGAGGTGAAGGAAAAATCGCCTTTAATTTTTCTGATACGTATCATGGCGAAATCAATGCCGTGAGTAAGCAGCGGGTCAATAACTATATGACCAACCAGTCATTTGGTTATCTCGGCGAGAATCATATCGATTTTGTTGAGAGTGAGTTTTTACCCATCAAAGCAGAGAAAGACGAGAGTCGTTCTGCTGCCGATGCCTTTTATTGGCTGGGGGATTCCTTCGTGGTCGGAGATACTTATTATGTTTTCGGGCTATACATCGCCAAAGAAGGGGCGCTCGGCTTTAATCAAGTCGGAGAAGACCTTTTTGCTTTCTCGATCGTTGATGAAGAAGTCGATTTCTCATCCTTCAGGAAAATATACGACGCTTCAACGAACCGTCTTTCCTATTTCTCGGATGATAAGTCCATTATCTTCGGCTCGGGCGTTTTCGAAAACACTGTCTCTTCTAAGGCCCTGAACCCAGACGGCTATATTTATATATATGGATATATGGATAGAGATAATGAGAGCAATCGCCGCTCTTTGGTGGTTTCCAGAGTCAAAGAGAACGAAGTTGAGGATCTTGATAAATATTCTTATTGGGATGGGGCTTCTTTTGTGGACGATATCTCTAAGTGCGCCCCCTTGACCGATAACGGGAACGTTTCATGCGAGTTATCGGTGCTTGAGATGAATGATCCTGAATCCTCTTACTACGGCAAGTATCTTCTTGTTTATCAAGATAACACCATTGGGCGGGACGTCATGATGAGGGTGAGTGATTCCCCGTATGCCTCATTCAGCGAAAAAGAGATTCTTTATCACTGCGAGGAGACTTCTTATAGGAGCAGCATCTCCCAATATAATGCGAAAGCCCACCCCGTTTTAAGTACAGGCAATTCGATTGTCATTACCTATAACCTCAACGAATCCGGCAGCAATCTCAATAATACGGATTGTGATATTTACCATCCACGGTTTTTGCGGATGGAGTTATAAGACTAGCGGTTTAACGCTCCTCAAAAGCAAGCATTCAGTTTGTTTTCGCTGATCCATTTTCTTTGATTGGCGAATTTTTTTCGGATTCGCTAGATGAGCAATGATGAATTTTCATGATTGTAAATCCTTCTAACGTGTACAATATGCGCATATAGATATTGCAAGGAGTCAAACAAAAAACGCCCTAATTCGGACGCTTTGCGACACCAACGTGTCTGAGGTTTAGAAGAATCTTTATTTGAACTCGTAATGCGATTCTGGGTGAATCACACCCACAATATAGCCGTTAAGGAGGGTAAAGTCAAATGGCAAAAAAGTACTTACTGGGCCTAGATTTAGGCACTGATTCGGTTGGATGGTGCGTGACTGATGAGAATGACCAAATAGTCAAAAAAGGCGGGAAATCCCTATGGGGAGCGCGCTTATTTGAAGAGGCTCAACCAGCGAGCGATCGCCGCGCGAAACGCACAAATAGAAGAAGACTTGCGAGAAGGAAGCAAAGAATCGATTTGCTTCAGCTTCTTTTCAAAGAAGAAATTGATAAAGTCGACCCGACTTTCTTCTTGCGCTTGAACGAATCAGCTTATCAGCAAGATGACAAAAGCGCGGCAATATCATCGTATGATAACCTCCTTTTCGTCGATAAAGACTATAGCGATAGGGATTATCACAAAGAATATCCGACGATTTATCACCTTCGCAAAGCACTCATAGAGAAAGACGAAAAAGCCGATATCCGCCTTATCTATTTGGCTTTGGCTCATATGGTCAAATATCGCGGCAATTTCTTGAATGAAGGTCAGACAATTAGCCCATTTGATCCAGAAGAGGGTGAAGCTCTTTTCAAAGAACTTAATGAATCGCTGAGCGAAATTGATGACGCTAAACAACTGACATTTTTTCAGGATTTCGTTCAATCACTGAAAGAAAAGGTTGTTACAGCCCGTGGCATCAACGCGAAAAAAGATGCGCTTGTTGAACTATTTGGGGCAAATGATAAATATTCGAAAAACGTTGTTTTTAAGCTCATTGCTGGTGGCAAAACACAGACCAAAGATATTTTCTATAACGATTCCGACGAGGAAATCGATCCAAAGGACATTCAATTCGACGATGCTGCGTTTGAAGAAAAATTCGGCAAGTTGAGCGAAACCTTTTCAAATTCCCCAGCTCTTAAAATGGTTGCCGTTTGCAAAAAGATTTACGATTTCTTGCTTCTTGGGCGCCTACTAGGCGATGCGAAAACCTTATCGGATTCGATGGTTCAGCGTTACGAGAGGCACAAGAAAGATCTTGTCGCTCTTAAGTCATACGTGAAGAAGAAAGAAAAAGAAGGATCGCTCCCAAAGGGGACGTATAACAATCTTTTCCGTATTTACGATGAGAAAATTGACAACTATGTTCGTTACATCGGCTTGACGAATACCACGAGTAAAGACGGAAAGGGCAAAACCAGAATAAGATGTGCTCATTGTTCGAGAGATGCTTTCTACGCCTATCTAAAAAAGACTTTAGGGCTAGACGCCAAAAACTTAAAAATCGATGAGCTTGACCCTTTCTTGAAAGACGTATATTTGAAAATTGACGATAGGGTGTATCTTGAGCGCCAAAACTCCAGCGACAATGGTGTATATCCATATCAGCTCAATAAGCAAGAGATGGAAGTTATTCTCGAAAAGCAGTCTAAGTATTATGAGTTTTTGAATTCTAAAGACGCTGAAGGAATAAGTACGAAAGAGAAAATTGCAAAAATCCTAGAATTCAAGATACCTTATTACGTTGGACCACTTATTTGCGGGAACGATAAAGACCCTAGGGGACATTTTTCGTGGATTAAGAAAAACGACGACAAAGCGAAGATTTATCCTTGGAACTTCGACAAAATCGTTGATAAAGACGCCTCAGCTCAAGAGTTCATAAATAGGATGTTGAATAAGTGCACGTATTTGCCGGATTGCTATTGCTTGCCGAAGGCTTCGCTTTTGTTCCAGGAATACGAAGTGCTTTCTTTGCTTAACAAGGTGACCGTCAATGGCAAATTCATGTCGAAAGAGATGAAAGCCGATTTGATCGAGAACCTCTTCAAAACCAAAACCAAGGTTACAACGAAAATGATCAAGGATTATTTCAAAGGGAAGACCGATCATGAACCTGAGGTTTTAACAAGCGGTGGGAAGGAATTAACCGATCTAAACGCCTCGATGAGCAGCTACGTTTTCTTTAGCAAGGTCTTAGGAAAAGAATATGTCGATACTCATGTCGACCAAGTTGAAGACATCATTCGCGATTTGACCGTTTTCGAAGATTCTTCGATTGTTAAACGTCGTCTCGAAACGAAGTACGGAATAACCGATAAGCAGGCCATCAACGCAATCAAAAATAAGAGATTGACTGGCTGGGGCAGATTATCGCGTGAACTTTTGGAACTGAAGACTCCATTCGAGACAAGCGATGGCGAAATAATCGAAAAATCGCTCATTTCCTTGATGAGGGATACGAATCTCAATCTCATGGAGCTCATCAATGACAATAAGTTCACCTTCGGTGAGCAAATAAGGGACGCCAATAACGATTTTGACGATACGGTTAAAACGCCTGAGGAAAAGCATCAAGCAATTGTAAATTTTGTTGATGATTCCTACGTGTCTCCAGGTATGAAACGCCCTCTTATTCAGGCGATGGCCATCATTGAAGACGTCGAAAAGATTCTGCATGCCCCGATTGATGAATATTACATCGAGTGCACCAGAAGTAACCGCGAAGAAAAGAAGCAAAAAGATTCGAGAAAAGATTTCATCGCCAATCAGTATAAGGAAGCCAAAAAGTTTGCTTTATCCGCTATAGAAAAGGAAGCCTTGAGCAACGCGTCGGGGAAACTCGACGATGTTAATTTGGGGAAATTCAGAAGTGATAAATACTTCCTTTATTTCCTGCAGATGGGGCGAGATGCATATAGTCTCGAGCCGATTGATTTGAACGATCTCGGCAATTACGATATCGATCACATCATCCCTCAATCTTTAGTAAAAGATGATAGCGTCTCTAACCGCGTCCTTGTTCATAGCTCCCTCAATAGAAATAAGAGCGCAACATATCCTTTAACTGACGCAACGTTTAAATGCGGAAGGGAAAAAGCGACTGCTTTCTATCGCTTTTTGAAACAAGCAGGTTTGATGACGGAGAAGAAATTTGCTGCTCTTACTAGAACAACACCGTTGAGCGAAGAAGAATTGACATCTTTCGTCAATCGTCAGCTCGTTTATACCAATCAAGCCGTCAAAGCGCTTGTTTCGTTAATTGGTAGATTCCAAAAAGATCAAAATGGAAAAACTCCTAAAGTCGTTTACTCAAAAGCTGAGAATGTCAGTACGTTCCGCCAAAAATATGACATCGTAAAATCAAGGGATGCGAATGATTTCCATCATGCTCATGACGCTTATCTGAATATTTGCGTAGGTAGAGCTATCGCCACTTATTTCGACCGTTTTGTCAAATATTCGCTTTATGGCAAAAACGGAAAAGACGACAATTCTGCACGTTTCTTGAGCAAAGTGAATTCACGCCAAGCATCATTGAATCTTTATAACGTTTTTGATGAATATTATGACGAAAATGGAGTCTGTAATCGTTCACAGCTTTTAGATACTGACGGTGGAGTCGTATGGGATTATTCAACGTTTGTTCCGATGATCAAAAAGAACATCTATAGTCGCTTTGACGTAATGACAACTACCATGCAGCACATCAAGGGCGGGGCTTTGATGAAAGAGACGATTTATCCAAAAGGGAAAAACTTAATACCGCTAAAAATGTGCGGTCCTCTTTCAGATACGAGCAAATACGGTGGTAAATCTAGTTTACAGTGTCACTTTTTCGCCCTAATAGAGCGCAAATCTGGCAAAAAGAAAACCGTGTTTTTAGCTTCGCTGCCGAGTATGTACTGCAATCCAGGCAACGCAAATAGCATAGTCACGTATTTGAAGAGCAACGGAATTGAATGCGATCGAATAATATGCCCGTGCTTAAGAATCAATATGCTATTAAAAGATGGGCCATCAAAAGCAGTTGTTAGTGGTGCTAGCCATCCATTGAAAAATTATTATGTGAAGAACGAATCACATACTTTTTATTCAGAAACCGAAATTAAGACGATAAAGAAAATTAGAAAGTTACTGGATTTTTTGTCAAAACAGAAAGTAGCGTTATCGTCTGAGAATAAAACTTGGCCTAAAGCAGAAGAAACAATCAAAGAATACATGTTGATGGATAGCGACAGCATAATAATCAGCCCGGCTAAAGACGAAAAATCTTCAGCGATAAAATTAACTTCAGATGAGATGTTCGCTATATATTCAAAATTGGCAAGCACAAATTTGAAGCGTTTATCTCTTTTAACCGGAATGAAATCTGTTGTCGAGCTGCTGAAATTGTCTGATTCATCACGTGCTTTCGAATCATTACCAATTTATGTCAAGGCATATCAAATAATGCAATTGGTTAAATATTTTGAGTCTTCGATTCAACGCGTTGATTTGTCTCTTCTTGGTGGAAGTGGCGGCGCTGGAGGTCTCACCATATCTGCTAACCTTCCAGCAAATTGCTCAATTATTGTCGAATCTCCTACAGGTTTCTTCACTAAAACGCTTTGGAAAGGCTGCTAAGATGTCGTTTAGGACGGTTGTGGTTAAAACAAGATGCAAGTTGGAATATTCTCTCAACTATCTTGTCTATCGCACCGCGGATTCTGAAAAGAGGATTTGCCTGAACGAAATCAGTACTTTGATTATCCAAAACACGGGGGTCGCTATAACGGCGGCCCTTTTGTCTATGCTGATGGAAAAGAAGATCAAAGTTATGTTTTGTGATGCCAAATCCAATCCGCAGGGAGAATTGGTCCCTTATTACGGTGCGTATAACAATTTCGAGAAGATTCGCGCTCAATGTAGCTGGAAGCGCGAAGATATGGATGCTCTATGGCAGCTGATCATTAAAAAGAAGATCGAAGGGCAAAAGAACAATCTGGATTTGATTGGCAAAATCGATTCGGTGTCGAAACTTGCTGACTATTTATCTTGCGTATTGCCAGGCGATACCACGAATAGAGAAGGCCATTCAGCGAAGGTGTACTTCAATTCCTGTTTCGGTAATAACTTTTCTAGAGGCGATGAATGTGACACCAACGCTTATTTGAATTACGGATATTCGATTATTCTCTCGGCAATAAACCGAGAGGTAAAAGCGTTCGGTTATTTAACCGAATTAGGGATTCATCATATCGGCGAAGAGAACCCGTTTAACCTTTCTTGCGATTTGATGGAACCCTTAAGACCACTGATCGACAGGTTGGTTCTCAAAGGGACGCTCAATAATGAGAACTTTAAATCGGAACTTATAAATGCTTTGAATCTCGTCGTCGTTTTCGATGAGAAAAACATGATTTTGGATAATGCCATTCATTTATATATCCAGTCGATGTTATCGGTGCTGAATGAAGGCAATTTAAGGAGGGCGAAATTCATTAGCTATGACGCCATATAGATGTATGAGATCGATATTGTTTTTTGATTTGCCAGTCGAGAAAGACGCTCAGCGAAGAGCGTATACGAAATTCGTTAAGAATATTAAGAAAATCGGCTTTGGCATTTTGCAAAAATCCGTCTATATCAAGTTGGATATGGATGCGCAATCTGCTGATTCAACAAAAGAAAAGGTAAAGAAGGTGTTACCAAAGGAGGGATCCGTGATAGTGCTACGAGTAACGGAAAAGCAATTCTCAACAATGGACTTTTTGGTGGGAACGATTCTTACTGATGTGATTATGGATGACAAAAGGGTGGTGGAATTATGATTGAACTCAGATTCAAAGGTATTGAAAAGAGCATCGAGGCTGTGCCGGGAGAAATTACTAATTTGGTTATCGAAGTGCCATCGATGCTGTATCGAATTTTGAAAGGCTTGTTCCTTGAGGATGACGAACAAATCTTTGTCACTAAAAATGCCGATTTGGTTTCGCCATCGAAAGAGGTTTTGTTTATCAAATCGCTCCTTGACCTGAATCCGAACTCCAAGAAGGTCCTAACCATGATATACAAGCAAGCCTCAAAAGCTTATATGAATGACGACCGAAAAAAGGCTATCGACAACATAAATAGAGAAATCAGTGATCTTTTGGATGACATTTCTTCCGAATTTAATTACCCAATGACTTTCGACCGAGAGTCCGGCATCGACAAGCTTATGCAAACATCATCATTTTCGTTCTCATGCGCCGAAAGTAACGATTTTCTAAACGATTTCCTTTCGTATTTGAGGGCTATTCAAGAGATTTCCCAGTGTCATTTCATAATAACTTTCGATCTGTTCTCGATTTTAGAGACTGAAAAGATACCGGATTTGCAAAACGAATTGGCTTTAATGGGATTGACCTTGGTTAACCTAACTTCATCATCGAGGAATGAAGGATCATTGATAAAAAATACGACCATTATCGATTCCGACTATTGCGAAATTTGATTTGGCGATACAATTGTTTTGCCTGGATCACAAGTGGTTGTGACCCACAAATACCCCCTAAACCGCAATATATTTTGAGGTTTGAGGGTAATGTGATTCTGGGTGACTCTCTTAC